>JBKOYY010000006.1:0-44129 GCA_046725615.1 Pseudomonadota bacterium
CTTCAACGACGCGCTGCAAGTATCGCTTGGGTCGATCCAGCAACCGGCCTCGGCCGACGCGGTCGGTTTCGAGCTGGGCGCCTTCGGCCGGCGGGCGTGGTCCCTGGTCGAGTACGGCCAGCGGGCAGTCTCGGCGACACCGGTCGACGCGACGGTCCGCGCGTGGGCGGCCGAAGCTGGCGTCTCGCTGACTCCCGACCATCCGGCCTACGGGCGTAAGGGCGGCACGTTCGTGCGCCAGGCGCCCGCCGCGCCGGTCTCGCGCGGCGGCAAGGGCGCCCTCGAGCTCTCTGGCCGGCTGGAGCACCTCGATAGCACCGACGCGCCGCTGGGCGGCCTCGGCGATGCGGTCACCCTGGGCCTGACCTGGCGCCCGGAGGCGTGGCTGCGCCTGAGCATGAACGCCAGCCGCTGGTCGCTCGAGAACCGCTCGGGCGCCTATGCCGGTTCAGACGACGGCGAGAGCGTCACCACGCGGGTGCAGCTCTCCTTCTGAGCTAGACGAAGCGCCAGCTCTCCTCGGCCGCGCGGCGCAGGGCTCGGGCCTTGTGCAGGGTCTCGTCGTACTCGGCGTCCGGGTCGCTGTCGGCGACGACGCCGCCGCCCGCCTGGACGTACATCATCCCGTCCTTGAACAGGGCGGTGCGCAGGATGATGCAGGTGTCCACCGAGCCGTCCGAGCCGAAGTAGCCGGCCGCACCGGCGTAGCCGATGCCGCGCTTCTCGATCTCCAGCTCGTCGATGATCTCCATGGCCCGCACCTTGGGCGCGCCGGAGAGCGTGCCGGCGGGCAGGGCGGCCATGACCACGTCCACAGGATCGAGTCCCTCGGGGGCGTCGCCTTCGACGTTGGAGACCAGGTGCATCACGTGGCTGTAGCGTTCGACGAAGAAGCTGTCGGTGACCCGCACCCGTGGCGCGCGGCTGCGCGGCTGCGGCTCGTTGGCGCCCGCGCGCTTCAGCATCGCCACCCGGCCGACGTCGTTGCGGCCGAGGTCCAACAGCATCAGGTGCTCGGCCCGCTCCTTGGGGTCGTTGATCAGCTCTTCCTCCAGGCGGCGGTCCTCCTCGGGCGTCGCGCCGCGCGGACGGGTGCCGGCGATCGGCCGGATGGTGATCTTGCCGTCCCTCAGGCGCACCAGGATCTCGGGGCTGGAGCCGGCGAGCTGGAAGTCGCCGAAGTTGAGGAAGAACAGGAAGGGCGAGGGGTTGGTCCGGCGCAGCGACCGGTAGAGCGCGAACGGATCGTGGGCGAAGGGCGCGCGGAAGCGGTGGCTGGGCACCACCTGGAAGATGTCGCCGGCGCGGATGTATTCCTTCGCCTTGTCGACCACCCGTCGGTAGTCCTCGCGGCTCACCGGCGTGGTGAAGCGGTCGGGCTCGGGCACGCCCGTCCCGCTCAGCGGGGGCGCAGGCTTGCGGAAGTCGGCCACGATCGCCTTCAGCCGCGCTTCGGCGGCGGCATAGGCCGCCTGGGCAGAGGCGCCGTCGGGGCGCACCGGCGTGACGAGCAGGATCTCCTGGGCGATGGCGTCGAAGATCGCCACGACCGACGGCCGCGCGAGCACGCCATCGGGCAGGCCGAGCGGATCGGGGTTGATGTTCGGCAGGTCCTCAACCAGCCGGACGGTGTCGTAGCCCAGTGCGCCGAAGACCCCGGCGGCCATCGGCGGCAGGCCCGGCGGCAGTTCGATGCGCGAGGCGGCCAGCAGATCGCGCAGGCTGTCCAGCGCGCCGCCCGCCTGGGGCGTGAAGCGATTCGCCTCGATGTCGGCGCCGCGGGCGATCTCGGCCTCGTCGCCCCGGCACCGCCAGACCAGATCGGGCTTGAGGGTGATGATCGAGTAGCGGGCCCGGAAGGCGCCGCCTTCGACGGATTCGAACAGGAACGCGTAGGGCTTGCCGTGGCCGATCTTGAGGAAGGCCGAGACCGGCGTCTCCAGATCGTCGATCAGCCGGGTCCAGACGACCTGGGGAGCGCCGGCTTCGTAGGTCGATCGAAAGGCGTCGAACGGCGGCTCCAGCGTCACTTCTTCTTCTCCGCCTCGCCCTTGCCGGCCTTGGCTTCTTCGAGCGGGGCGAACCCGACGGCGGCGCGCGCCTTTTCGGCGTTCACCTTCACCTTGAGCTTGCTGCGGGCGTAGACCTGCGCGGCCTCGCCCATCTCGCGGAACAGCACCTGGGTGAGTTCGCCGCGGTTGGCTTCCGCCAGGCGCGCGGCGGTCGGGCCGGCGTCCATGCGCACGTTGCTGATCTGGCCGACGGCCAGGGCGTTCGGCATGCGGGCCGACCAGGCCTCGCCCGGCTTGCTCGCGAAGGCGCGGCCCAGCACCTCGCCCCCGAGCTGCTGCTGCTGCGCCTGGGCCGTCTGACGGGTCAGGCCCGGCACGCGGACGACCGAGGCCCCGGCGGAGGCAGCGACGGCCTCCAGGCTCTCGCCCTTCTTGACCCGCTCGGTGAGCGCGGCGGCCTTGGCCTCCAGCGCCTTGACCACTTCGCGGCGGATCCAGGCCTGGGTGATCATCGGCCGGATCTCGGCCAGCGGCGGCACGCGCGCCGGGACGACCTTCTCGACGCGGACCGCGAAGTAGGCGCCGTCGCCCAGTTCCGTGATCTCGCTGTCGCCGCCGGACGGCAGGGTGAAGGCGGTCTCGAGGATCTTCGGCGGCAGGCCCTGGAGCTGACGGCCCTGCTCGTCGACGCCCTGGGCGCTGATCGGGCCGATCGTCTGGGTGGAGACGCCGGCCTTCTGGGCCGCCTCGGCGAGGCTGGCGCCGCCCTGGTGCGCGTCGTCGAACGCCTGGGTCTGGGCGTAGACCTTCTCGGCGACCATGTCCTTGCGGATCTCGGCCTCGAGCATCGGACGGGCCTGTTCCAGCGTGACCTCGCGGCCGGGGGTGACCGAGGTCACCTTGACCACGGAAAGGCCGAGGTCGCCCTGCACGGCGCCGACCTGGCCGGCGACCATCTTGAAGGCGGCCTCACCGGCCTTGCGGTCCGCGATCGCGGTGAGCGGCTTCTCCTCGTAGGTCACCGCGTCGACGCCCAGCGACTTGGCGACGGCGGCCGGCGCCTCGCCCTTCTGCAGGCGCGCGACGGCCTGCTGCGCCGCCGCCTGGTCCTTGACCGGGATCTGGACGAGCGTGCGCGTCTCGGGCTGGGAGAGCGTGTCCTTGCGGAAATTGTAGCGCTTCTGCAGCTCGGCCGGGTCGATCGGGCCGGACGCCGCGGCCGCTGCGGCCTGCGGGGTGAACGGCACGACCGTGATCACGCGCATCTCGGGGCGCGTCAGCTGCGCCTTGTTCTCGTTGATGAACGCGGTGAGCTGGGCGTCGGTGGGCGCCGGCGGCTGCGGGACGCTCGCGGGCGTCAGCGCGAAGTACGACAGGTCGCGGCTCTCCAGCGCGAACACCGCCGCCAGGCCGCCGTACGTGCGGGGCACGGCCAGGCCGTTCTGGATCGCCACCGCCCAGTGCTGGCCGGCCATCTCGTCACGCAGGACGGCGTCGAACATCTTCGGCGTCAGGCCGTTCTCGCCCAGCCGCTGCTCGAAGGTCTTCTTGTCGAAGCGGCCCGTGATCGGATCGAAGAACGCCGGGATCTTCTCGATCTGGTCGAGGATCAGCTTGTCCGAGGGGTGGATGCCCACCTTGGACAGCAGCTCGGCGAACGCCTCGCGGGTGGCGACTCCGTTCAGCACCACCGTGTCGAGCCGGTTCTGCTCGGCGACCTCCTGGGTGATCTGCTGGCCGCTCTGCTGCTCCATCCGCTTCTTGTAGTTGTCGTACTCGCGGCGGAACTCGAGCGTGCCGATCGTGCGCGACCCGGCCTTGATGATCTGGTCGCCCGAGATGGCGGACAGGCCCGATTGATTGGCGCCCCAGCCGACGAAGCTGATCGCGAGGATCAGCAGCAGGATCCTGGCGGGCCAGGATTGCGCGAACTTGCGGATGGCGGCGAGCATTCGGGTCCTTTCCCGGGCGTAGCGTGCGCGCCGGTATAGTGGAGTGGGCTTCGCCCCCGCAAGCGCGCGGGCAGGGGAGGTGACAGCCGCGCCCGCATGCCTTAACCGCGCGGGCTCTGAACGGACTCCACGAGAGAGCACTGAATGACCGCGCCCCAGCCGCTGATCGCCGGAAACTGGAAGATGAACGGCCTGTCGGCCTCGCTGGCCGAGGCGAAGGCCGTGGCGGCAGGCCTGGGCGACACGCCCGCCCGCGTGGCGATCTGTCCGCCGTCGATCCTGATCCACCGGCTGGCGGAGGCCCTGAAGGGCGCGCCGGTGCTGGTGGGCGGCCAGGACCATCACTGGGACGACGCCGGGGCCTTCACCGGGGACATCTCGGCCGAGATGCTGGCCGACGCGGGGGCGAAGCTGGCAATCCTCGGTCACTCCGAGCGCCGGGCCGGCTATCGCGAGACCGACGCGGTCGTCGCACAGAAGGTGTCGGCCGCCCTGCGCGCCGGCCTGGAGCCTATCGTGTGCGTCGGCGAGACCCTGGACCAGCGCCAGGCCGGCGAGACCCTGGCCCTGGTCACCGGGCAGGTCCGCGGCTCGCTGCCGGCCGAACTGAAGGGCAAGGCGTTCGCGGTGGCCTACGAACCCGTCTGGGCCATCGGCACCGGCCTGACCCCGACGATCGAGCAGATCGAGGAGGTCCACAAGGCGATCCGTGCGACCCTGGTCGAGCAGTTCGGCGAGGAGGGGCGCAAGGTTCCGATCCTCTACGGCGGCTCGGTGAAGCCGAGCAACGCCTCCGAGATCCTGCATGCGGCGGAAGTGGGGGGCGCGCTGGTCGGCGGCGCCTCGCTGAAGGCGGAGGACTTCCTGGGGATCATCCGGGCGCTCTAGGCGCCGGGCCCCTTCAGCTCCACCGTATTGCCGTCCGGGTCTCGGACGTAGAGCGAGAAGCCGTCGCCATCCGCGCCGTACCGGGGACCTTCCTCGACCACGGCCACGCCGTGCGCGGACAGGTGGGCCCGGATCGCCGCCTCGTCGAAGGGGCGGACCTGCAGGGCGAAGTGGTCGAGGTTGCGGCCTTCAGGGCCCGGCGCCGCGCCGCCAGCGGCGCCCAGCCGGCCGTCGATGGTGACGAGGTCGATCATCTGCGCGCCCGCGCGGATGTGCGTCAGGCCGATGTCCGGGCGGTCGCGATCGACCGTGAGGCCGAGGACGCCGCAGTAGAAGCCGAGCGCCCGGTCCTTGTCCAGGACGCGCAGGACGATGTGGTCGAAACCCGTGATCGCGATCGGATGGCTCATACGGGTGAGGTAAGGCGCGCCGACGCCCTTTGCCAACCGGGGTGCGGCGCACTAGCTATGGCCTTGGCGCGGCCGTGGTGATAGAGCGCGCGCTTCATTTCGGCGGGGCCAGTCCGCCCGCACGCACCGGAAAGACGATAGATGCTGCTGAACATCCTGCTGGTGATCGAGATCATCGTGGCCTTCTTCCTGGTCGTGGTGGTCCTTCTGCAGCGTTCGGAAGGCGGTGGCCTCGTCAGCGGCGGGACCAACGCCATGATGTCCGTGCGCGGTTCGGCCGACCTGCTGACCCGGACTACATGGATCCTGGCGACGATCTTCTTCTCGCTGGGCCTGCTGCTGACCATCATCGCGGGCCACGAGCGCGGCTCGGCCTCGGTCGTCGACCGCCTGAAGGTCAACGCCATCAACCCGGCCGAGCTGAACAAGACGGTTCCGCAGCCGCCCGCCAACGGCGCCCAGCCGGCCGGCCCCGCGCCGCTGCAGGCCCCCGCGCCGACGATCAACAGCCCCTTCGGCGCCATCCCCGCCGAGCCTGCGCAACCCGCGCCGGCCCAGCCTGCGGCGAAGTAGCCGTGGATAGATGGCATTCGGGCCGCGTCGGCCCGGCGAATCGCGGCTAATCTGAACGCCCATGGCCCGGTACATCTTCATCACCGGCGGCGTGGTCTCCTCCCTAGGAAAAGGTCTCGCGTCCGCAGCGCTCGGCGCCCTTTTGCAGGCGCGGGGCTACAAGGTCCGCCTCCGTAAGCTCGACCCGTATCTGAACGTCGATCCGGGGACGATGAGTCCCTATCAGCACGGCGAGGTCTTCGTGACCGACGACGGGGCCGAGACCGACCTCGACCTCGGGCACTACGAGCGCTTCACGGGCGTGAACGCCACCCGTGCCGACAACATCACCACGGGTCAGATCTACAAGAAGATCATCGAGAAGGAGCGTCGCGGGGACTACCTCGGCGCGACGGTCCAGGTGATCCCGCACGTCACCGGCGAGATCAAGGATTTCGTCCTGTCCGATCCGGGCGAGGGCGTCGACTTCGTGCTGGTCGAGGTGGGCGGCACCGTCGGCGACATCGAGGGCCTGCCGTTCTTCGAGGCGATCCGCCAGCTCGGCCAGGAGCTGCCCCGCGGCCACGCGTGCTTCATCCACCTGACGCTGCTGCCGTTCATCAAGACGGCCGGCGAGATGAAGACGAAGCCGACCCAGCACTCGGTGAAGGAGCTGCGGTCGATCGGCATCCAGCCCGACATCCTGCTGTGCCGCTGCGACATGCCGATCCCGGAAGGCGAACGGAAGAAGCTGGCGCTGTTCTGCAACGTGCGCCCGAGCGCCGTGATCCAGGCGATGGACAGCGCCAACATCTATTCCGTGCCGCTCGACTATCACCGTGAGGGCCTGGACGCCGAGGTGCTGGACGTCTTCGGCCTGACCGAGACGGCCCCCGCGCCCGACCTGTCGCGCTGGGAGGACATCTCCCACCGCCTGAGCCATCCGGACGGCGAGGTGAACATCGCCATCGTCGGCAAGTACACCGCCCTGACCGACGCCTATAAGTCGCTGGTGGAGGCGCTGGTCCACGGGGGCGTGGCCAACAACGTGCGGGTTAAGCTGGACTGGATCGAGGGCCAGGCCTTCGAGAAGGAAGAAGCCCTGATCGCCGAGCGGCTGACCAACGTCCACGGCGTGCTGGTTCCGGGCGCCTTCGGCGAGCGCGGCTCGGAGGGCATGATCCGGGCCGTCCGGTTCGCGCGTGAGCACGGGATTCCGTATTTCGGCATCTGCTTCGGCATGCAGATGGCGATGATCGAGGCGGCGCGGAACCTGGCGGGCATCAAGCAGGCCTCGTCCACCGAGTTCGGCCCCACGTCCGAGCCGATCGTCGGCCTGATGACGGAATGGGTGCGCGGCAACACCCGCGAGACGCGCCGCGAAGGCGACGACCTGGGCGGCTCCATGCGCCTGGGCGCCTACGATGCGGTGCTGACCCCGGGGTCGAAGGTCTCGTCGATCTATGGCGGCCCGACCATCAGCGAGCGCCACCGGCACCGCTACGAGGTCAACATCCGCTATCGGGAAGCGATCGAGAACACGGGGCTCAATTTCTCGGGCCTTTCGCCCGATGGCGTGCTGCCCGAGATCTGCGAGCGGCAGGACCACCCCTGGTTCGTCGGGGTGCAGTTCCACCCCGAGCTGAAGAGCCGACCTTTCGAGCCGCATCCGCTGTTCGCCAGCTTCATCGGCGCGGCCAAGGAGCGGAGCCGACTGGTCTGATGCGCGGCCGCAGGCTCTGCTAGCCTGTGGGCATGCTGACGCGAGACGACGTCCGCCGGGCCGCCCTGGCGCTTCCCGCGGCCTATGAGGAAAGTCACTTCGACATCCCGTCCTTCCGGGTGGCGAAGAAGATCTTCTGCACCGTTCACGTGGATCACCCGCGCATCGTGCTGAAGCTGACGCCGGAGGATCAGCACAACCTGCTGGATGATGGCGTCGTCGAACCGGTCGCCGGCAGTTACGGGCGAAAGGGCTGGACCGTCGTCTGGTTCGAGCGGCTCGACCACGCTCGGCTCGAGAGCCTGCTGCGCCTCGCGTGGTCCACCGTTGCGCCGAAGCGGCTTCTGACGGCCGGCTAGACGAAGAACAGGGCCCAGAAGGCCATCAGCACCACGTTCGACAGGGCGAAGGCCGTCAGGCGGTGGAAGACATTGTTGTAGGTGAGGTGGATCGCCGAGTGGATCACCCGCAGGCCCACGTAGGTCCAGGCGACCACCAGCGCGGCCTGATCGAGCCGGCCGGCGACGTAGTACATGAGCCCCGCCACATAGAAGAGCGTCGGCAGTTCCAGCAGGTTCATGTAGTTGCGGTTCGGGATCGAGACGTCGCCCGGAACAGCGGGCGATTCGCCGAATCGGAAGTCGTCGGCCTTGACCCGTCCTGCCGCCGCGGCGCGGAACCGGCGCGCCGGGATGAAGCCCAGCACGACAAAGGTCAGCAACGCCATCGCGCCCATGGGGGCGAAGATCAATTCCTGCGGCATCATGGCCTCCCCACCAGCCTGACGGTGTAAACTCTAGCTGAGGCGGCTTGATCGCGCGCGGGGTTTCATGCATAAGCCGCCGCTCACAAAAGGCGACCCCCACAGGCCGCCGCCGAATTTTCACGCCGCGAGATACTCCGATGGCCGTTCCGAAACGAAAAACTTCGCCCTCGCGGCGCAACATGCGTCGGTCGCACCACGCGCTGGGCCCGAACGCCTTCCACGAAGACAAGGAAACCGGCGAGCTGAAGCGCCCGCACCATGTCGACCTGAAGACCGGCATGTACAAGGGCCGCCAGGTCCTGACGCCGAAGGAAGACTAAGCTTTAGGCGCGCTGACGCCTGAACGGACGCCGGCCGCGAGGCCGGCGTTTTGCGTTTGTGGTGGCGAGTTTGTCATCACGCCGTCATCGCGCCAGGGAATAGGGTGCGCGCCTCTCATCGGAGTCCGCATGTCCCTATCGCGCCGCCATCTGCTTTCTGCCGCCGCCACGGGCGCCGCCTTCGCCGGCTTCTCGCGCTTCGCCCTGGCTCAGGACCAGGCCCCTGGGGGTGACGGCTATCTGAACGAAGCGCCGGGCTATGGGCCGCTTCAGTCCGATCCCGCCGGCGTCTTCGACCTGCCCGAGGGCTTCAGCTACCAGGTCGTCTCGAAGGCAGGCGACCCGATGAGCGATGGGTTGGCGACGCCGCACAAGTGCGACGGCATGGGCTGCTTCCCGCTCGACCGCGATCGGGTGATCCTGGTCCGGAACCATGAACTGAAGCCCACCGACCTCAACTACGGCGCCTTCGGCAAAGGCCATGCGCTCGCCGGGAAGATCGACGCCGCGCGGGTCTACGACCAGACCGCCGACGGCAAGGCGCTCTGCGGTGGGACCAGCACTCTCGTGTACGACCTGCGCGCCAGGCGGCTGGTCAGCAGCCATCTCAGCCTCGCGGGCACGGCCATCAACTGCGCGGGCGGCGTGACCCCCTGGGGTTCGTGGCTGAGCTGCGAGGAAATCGTGCTCGACGCCGGCCAGGCCGTCGGCGGGGTCACCCTGGGCAAGACGCACGGATGGGTCTTCGAGGTGCCCAGCCGCGCCGCTGGCCTGGTGGAGCCGACGCCCCTGACGGGGCTCGGGCGCTTCAAGCACGAGGCGGCCGCGATCGATCCCCGGACGGGCGTGGTCTATCTGACCGAGGACGAAGGCGATGGTCGGGGCCTGTTCTACCGCTTCCTCCCCAACGATCGGCTCAAGCTGGCGAAGGGTGGACGGCTGCAGGCCCTGGCGTTCAGAGACGGAGGCGACAGCCGCAACTGGACCGGCGCCGACTGGTCGGTAGGCCAGTGGCGCGAGGCGGTCTGGATCGACCTGGACGGCGTCGACAATCCGCATGACGACCTCCGCGACCGGGGGCACGCCAAGGGAGCCGCCTGGTTCGCCCGCGGGGAGGGAATCTTCTTCGGCGAGGGCGAGCTCTACTTCACCTGCACCAGCGGCGGGCCCAAACGCCTCGGGCAGGTGATGCGCTACAAGCCGAGCCGCTTCGAGGGCGACCCGCGGGAGACGGGCGAACCGGGGCGGATCCAGCTGTTCGTGGAATCGCTGGACTCCAAGGTCATGAACATGTGCGACAACCTCGCCATCGCGCCGAACGGGCACCTGATGGTCTGCGAGGACAAGGTTGAGCTGCGCGGCGTGAACTACCTCAAGGGGATCACGCCGGAGGGGAAGGTCTACGCCATGGGCCGGGTCGTGCGCAGCGCCTCGGATGGCCCCATGCCGACAACCGAGTTGGCGGGCGTCTGCTTCTCGCCCGATGGCTCGACGCTGTTCGTCAACAGCTACTGGCCCGGGGCGACCCTGGCCATCACCGGGCCCTGGGAGCGGCTGCGGACGTGAGGCCGCGGGCGGCGCTCGCGACCGTGCTGGCGGCGTCGGCCTGGGCGCTGGCGAGCCAGGCGGGGCCCGCCGCGCCGCCTTTGACGGCCGCCGGATGGGGCGAGCTGCGGATCGGCATGAGTGAGGCTGACGTGGTCAACCGCTTCGGAATGGTGCTCGCGCCCGACGATGGCGTGAACAGCACCGCCTGCCGGGAGAGTCGGCTGCCGGGAGACTCGGGCCTCACCGTCATGACCGAGGACGGGAAGGTCACCCGCCTGACGCTCTATGGTCCCAGCCCACTGAAGACCGACCGTGGCCTTACGGTCGGCTCGATGGCTGCGGCCGTGCGGAAGGCCTATGGAGCTACGGTCCGCGCCGCGCCGCACGCCTATGAGGACCCGCCCGCGGCCTACCTGACGTTTCGGCCGGCCAAGGGCGGCCTTGGCGTTCGCTATGAGATCGGCGCCGACCGGCGGGTGGCGGCGATCCACGCCGGCCGGTCCATCGACTACGTGGAAGGCTGTCTCTGAAGACTACTGGCTGCGGCCCCGGGCCTGCACCTTCTCGCGACGGGCGGCGACCATCTCGGGCGTGACCACGCGATTGTGCGCCACCGAGCGTTCGTGCTCGAGCTTCAGTCCCTCGGCCATGGTCGCGGCATAGCCGTCGTCGATCATCGCCTTGTAGGTCACCAGCATATCGGCCTCGATGTCGGCCATCTGTGCCGCCAGCTCCAGGGCGGCGGGCATCAGCTGGTCGGGGGCGACCACCCGGTTCACCAGACCCCAGTCGTAGGCCTGCTGCGCCGACATGAAGTTGCCGGTCAGCGACAGCTCCTTGGCGCGGTAGGGCCCGATGCAGCGGCTGAGCTTCTGGGACAGGCCCCATCCCGGCGTGATGCCGACCCGCGCGTGGGTGTCGGCGAAACGGGCGTTGGTCGAGCAGAGCAGCACATCGCAGGCCAGCGCCACCTCGAACCCGCCGGTGATGGCCACGCCGTTGATCGCGCCGATGATCGGCTTGGAGCAGGCGAGGACCGCGTTGGCCGGGTTCTGCGCCGGATCCTCGGCGTTGGCCGCGCCCATGCCGAGCGGATCGGTGGAGAGCTCTTTCAGGTCGAGGCCAGCCGTGAATGCCCGCTCGCCGGCGCCGGTCAGCACGACCACCTTCACCGAAGGGTCGGCGTCGAGCTCGGTGATCGCCTTGGCCAGCGCCGCGCGCAGGGCCTTGGAGAGGGCGTTCATCGCCTCGGGGCGGTTCAGGGTGACGACGGCCACGCCGTCCAGCGGCTTCTCGACGAGCAACATGGGGGACTCCTCCTGGTCCGCCCGCATGGGCCCGCGACGCTAGGGAGGTCAAGCCGGCGTTGCTCCGGCCCTCGAAGCTGGCTAAGGCTCCGCCGCCAGCCGCCGAGGGGACTCCCATGACCGAGATCGTCGACATCATCGCCCGCGAGATCCTGGACAGCCGGGGCAACCCGACGGTCGAGGTGGACGTGGTCCTCGAAGACGGCTCCATGGGCCGGGCCGCGGTGCCCTCCGGCGCCTCCACGGGCGCCCACGAGGCGGTCGAGAAGCGCGACGGCGAGAAGGGCCGCTACCTCGGCAAGGGCGTGCGCCAGGCGGTCGACGCCGTCAACGGCGAGATCTACGACGCGCTGTCCGGCTCCGACGCGGAGGACCAGCGCCGCATCGACGCCCTGCTCATCGAGCTGGACGGCACGAAGAACAAGAGCCGGCTGGGCGCCAACGCCATCCTGGGCGTGAGCCTCGCCACCGCGAAGGCCGCCGCCAGCTCGGCCGCGCTGCCGCTCTACAAGTACGTCGGCGGCGTCTCGGCCCGCGTCCTGCCGGTGCCGATGATGAACATCATCAACGGCGGCGCCCACGCCGACAATCCGATCGACATCCAGGAGTTCATGATCCTGCCGACCGGCGCGGAGACCTTCGCCGAGGGCCTGCGCATGGGCGCCGAGATCTTCCACGCCCTGAAGGCGCAGCTGAAGGCCGCCGGCCATAACACCAACGTCGGCGATGAGGGCGGCTTCGCGCCGAACCTCTCCAGCGCCGAGGCGGCCCTGGAGTTCATCGTCAAGGCGGGCGAGAGCGCCGGCTACAAGGCGGCCAAGGACTTCCACCTCGGCCTCGACGTCGCCTCCACTGAATTCTTCAAGGGCGGCAAGTACGTCATGGAAGGCGAGGGCAAGACGGTGGATCCGGCCGGCATGGTCGACTACCTCGCCGCCCTGGTGGCCAAGTTCCCGATCGTCACCATCGAGGACGGCTGCGCCGAGGACGATTTCGACGGCTGGAAACTGCTGACCGACAAGCTGGGCGGCAAGGTGCAGCTCGTGGGCGACGACCTGTTCGTCACCAATCCCGAGCGCCTGGGCATGGGCATCGGCAAGGGCCTGGCCAACTCGATCCTCGTGAAGGTCAACCAGATCGGCACGCTCAGCGAGACGCTGGACGCCGTCGACCTGGCTCACCGCAACGCCTACACGGCCGTGATGAGCCACCGCTCGGGCGAGACCGAGGATTCAACCATCGCCGACCTCGCGGTCGCCACGAACTGCGGTCAGATCAAGACCGGCTCGCTGGCCCGCTCGGACCGCACGGCCAAGTACAACCAGCTCCTGCGGATCGAGGAAGAGCTGGGCGACCAGGCGGTCTACGCGGGCCGGGGCGCGCTGAAGAACCTCTGAACAAGGTTATCGGCGCCTTAACCATCAGGGCGGGATAAGGGCGGAGATCGCCTTGGGAATCACCGTGCTCGCTCGCTTTCGCCCCTATCTTTCGACCGCGTTCCTGGCGCTGTTGATCTTCTATTTCGGGGTGCACGCCTTCACCGGCGAAGGCGGTCTGCTGCAATCCGACAAGCGCGACGCCGCCCTGATCGCCAAGACCCAGGAGCTGCGCCGCCTGACCGCTCAGCGGCGGGACCTGGAGGCCCGCGCTCAACTGCTGCGCGATACGAGCCTTTCCGCCGATCTGCTGGAGGAAAGGGCGCGCTCCCTGCTAGGCTTCGCCGACCCGAGGGACTATGTGATCCGAACGAAACCCTGAGCCTGCTTCGGCAGTCTTCCTCGGGTTGAACGAACGATCACGGGAGCGACGCATGGCGCGCGCACAGGCCGGGGCGACCGGTCGGCGGAAGGCCAATGGCGCGGACAAGACCGCGGCCGGCAAGGACGAACTGCTCAGATACTACCGGGACATGCTGCTCATCCGGCGCTTCGAGGAGCGCGCGGGTCAGCTGTACGGCATGGGGCTGATCGGGGGCTTCTGCCACCTCTACATCGGCCAGGAAGCGATCGCGGTGGGCGTCGAGGCGGCCAAGCAGCCGGGCGACGAGATCATCACCGGCTACCGCGACCACGGCCACATGCTGACCTGCGGCATGGATCCGAAGGAAGTCATGGCCGAGCTCACCGGCCGGTCCGGCGGCTCGTCCAAGGGCAAGGGCGGCTCGATGCACATGTTCTCGACCGAGGCGGCCTTCTACGGCGGCCACGGCATCGTGGGCGCGCAGGTGCCGCTGGGCACCGGCCTCGGCCTCGCCAACTGGTACCGCGGCGACGGCAAGGTCAGCTTCGCCTTCTTCGGCGACGGCGCGGCGAACCAGGGCCAGGTCTACGAGGCCTTCAACATGGCCGAGCTGTGGAAGCTGCCGGTCGTGTACGTGATCGAGAACAACCAGTACGCCATGGGCACCGCCATCCAGCGTTCATCGTCCGAGACCCGCCTGCACAAGCGCGGCGTCTCGTTCGGAATTCCGGGCGAGGAGGTGGACGGCATGGACGTGCTGGCCGTGAAGGCCGCGGCGGAGAAGGCCCGCGCCTACGCCGCCTCGGGCCAGGGGCCGTACATCCTGGAGATGAAGACCTACCGTTACCGGGGCCACTCCATGAGCGACCCGGCGAAGTACCGCACGCGCGAGGAGGTGGACGAGGTCCGCAAGACCCGCGACCCCATCGACCACGTCGAGGAGCTGCTGGAGAAGAACGGCTGGGCCGACGAGGCGACGCTGAAGGCCATCGACGCCGAGGTGAAGAAGATCGTCGCCGACGCCGCCGAGTTCGCCCGCACCTCACCCGAACCCGACCCCTCCGAACTCTACACCGACGTCTACACGGAGCTCAGCGCGTGACCGACATCCTGATGCCGGCGCTCTCGCCCACCATGGAGGAGGGCACGCTCGCCAAGTGGCACGTGAAGGTGGGCGACCAGGTGAGGTCCGGCGACGTGATCGCCGAGATCGAGACCGACAAGGCCACCATGGAGGTGGAGGCGGTCGACGAGGGCGTGATCTCGGAGATCCTCGTCCCCGAAGGCTCGGAAGAGGTGAAGGTCAACACTCCGATCGCCCGGCTGGGCGGCGAGGGTGGGGCGGCCCAGCCCGCGAAGGCCGAGGCGCCCGCCGCGTCGGCCGGAGACCCCGAGAAGCAGCCGCCGGAGACCGCCAGGCCCCAGCCGCAAGGCGAGGGCGCGGCCCCGGTGACTCCGAAGCCGGCCCTGCGCGACCCCGAGCTGCCCGAGGGCGTGAAGCTGGTGAAGACCACGGTCCGCGACGCCCTGCGCGACGCCATGGCCGAAGAAATGCGCCGTGACGGCGACGTCTTCCTGATGGGCGAGGAAGTCGCCCAGTACCAGGGGGCCTACAAGGTCAGCCGGGGCCTGCTGGACGAGTTCGGCCCCAAGCGGGTGATCGACACGCCGATCACCGAGTACGGCTTCGCCGGCCTTGGCGTCGGCGCGGCGATGGCCGGCCTGAAGCCGATCGTCGAGTTCATGACGTTCAACTTCGCCATGCAGGCCATTGATCATATTATCAATTCTGCCGCGAAGACGCTCTACATGTCCGGCGGCCAGATCAAGACGTCCATCGTCTTCCGCGGGCCGAATGGCGCGGCGGCCCGGGTCGCCGCCCAGCACAGCCAGGACTATGCGGCCTGGTACGGCCACGTCCCCGGCCTGAAGGTCATCGCCCCCTACGACGCCGCCGACGCCAAGGGCCTGCTCAAGGCCGCGATCCGCGATCCGAACCCCGTGGTCTTCCTGGAGCACGAGATGCTCTACGGCCAGGAGTTCGACGTGCCGGAGGGCGTCGACTGGGTCGTGCCGATCGGCAAGGCCAAGGTCCGCCGCGAGGGGACCGGCGTCACCCTGGTCGCCTATTCGCGCATGGTGGGATTCTGCCTGCAGGCGGCCGAGGAACTGGCCAAGGAAGGCATCGAGGCCGAGGTCGTCGACCTCCGCACGATC
The DNA here is from genome assembly GCA_046725615.1 of Pseudomonadota bacterium. Lineage (GTDB taxonomy): Bacteria > Pseudomonadota > Alphaproteobacteria > Caulobacterales > Caulobacteraceae > Phenylobacterium. Next base: position 15,436 of record JBKOYY010000006.1, read on the forward strand.
CGGCCCATGGACATCGAGACCGTGGTCGAGAGCGTCAAGAAGACCAACCGCCTGGTCACCGTCGAGGAAGGCTGGGGCCCGATGGGCGTCGGCGCCGAGGTGGCGGCCAAGGTGACGGAACTTGCGTTCGACTACCTCGACGCCCCGCCGGCGCGGGTCCACCAGGAAGACGTGCCGCTGCCCTACGCCGCCAACCTCGAGGCGCTGTCGATGCCGTCGGTGGACCGGATCGTGAAGGCGGCCAAGGCCGTGAGCTACCGATGAGCGACAGCCCCTTCACCTGGCGCGCGGGGGGCTGCCACTGCGGGGGCGTCCGCTTCGAGGTGGCCCTGCCGGCCACGGTCGAGGCGCAGACCTGCAACTGCTCCATGTGCGCCAAGACCGGCTTCGTGCACGTCATCGTGCCGGAGAGCCGCTTCCGCCTGACCAGGGGCGCGGACCGGCTGGCCGAGTACACGTTCAATACCCGCGTGGCGAAGCACCTCTTCTGCTCGGAGTGCGGCGTGAAGAGCTTCTACCGGCCGCGGTCCAACCCGGACGGCTGGAGCGTCAACGCCCGCTGCCTCGACTCGGTCGACGGCTTCGAGCTCGTGATCGAGGCCTTCGACGGTCAGAACTGGGAAGCCAACGCGCATTCCCTGTCCCATCTCTCCAAGGAACCCGCATGACGGACGTCCTCATGCCCGCCCTGTCTCCGACGATGGAGGAGGGCACTCTCGCCAAGTGGCACGTGAAGATCGGCGATACGGTGAAGTCCGGCGACGTGATCGCCGAGATCGAGACCGACAAGGCGACCATGGAGGTCGAGGCGGTCGACGAAGGCGTCGTCCAGGAGATCCTCGTCTCCGAAGGCTCTGAAGGGGTGAAGGTCAACACGCCCATCGCCCGCCTGGCCGGCGACGGCGAGACCGCCGCGCCTGCGGCCAAGCCTGAAGCTCCAAAGGCCGAGGCTGTTGCGGCCAGGGCGCCGGAAGCGCCCAAAGCGGACGCCCCCAAGGCGGAAGCGCCGAAGCCGGCTCCGACGCCCGCACCCGCCAAGGCGGCGGACGGCGGCCGGATCTTCGCCTCGCCGCTGGCGCGCCGGCTCGCGGAGCAGAAGGGGATCGACCTGTCGGCGGTCACCGGCAGCGGACCGCACGGGCGGATCGTGAAGGTCGACATCGACAAGGCCCAGCCCGGCCAGGCCAGGCCCGCAGCCGCGGCGGCCCCTGCCGCCGCTGCGCCACGCCAGGCCCAGAGCCTGGAGCAGATGGGCATCCCGCCCGGCAGCTACGACCTCATTCCCCTGGACGGCATGCGCAAGACGGTCGCGCGCCGGATGACCGACAGCTTCCGCGACGTGCCGCACTTCCCGCTGACCATCGACCTGGAGATCGACGGGCTGCTGGCTGCGCGCACGCGCATCAACGCCCTGCTCGAGAAGGAGGGCGTGAAGGTCAGCGTCAACGACCTCGTCATGAAGGCGGCGGCCGTGGCGCTGAAGCGGGTGCCGGAGGCCAACGCCTCGTACACGCCCGAAGGCATCGCCATGCACCACCACGCGGACATCGCCATGGCGGTGGCCGTGCCCGGCGGCCTGATCACGCCCATCATCCGCGCCGCGGAGACCAAGGGTCTCGCCCAGATCGCCACCGAGGCCAAGGATCTGGCCGAACGGGCGCGCAACAAGAAGCTCAAGCCCGAGGAATTCCAGGGCGGCACCTTCTCGGTCTCCAACCTCGGCATGTTCGGCATCAAGACCTTCGCCTCGATCCTCAACGAGCCGCAGGGCTGCATCCTGTCGGTCGGCGCGGGCGAGAAACGGCCCGTGGTGCGCGGCGACAAGCTGGAGATCGCCACGGTGATGAGCGTCACCCTCACCTGCGACCATCGCGTGGTCGACGGGGCGACGGGCGCCCGCTGGCTGCAGGCGTTCAGGGCGCTGATCGAAGAACCGCTGACGATGATCGTCTGATCGAAGGGACGGGACGAAATGGCGAGCGTGTACGATTTCACGGCCGAGACCATCGACGGCCAGCCGGCGCCGCTGGCGGACTACCAGGGCAAGGTGCTGCTGATCGTGAACACCGCCAGCAAGTGCGGCTTCACGCGCCAGTACGCCGGCCTGGAGGAGCTCTATCGGAAGTACCGCGACCGCGGCTTCGTGGTGCTGGGCTTCCCCTGCAACCAGTTCGGCGCGCAGGAGCCGGGCGACGAGGAGGAGATCAAGTCCTTCTGCTCGCTCACCTACGACGTGGACTTCCCCCTGATGCGCAAGATCGACGTGAACGGCCCGGCCGCGCACCCGCTCTACGTCTTCCTCAAGGAGCAGAAGAAGGGCCTGCTGGGCACCGAGGGGATCAAGTGGAACTTCACCAAGTTCCTGGTCGACCGCTCGGGCAAGGTCGTCGACCGCTATGCCCCCACGGATGAACCCAAGTCGCTGGAAGGCGCGATCGAGGCTTTGCTCTGATGGCTGATGCGTTCGACGTCGTGGTGATCGGCTCTGGGCCGGGCGGCTATGTGACCGCAATCCGGGCCTCGCAGCTCGGCTTCAAGGTCGCGATCGTGGAGCGGGCCGAGCTGGGCGGCATCTGCCTCAACTGGGGCTGCATTCCCACCAAGGCGCTGCTGAAGTCGGGCGAGGTGTACGAACAGCTCGACCACCTGAAGGACTATGGCCTGTCGGTGGAGAAGCGAGGTTTCGACTTCGACGGTATCGTCCAGCGCTCGCGCAAGGTGGCGGCGCAGATGAATTCCGGCGTCACCTTCCTGATGAAGAAGCACAAGATCGAGGTGGTCCAGGGGACCGCCCGGCTGGAAAAGGGCTCGCCCGCGCCGACCGTCGTGGTGGGGCAGCGCAAGCTGACCGCCAAGCATGTGATCCTCGCCACCGGCGCCCGCGCCCGGACCATCCCCGCCATCGGGCTGGAGCCGGACGGCGAGCGCGTCTGGACCTATCGCGAGGCCCTGGTTCCCAAGGCGGCGCCGAAGTCGCTGGTGGTCATCGGGTCCGGCGCCATTGGCATGGAATTCGCCAGTTTCTACAGGGCCTTGGGGTCGGATGTTACGGTCGTGGAGATGATGCCGCGCATCCTGCCCGTCGAGGACGAGGAGATCTCGAAGGCCGCGCACAAGGTGTTCGAGAAGCGCGGGATCAAGTTCCGCGTGCCGGCCAATGTGAAGAAGCTCACGAAGACCAAGACGGGCGTGTCTTTGGAGATCGAGGCCGGCGGCAAGGCCGAGACCCTCCAGGCCGACGTCGCCATCGTCGCGGTCGGCATCGTCGGCAACGTCGAGGACCTGGGCCTGGAAGCCCTGGGCGTGAAGGTCGAGAAGACCCACGTGGTCACCGACGCACATGGCGCCACGGGCGTTCCCGGGCTCTACGCCATCGGCGACGTGGCCGGACCGCCCTGGCTGGCGCACAAGGCCAGCCACGAGGGCGTGCACTGCATCGAACACATCGCCGGGCTGAAGCCGAACAACCTCACGGCGCCGATCCCCGGCTGCACCTACACGACGCCGCAGGTGGCGTCGGTCGGCCTCACCGAGGCGCAGGCGAAGGAGCAGGGGCTGGAGCCGAAGGTCGGCCGCTTCCCGTTCCGGGTGAACGGCAAGGCGGTCGCCGCCGGCGAACCGGACGGCCTGGTGAAGACCATATTCGACGGCAGGACCGGCGCGCTGATCGGGGCGCACATGGTGGGCCACGAGGTCACCGAGATGATCCAGGGGTTCGCCCTGGCCATGACCCTGGAGGCCACCGAGGCCGAGATCCAGGCCACGGTCTTCCCGCACCCGACCATGAGCGAGGCGATGCACGAGGCCGCGCTCGACGCCTACGGCCGCGTGCTGCATCTCTGATCGACGCGGGCGGCGCGGCCTTAGGCCGCCCGCTTGATCTCGGCGTCGACGATCCGCTGAAGGGCCACGTAGTCGGTCTTGCCCGTGCCCAGGACGGGGATCTCGGGCACCCGGATGATCTTGCGGGGCACCGCCAGTTCCGGCGCCCCGATCTGCTGGGCGTGCGCCAGCAGCGGCGCGGCGTCCGCGTCGCGGCGGTCGGTCACCAGGATCAGGCGCTCGCCCTTCTTCGGGTCGGGCAGGGCGACCACCGCGTGGCGGCAGTCGGGCCAGACCGCGGCGGCCAGATCCTCGGCGGCGGTCAGGGAGACCATCTCGCCGCCCACCTTGGCGAAGCGCTTCACCCGGCCAAGGATCTTCACCCAGCCATCGTCGGTGATCGAGACCACGTCGCCGGTGTCGTGCCAGCCGTCGTTGGGCGGCTCCACGCCGCCGTCGGGCCGCAGGTAGCCGGACATGACGTTCGGTCCCCGGACCAGCAGCTTGCCGCCGCCGGGAATGCCCTCGACCGGCTCCAGGCGGGTCTCCATGCCGGGCAGCAGCCCGCCGACCGTGCCGCGGCGGTTGTCCTCGGGCGTGTTCACCGCGATCACGGGCGAGCATTCGGTGGCGCCGTAGCCCTCCAGCAGCGGGATCGGACCGAACTTCTCGTGGATCAGGTTGTGGGTCTCGTCCCGCACCTTCTCGGCGCCGCAGACCACGAAGGTCAGCCCCGAGAGCTCGTCCTTCTCGGCCGAGCGGGCGTACTGGTTGATGAAGGTGTCGGTGGCGAAGAGGACGTTCGCCTTGGTGTCCTTCACCAGCGGCGGGATCTGTTTCACGTGCAGCGGCGACGGGTACTGGAACGCCTTGAGCCCGGAGAGGATCGGCAGCAGCGCGCCCCCGGTCAGCCCGAACACATGGAAGATCGGCAGCGGGTTGAAGAACACCCAGTCGGTGTCCAGCGCGATGTGCTGGGCGATCTGGCGACAGTTGGCCACGAGGTTGGCCTGGCTCAGAACCACGCCGCGCGGAGCGCCGAAGCTGCCCGAGGTGAAGAGGATCACGCCCGGCTCGCGGGGCGACAGCGGCGTCCGGAACTGCTTCGGCAGGGCCCCCGCCGCGGCGGCGAACAACTTGTCGGCCAGGCCCACCGTGGCGCGCACGTCCTCCAGGTAGACGACGTTGGTCATGGTCTCGAGGGCGTCGATCAGGTCGTGCAGCTTGCCCTGCTCCACGAACCGGTGAGACGTCAGGACGGTCCGTATGCCGGCGAGTTCGCAGGCCGCCTTCAGGTTCCGGATTCCGGCCGTGAAGTTCAGCATCGTCGGCACGCGGCCGAACGCGTGGAGGGCGAAGAACGTGACCACGCCCCCGGAGCTTGAGGGCAGCATGACGCCGACCCGCTCGCCCTTGCTCGTGAACGCGCTGATCTTGCGCCCAAGGGCGAAGGAACCGCGGATCAGGTCGAGATAGGTGAGGGGGGTGCGTTCCTGGTCCTCCAGGATCGGCTTCTTGGACCCGTATGTCTTGGACGCCGCAATCAGGGCGTCGAAGATGGATGACTGCGCAGACGCGCTGTCGAACGCACGCAAGGGCGAACGCCTCCCAGATTATCGTTGGGGGGACCCTAGCGGCGCCCGCGGATGCTGAAAAGATCGGTAACTTGCCGTGAGGTCGGGGCGCGGCGGCATGCGCGCTTGATCCGAGGGGCCGAAGGGACGATCTAGGCGCCATGGCCGTGGTCATCGACACCCTGGGCGCCAAGCGTCCGCGTCACCCCGAGAAGCAGTCGCGTCCGGACAGTCCGATCCTGCGCAAGCCCGAATGGCTGCGCGTGCGCGCGCCAGGGGCTCCGGGCTACAACGCCACCAAGGAGATCGTGAAGGGCCACGGGCTGGTCACGGTCTGCGAAGAGGCGGCCTGCCCGAACATCGGCGAGTGCTGGTCGAAGAACCACGCCACCATGATGATCATGGGCGAGACCTGCACCCGCGCCTGCGCCTTCTGCAACGTCGCCACGGGAAAGCCCGATCCGCTGGACCCGACCGAGCCGGCGCGGGTGGCCGACGCGGTGGCCAAGATGGGGCTGGCCCACGTGGTCATCACCTCGGTCGACCGGGACGACCTGGCCGACGGCGGCGCGGCCCACTTCGCCGCCGTGGTGCGGGCCATCCGGGCGGCCTCGCCCCAGACGACCATCGAGATCCTGACGCCCGACTTCCTGCGCAAGCCCCTGGACGCGGTCTGCGAGGTGATCGACGCGCGGCCCGACGTCTTCAACCACAACCTCGAGACCGTGCCGCGGCTCTACCTGCCGATCCGCCCAGGCGCTCGCTACTACAACTCGCTGCGCCTGCTGGAGCGGGTGAAGGAGCGCGACCCGCAGCAGTTCACCAAGTCCGGCATCATGGTCGGCCTCGGCGAGGCCAAGGAGGAGGTGATGCAGGTGATGGACGACATGCGGTCGGCCGGCGTCGACTTCATCACCATCGGCCAGTATCTGCAGCCCACCCGCAAGCACGCCCCCATCGACCGGTTCGTCCACCCCGACGAGTTCAAGGCCTATGAGGAGATCGCGCGCGCCAAGGGCTTCCTGATGGTCTCGTCCAGCCCGCTGACGCGTTCGTCCCACCACGCCGGTGAGGACTTCGCCCGCCTGCAGGCGGCGCGGCGGGAGCGCGAGGCCCGGGCGTAGCGGCCTTGCACCACCACGTCTCCCGGATCCTGCCCTTCACCCCGGACCAGCTCTTCGCCCTGGTCGGGGACGTGGAGTCCTATCCGCAGTTCGTGCCCTGGATCACCTCCATGCGGACCTGGAACAAGCGCGCGCTGGGCGAGGGCGTGGACAGCCTGGACGCCGAGGCGGGCGTCGGCTTCTCGTTCCTGAAGGAGCGCTTCGCCACCCGCGTCCACCGCGATGGCGCGAACCGTCAGATCGACGTGAACCTGCTGTCCGGCCCCTTCCGCAAGCTGACGAACCGCTGGCGGTTCCTGGAGGATCCGGCCGGGACCCGGATCGAGTTCGACATCGACTTCCAGTTCAAGTCGCGGCTGCTCGAGGGGCTGCTGGCCGCGAACTTCCACCACGCGGTGGAACGCCTCATGGGCTGTTTCGAGGATCGCGCGCGGGCGCTCTACGGCGCGCGGTGAAGGCGAGGAGGCCCAGGCCCACCGCCAGCACGACCGCCAGGGCCGGGAGCTCCTTCGCCGCGCCCACCGCCAGCACGCCGGTGAACAGGACCGCCGTGGCGAGGGCGATGGGGCCGCGGCCCGGAAGGTTGAACTGGGCGGGCGGGGCGTCGGTGCGGCGTGAGAACCGCCAGAGCGCCAGGCAGCAGAGGATGTAGCCGAGGATCCGGGTGGCCGTGGCGAAGGTCAGGCTGCTCAGCAGGTCGCTCATCAGCGCCGAGCCGAAGGCCAGGATCGACGAGACCAGGATCGCCCAATGGGGGGTGCGCCAGCTGGGATGCACGGCGGCGAGTCCGGCCGGAAGCTGGTCGCGCTCGGCCAGCGCCAGCAACATCCGGGGCATGGACAGCGTGATCACCAGGATGGTGCCGAGGATCACCGCGATGGCTCCGGCCGAGACGGCGACCTGTCCGGCCGGACCGAAGAGCTGGCGGCCGACTTCGGCCAGCGGACGGTCGGTGGCGGCCGGATCGTCCAGCACGCCGACGCAGACCACCAGGACGGCGGCATAGGCGAGGGTGACCAGGGCGACGCTGGCCAGGAGCGCGGCGGGCACGTCGCGCCGTGGCTCGCGCGCTTCTCCCGCCACCACGGCCGCCCGCTCGAACCCGGAGTAGGCGAAGAGGTAGATCAGCACCGCCTGGACGAAGGTGACGACCCCCGGGACCGGCGTCGGTTCGGCAAGGCGCGCGGGCGCCACGAACGCGGCCCCCGCGGCGAAGAATCCGAGGACGAAGCCGACCTTGAGAACGATCAGGACGTTGCTGGCGCGGGCCGACTGTCGGATGCCCCGCAGGACGATCCAGGTGAAACCGAGGCCCAGCGCGACGATGATCGCCGACCGCGGCCAGCCGGCGCCGAGGGCGGGAAAGAATCCCGCGAGGTAGCTGACCAGCAGGTTCGCCAGCGTGGCCACGGACAGCGCCTGGCTGAACCACAGGAGCCAGCCCACCGCGAAGGCCATCCAGCCGGGCAGGGCCGCGCGGGCATAGAGATAGGGACCGCCCGTGCCGGTGAAGCGGCTGCCGAGGTCGGCGAAGCAAAGGATCAGCGGCAGCAGGATGAGGGCGCTCACGCCCAGCACCGCGAAGCTCCAGCCCCCGGCCAGGTCGAACACCTTGGCGGGCGCGGCCAGCATGCCGGCGCCCATCATCGCGTTCAGCAGGATGCCGACGAGATCGCGCCGGCGAAGGGCGCGCAGGAGGTCAGGGGCGCCGCTCAGGCGAGCCGGTCCCGGAGCATCTGCAGGGCCGCCTGGACGGCGGCGAGCTGGACCGCCTCGCGGGTCTCGACCTCGAAGAAGTGCTCTTCGTGCATGATCCGCTGGTTTGAGCGCGCGGTGGCGATGTGCACTGTCCCCACGGGCTTCATCCGCGTGCCGCCGCCTGGGCCCGCGACCCCGGTGATCGCGACCGCAAGGTGGGCGTTGGAGGCCTCGAGGGCGCCCTCCGCCATCATGCGCGCCACCGGCTCGGACACCGCGCCCAGGTCGGCGATCAGGTCGCCGGGCACACCGAGCAGCTCCTGCTTGGCGCGATTGGAATAGGTCACGAACCCACGCTCGAAGACATCCGACGACCCGGGAATCGAACAGATCGCTCCGGCCACCAGACCGCCGGTGCAGCTCTCCGCCGTGACGATCCGCAGCGAGCGTTCCCGCGCTTCGTCGATCAACAGGCGGGCGAGTGTCACGATCTCCAGGTTGAACATCGACATTGAGTCCCCTTTACCCGCCGGGCCCGACCACAGAGCATCGCCCGTCCCTTCCGATCAAGGCGATTCGAGACCGATGACCATGCCCGCCGCCGCGGCCCCGCGTCCCGCACCGCCTGCGCTGTTCGCGCTGACCGTGTTCACCAGCGCGGCGCTGGTGTTCATGGTCCAGCCGATGGTGGCCAAGCTGGTGCTGCCCCTGCTGGGCGGCAGCTCGTCGGTCTGGAACACCTCGATGGCGTTCTTCCAGCTCGCGCTGCTGGCCGGCTACTTCTATGCGCACCTCCTGCAGCGGATTCCCACGGTCCGGGGCCAGGCCCTGACCCATCTGGCGGCCCTGATCGTTGCCGCCGTGGCCCTGCCGCTGCGGGTCAACGGCCTCGCCGGGCCGCCGTCGTCCGAACATCCCAACCTGTGGTTGCTGACTGTCCTGACTCTCTCCATAGGCGCGCCGTTCGCGGTCCTCTCCGCCACCGCGCCCCTGGTGCAGGCTTGGCACGCCCGGACCGTCGGCGCGGCGGGCGGCAAGGAACCCTACGTCCTCTACGCCGCCAGCAACCTCGGCAGTCTCCTGGCCCTGCTGGCCTATCCGATCGCCGTCGAACCCGCCTTCACCCTGTTCGGCCAACGGATGGGCTGGAGTCTGGGTTATGTACTGTTCGTATTGATCATCGGCGTCCTCGCCCTCGCCGTTTCCCGCGCGCGAGCGCAGGCTGCCGAGCGCGCTGCGCCCGCCGCCACGCCGGCGCCTTCATGGCGTCAGCGACTGATCTGGGTGGCCCTGGCCGCCATCCCGTCCAGCCTGATGCTGGGGGTGACGACCTACATCACCACCGACATCGCCTCGGCGCCGTTCCTGTGGGTCCTGCCGCTGGCGCTGTACCTCGGCACCTTCATCATCGCGTTCCAGGAGCGGCCCGCCATCTCTCCGGAGCTGACCCTGACGCTTCAGGGCGCGGCGCTGGCGGCCTGCGTCGCGCTGTTGCCGTTCCGGGCGACCTTCTTCGGCCTGCTCCTGTTCGTGCACCTCTCGGCGTTCTTCCTGACGGCCTTGATGTGCCACCAGCGCCTGGTGGCCCAGCGGCCCGATCCGGCGCACCTCACCGAGTTCTATCTCTGCCTGTCGCTCGGCGGCGTGGTCGGGGGCGGGTTCAACGCCTTCCTGGCCCCGGTGCTGTTCAGCGACGTCTGGGAGTATCCCCTTATCCTGGCGCTGTCGTGTCTGGCCCGCCCCTGGGGTTCGCTCCACAAGGTCCCGATCTCGACCTGGGTGATGTTCGTCCTCGGCGTCGTCGCGGCGATCCTGACGCCCGTGGCGGTGACCTTCGCCGGGAACCACGTCACCACGCAATCCGTCGTCGGAGCCTTCGACCAGTCCGAGCTGTTCGACATGGGTATGAAGACGCTGCTGATCCTGGCGGTGATCTGCGCCTTCATGATCCGACGCTACGCCCTGTTCTTCTTCGCGATCATCGCGATCCTGTCCTACGCGTCCGAGGTGACGGCCGACCGGACCGATACGCGAGCAAGCTGGCGCAGCTTCTTCGGGGTCCTGAAGCGGTCCGAGACCTACGTCCCCAACATCGGCGGGCCGGTGAAGATGCTGGCGCACGGCACAACTCTGCACGGCGCTCAGGCCCAGGCGGACGCCTACCGCTGCCGGCCCATGGTCTACTACACGCCGCGGACCCCGATCGGTCAGGTGTTCACCACCAAGAGCGCTGAGCGAGCCGACCTGCGAATCGGCGCGGTCGGGCTCGGCACCGGGTCGGTGGCGGCCTACACCCGGCCTGGAGACCACCTGACGTTCTTCGAGATCGACCCGCTGGTGGTGAAGGTCTCTACCGACCCCAAGAACTTCACCTACACCACCGAGTGCGCGAAGGGGCGGGTGGACTATGTCATCGGCGATGCGCGCCTGACGGTGGCGAAGCAGCCGGATTCCACCTTCGACATCCTGCTGATCGATGCGTTCTCGTCCGACTCCGTCCCGGCCCACCTGCTGACCGTGGAGGCGGTGAAGGGGTACCTGAAGAAGCTGAAGCCGGACGGCATCCTGATCCTGCACCTGTCGAACCGGAACCTCGATCTGCTGGGTCCGGCGCAGGCGGTCGCGCGGGCTTCGGGCGGGCAGGGGCTGATCCAGAACTACCGACCGGGGAAGGACCCGGAGGGAAGCTGGGAGTCGGCCGAGGACGCGGTGATCGTGGCCCGCGACCGCGAGGCGCTGGAAGCCTATGTCCGCTCCGGAAAGTGGCGGACGGTGGATCCGTTCCTCACCCGCCCCTGGACGGACGACTACACCAACCTGGCCGGATCGCTTTACGCCAACCTGAAAGGCCGCTGGACGTGGCTGCCGTAGGCTAGGCGGGCGTCTCGACCGTCACGACCGCCTGGGCCATCAGGCCCTCCTCGCGACCGGTGAAGCCCATGCCCTCCGTGGTCGTCGCCTTGACGCTGACCCGGTCGACAGGCAGGCCAAGCAGCTCGGCGATCCGGGCTCGCATGGCGTCGCGGTGCGGACGGATCTTGGGCCGTTCGCAGATCAGGGTGACGTCGGCGTTGACGAGGCGTCCGCCACGGGCAGCCACCAGCCCGACCGCATGGCTGAGGAACCGGTCGGACGATGCGCCCTTCCAGCGCGGATCGGAGGGTGGGAAGTGCTCGCCGATGTCGGCCTCGGCGATGGCGCCCAGCACGGCGTCTGTCAGGGCGTGCAAGCCGCAGTCTGCGTCGGAATGCCCGATGAGGCCGAGGTCGTGCTGGATACGGATCCCGCACAGCCAGACCACGTCGCCTGGCCCGAAGCGATGGGCGTCGACCCCGAAACCGGTGCGTACGATCCGGCGCCCCGCCGAGAGCTGTTCGGCCAGCATGAAGTCCTCCGGATAGGTCAGCTTCATCAGGATCGGATCGCCAGGGACCATGGCGACGGTCCCGCCGGCCCGTTCCATGACCGAGGCGTCGTCGGTGGGTTCCTCGCCGGCAGGCCAGCGGCCGTAGGCGGTCTTCAGCTTGGCAAGACGGAACGCCTGCGGGGTCTGAGCGCGCCATAGGCCGTCTCGCGGGACGGTCTCGTCCACGAGGCCGTCCCCCCGCTTGAGGGTGTCCGGCACCGGAAGCGTCGGGATAGCCCCATCGGCGATGTCCAGGGCCGCCAGCAGGCGCTCCACGTGGACCCGGCTGACGAAGGGACGTGCGGCGTCATGGATCAGCACCGGCCGGTCGCCGGCCGCCTCGAGGGCGGCGAGCCCCGCCTGAACGGACTCGGCGCGGGTGCGACCGCCGGTGACGGCCTTCCAGCCGGAGAGGCCGCCCAGGGCCTCGTCTGCGTGGGCGAGGCGGTCGCGTGCGACGACCACGACCACCTCGCGCGCGCCGGCAGCCAACAGGCCCTCGACCGACCATCGGACGATGGGCCGCCCGCCGAGGTTGCGCCAGGCCTTGGGCTCGCCCGGGCCGGCGCGCAGGCCCTCGCCGGCGGCCACGATGACAGCGGAGAAACTCATGCGGCCCGTTTATGAAACTGCGTCACGAAGCGCCAGCTTTCCCGCTTTACGGCGCCGCAACATCGTGCCTAGAAATAGAGCAGTGGGAGCTGATTACAAAATGGGCAGCACGCTCCGGGTCGGGGATGTTGAAGTCGGGGGACGGGTCTGGATTGCGCCGATGACCGGCGTGTCCGATCTGCCGTTCCGCCGCGCCGCCAGCCGCCTGGGCGCGACCTACGTGGCAACCGAGATGGTCGCCTGCGCCGAGTTCGCGAGGGGCCGGCCGGACGTGGTCCGGCGCGCCGCCGTGGGCGAGGGGTTGCCGCTGATGGTGGTGCAACTGGTCGGGCGGGATCCGGCGCTTGTGGCCGCCGGCGCCCGCTTGGCCGCCGAAGCGGGGGCCCAGATCGTCGACCTGAACTTCGGATGCCCGGCCAAGGAGGTGACGGGCGTGCAGTCGGGGTCGGCCCTGATGCGAGAACCGGGTCTCGCCGCCGAACTGATGGCTGCGGCCGTCGAGGCCACCGAGGTCCCGGTGACGGTGAAGATGCGGCTGGGCTGGGACGACCGGTCCCGCAACGCTCCCGAACTGGCCGCACGCGCCGAAGCCATCGGCGTTCGCGCGATTACGGTCCACGGACGCACCCGCTGCCAGTTCTACAAGGGCCGCGCCGACTGGACCGCGGTCCGTGAGGTGAAGGGCGCGGTCGGCATCCCCGTGATCGTCAATGGCGACATCGTTGACGGCGCCACGGCCCGCGCGGCGCTGGACGCCTCCGGGGCCGATGCTGTGATGGTCGGGCGCGGGGTCTATGGCCGCCCGTGGATCGCCGCACAGATCGAAGCGGAACTGGAGGGACGCCCCTTCGCCGAGCCCGACGCCGAGGCGCGGCTGGCGATCGCGGTGGCGCACCTTCGCGACAGCCTGGAGTTCTATGGTGAGCGCCTGGGCCTGCGGATCTTCCGCAAGCACCTCGCCGCCTACATCGAGAATGCCCCCCGGCCTGCCGACGCGCAGGCTCGGAGAGAGGCGCGCGCGGCGCTCTGCCGCCTGGAGGACGCCCGATCGGTCGAAAGGGGGCTTGAGGCCCTCTGGACAACGCCCGACCGGAGACTGGCGGCATGAGTGGCAGTACGAGAATTCAGGCGAGGGGAGTCGATGTCGACTCCCTGAAGGCGGCGGCTTTCGAGCTCAGTCCAGACCCCGGCATGGTGGTCGACGCCGAGGGTGGTCTGGTGGCCGTGAACGAGGCGGCGGAAGCGCTGTTCGGGCAGGGCCTCGGACTCTTGTCGCGCGGACGTTTCAGGGCGGCCCTGCCGCCCGGCTCGGCGCTCGTTTCGCTGCTGGACCGCGCGATCGAGGAAGGCGCGCGGGTGCGCGAACGTGGAGTGCAGATCAGCCTGTTCGGCCTGCCGCCTTTCGAGGCCGATGGCGCGGCGGCGCCGCTCGGCGATGGCTCGGTTCTGTTGACCCTGACGGTCAAGAACGGTCTGGGCGTCGAACGCGGCGCCCACGAGGCGGCGGGCCTGCGCTCGCTGGTCGGCCTGGGGCGCATGTTGGCCCACGAGATCAAAAACCCGCTGGCGGGCATCCGCGGCGCGGCCCAGCTCCTGAAGTCCGGAGCCAAGGCTGAGGATGCGCCGCTGGCCCAGCTCATCGTGGACGAGACCGACCGGGTGCGGCGGCTGGTCGACCGGATGGAGGCCTTCTCGGACGACGCCCTGCCGTCGCTGAGCCCGATCAACATCCACCAGGTGCTCGACCGCGTACGCGCGCTGGCCGCCAACGGCGTGGCCGACGGGCTGGGGCTGAAGGAGTTCTATGACCCGTCGCTGCCTCCAGTCTCCGGCGACGAAGACCAGCTGATCCAGATCTTCCTGAACCTGGTGAAGAACGCCGCCGAGGCGGCCCATGCACGCGGTGACGGACGAGGTGAAATCACCATCCACACCGCGTATCGCCACGGCGTGCGAGTGCGCTCGGCCAAGGGGCAGGCGCTCCGCGGCGCGCCGATCGAGGTGCGGATCCAGGATAACGGACCAGGCATCCCGGAGCACATCCGCGAGAGCCTGTTCCAGCCCTTCGTCACCTCGAAGGCCAACGGCGCGGGCCTGGGCCTAGCCCTGGTCGCCAAGCTGGTCGCCGGCCATGGCGGCCTGATTGATTTCGAATCCGAACCCGGCCGCACCGTATTTCGCGTGCTGCTCCCGGTCGCCTCGCCTGAGGACGTTCACGAATGAATGCGGCTTCCAAGAAGATCCTGATCGCCGACGACGACTCGTCGATTCGACTGGTGCTGAGCCAGGCCTTCACCCGGCTGGGCTACCAGGTGCGCGCCACCGGTAACGCCACCACCCTGCTCAAGTGGGTGTCGGATGGGGAGGGCGACCTCGTCGTCACCGACGTGGTCATGCCCGACGAGAACGTCTTCGACGTGCTCCCGCGTATCAAGAAGCAGCGGCCCAAGCTTCCCGTGATCGTGATGAGCGCGCAGAACAATCTGATTACGGCGGTCAACGCCGCAGAGGTCGGCGCGTTCGAGTACGTCCCCAAGCCCTTCGACCTGGACGACATGACGTCCGCCGCCCGAAGGGCGCTGGCCCGCCCCGCGGACAGCGAGGCGACCAAGGCCCAGGCTCGGGCCGTGCGCGACGACCGTCTGCCGCTGATCGGTCGCTCGGGACCGATGCAGGACGTCTACCGGACGATCGCCCGTCTGGTCGGCGCGGACCTTACGGTGCTGATCACGGGCGAGAGCGGCGCCGGCAAGGAGCTCGTGGCGCGCGCTCTCCACGACATGGGGCGGCGGCGAGACGGCAAGTTCGTCGTAATCAACCTGGCCGCCACGCCGCGCGAGCGGGTCGAGACCGAACTGTTCGGCAAAGAGGACGGCGACTACGGCAAGCTTGTCGAGGCGGACGGTGGCACACTGTTCCTGGATGAGATCGGCGACATGCCGCTGGACGCCCAGACCCGGCTGCTGCGGGTGATCGACGGCTCGGAACCTGCGCTCAACCCCAAGACGGGCCGCCGTCCGAACGTGCGGATCATCGCCGCGACAAACCGCGACCTGCGGGCGCTGATCCAGCAGGGCCTTTTCCGCGAGGACCTGTTCTTCAGGCTGAATGTCGCCCCGCTGCGCATCCCGCCGCTGCGGGACCGCGCCGAAGACATCCCGGACCTGGCCCGCGCCTTTCTGCTCCGCGCGAACCGGGAGGGGCTCCCAGCCAAGACCATCGACGCCGGGGCGTTGGAGCGGCTCAAGCGCCACACCTGGCCTGGCAACGTCCGCGAACTGGAGAACCTGGTCCGGCGGATCTGCGCCCTCTACGGCGAGGATCTGATCACCGCCCGGATCGTCGAGAAAGAGCTCGCCGACCAGCAGCCGGTTATCCAGGGGCACGAGGGCCCGGCCACGCTGTCCCAGTTGGTGGAGCAGAAGCTCTCCGCTTACTTTGCCGATCAGCCGGACGGCATCCCGCCGGCTGGGCTCTACGACCGCGTGCTGGAGGAGGTGGAGCGCCCGTTGATCCAGCTCACCCTGGCCGCCACGCGCGGCAACCAGGTGCGCGCGGCCGAGATCCTTGGGCTGAACCGAAACACGCTCCGCAAGAAGATCCACGACCTCGGCGTGGAGATGGCTCGCGGCCGTCGCTAACCTGGACGGCGCTCGCGCCGCGGCGTGAGTGCTGTGCAAGCGCGCAACATAGCTGTTGATTTCGGAGCACAGTGGCCTAGGCTTCACGTCCTATGGCGTTTCCTGCGCATCCCGCGTTCCGCCACCCGGCCTTCGCCCGGATCCGGAGCGCCCTTCAGTCCCGTCTGGTGCTCGGCGTCGGTTACGGGGTGGCCGCCGGCCTGACCGGTCTGGCCATCCTGCTGGCCGCCTCGCCTCCGGAGACGGGGCCGTTGGGACCGGCCAGCCAGCTCATTCTGACCCTCCTGGGTCTCAACCTCATCCTGATCCTCGGCCTGACGACGGCAGTGGGCCTGCGGGTCTTCGAACTGCTGAAGGCGCGGTCCAGCGACGCGGGCGCGCGCCTGCACGTGCGATTCGTCTTCCTCTTCGCCCTGGCGGCGGCCGCGCCGGCGGCTGTGGTCTTCCTGTTCTACGGCGTGCTCGTCACCCGGGGCGTAGAGAACTGGTTCAGCGCCCGTGTGCAGACCGTCGTCGAGAACTCGGCCACGGTCTTCCGCTCGTATGTCGAAGAGCAGAACCGCTACATGGTCGACCATGTGCTGCCGATGGCGCTGGACCTCAACCGCGAGGCCGCCGCGCTGCAAGCCAAGCCGGGCAGCGCCGACAGCTACCTGACTGCTCTGGGCGACTTCCACGGGTTCGGGGCGGCCTATGTGATCGACCGGAAGGGCCGGGTCCTGGCGCGCTACGAGCCGCAGGGCGCGCCGGCCTATGCGCCGCCAAAGGCCTCGACGTTCGATGCGGCGGACGAGGGAGACATCAGCGTTCCGGACTTCGCGGGCTCCGACGTCATGCGGGCGCTCTACCGCCTGCGGGCCTACGAAGACGCCTACCTCTATGTGGCCCGCCCCCTGGAAAAGGGGATCATCGCCCACCTCCGCGACGCCGAGGGGTCCCTGGTGTCGTACCGCGAGGTCGCCCAGAACCGCTCGCGCATCCAGACCATATTCGTCCTCAGCTACGGCGAGACGGCGATCTTGGTGCTGGTGGGCGCCGTGTGGCTGGGCCTGGCGGCGGCCAACGCCATCTCGGGCCCGATCGGTCAACTGGTCCAGGCCGCCGGCCGGGTGGCGGGGGGCGATCTGGACGCGCGGGTCGATGAGGAATCCGATCTGCAGGAGATCGCGGTTTTGGCGCGCGCCTTCAACAGCATGACGAGCGATCTTCAGGCGCAGCAGGAAGCCCTGCGACGCGCCAGCGCTGAGGCTGAGGAGCGGCGGCAGTTCATCGAGACCGTCCTGGCGGAAGTCAGCGCCGGGGTCATCGGCCTGGATGCCGAAGGGCGGATCTCGGTCGCCAACCGCCAGGCGGCCATCCTGCTGGAGCTGCCTGATGATCGCGGACGGGGGCGGCCGCTGTCCGAGGTGGCGCCCGAGATCGCCGAGCTGGCCGCCGCCGGCCGCCGCGCCGACGCCGAGGACGAGATCGACGTGGCCCGCGGCCGCGACACGCGTCGCCTGAGGGTGCGGGCCAGCCAGAGCGAAGGCGGTCTTGTGCTCACCTTCGACGACGTCACGCGTCTGGTGGCCGCCCAGAGGAACGCCGCCTGGCGGGACGTGGCGCGGCGCATCGCGCACGAGATCAAGAACCCGCTCACTCCAATCCAGCTCAGCGCCGAGCGCCTGCGCCGCAAGTACCGGAAGGACATCGCGCCCGACGAGCTTGAGACGTTCGATCGCTGCACCGACACCATCGTGCGGCAGGTCGGCGACATCGGGCGGATGGTGGATGAGTTCTCGGCCTTCGCCCGAATGCCGGCGCCCAAGTTCGCGCGCGTCGGCGCGGCCGAGCTGCTGCGCGCGGCGACTTTCGCCCAGCGGGTGGCGGCGCCGGATATCGCGGTGGAGCTGGACGAGCCTGAGGGCGACGTCGAGCTCTTCGCCGACAGCCGGATGCTGGGGCAGGCGCTGACGAACGTACTGAAGAACGCCACCGAGGCGGTCGAGGGCCGCCGGGCGCGGACGCCGAAGCTCAAGGGCAGGATCCGCGCGCGGCTCGTGGTCGAGGGCGGGATGGCGGCCTTCGAGGTCGAGGACAACGGGGTCGGACTGCCCGCCAAGGACCGGGACCGGCTCACCGAGCCCTATGTGACGACACGCGAGAAGGGAACGGGGCTTGGCCTCGCGATCGTCAAGCGCATCCTTGAGGATCACGGCGGTGAGCTGGTGCTTACCGATTCGCGGACCGGGCAGGGGGCGCTGGCCATCCTGCGGCTGCCCGTGGCGTCCCAGGAGCGCGTCTCCAACCCAACCGACGCCGTATCGGCGTGACGAGGTGCAAGATGGCGGCTGACGTTCTGGTAGTCGACGACGAGGCGGACATCCGCGAACTGGTCGCGGGCATCCTGACCGACGAAGGCTACGATGTGCGCACGGCGAACGATTCTGAGAGTGCGCTGGCGGCCGTGCGTGCGCGCAAGCCGGCGCTGCTGATCCTGGACATCTGGATGTCGGGTGGCGGGATGGACGGGCTGGAGCTGCTCGACCTGGTGAAGACGCTCGACGCCGACCTGCCCGTGATCATGATCAGCGGCCACGGCAACATCGAGACGGCGGTCAGCGCCATCAAGCGCGGGGCCTACGAGTTCCTGGAGAAGCCGTTCAAGTCAGACCGGCTGCTGCTGGTCGTGGAACGGGCGCTGGAGACCAGCAACCTGCGGCGCGAGAACCGCCGGCTGCGCGCCCAGACGATCCAGCCCGAGGGTCTGCTCGGCAAGTCGATGGCCGCGCAGCAACTTCGCCAGATGATCGCCAAGCTGGCCGGGGCGAACAGCCGGGTTTTGATCTCCGGGCCGGCGGGCGCGGGCAAGGAAACGGTCGCCCGCCTGATCCACAGTTCCAGCCATCGCTCGCGCAACGAGTTCGTCCCGATCAGCGCCGCCGGGATGACTCCCGAGCGGATGGACGTAGAGCTATTCGGCGAGGAGGGCGCCGGCGGCCGGCCTGCAAAGATCGGCGTCTTCGAGCGCGCCCACGGCGGCACGCTGTACCTGGACGAGGTCGCGGACATGCCCCGCGAAACCCAGGGGCGGATCCTGCGGGTCCTGGTGGAGCAACGGTTCCGCCGCGTTGGCGGCGACGCCGACGTCCAGGTGGATGTGCGGGTGATCTCGTCCACCTCGCGGGACCTGCGCGAGGAGATTTCGGCCGGTCGGTTCCGGGAGGACCTGTTCCACCGGCTGAACGTGGTGCCCGTGAACGTGCCGGGCCTTTCGGAGCGCCGCGAGGATATCCCCGAGCTGATCGAGGACTTCATCGTCCGGATCTGCGAGGCCTCGGGTCTGCCAAGGCGGCGGCTGTCGGATGACGCGCTCGCCATGCTGCAGGTCCGCGCCTGGCCGGGCAACCTGCGCCAGCTCCGCAACAACGTGGAACGGATGCTGATCCTGGCGTCCGGTTCGCCGTCGGAACCCATCACGGCCGATATGCTGCCGCCCGAGGCCAGCGTGAACGATCACGCGACCTCCCTGGGCGCCGAGCGGATCATCGCCCTGCCGCTCCGGGAAGCGCGGGAGGTGTTCGAGCGCGAGTACCTGAACGCCCAGATGCTCCGTTTCTCGGGCAATATTTCACGAACTGCGGCCTTCATCGGCATGGAGCGCTCGGCGCTTCACCGTAAGCTGAAGTCGTTGGGCCTGTCTGGCGCCCGGTCGCTGGAAGCCGAGGAGATCTGAACGTGGGGCGTATCGCCTATGTGAACGGCCGGTTCGTGCCGAAGAGCGAAGCCGTGGTCCACATTGAGGACCGGGGTTACCAGCTGGCCGACGCGGTCTACGAGGTCTGGGCGCTGTTCGACGGCAAGCTGGCGGACCCCGAGGGGCACTTCGCCCGGCTGGAGCGCAGCCTGTCGGAGCTTCGCATCGCCATGCCGATGAGCCGCAAGGCGCTGACGCTGGTGCTTAAGGAGGCCGTCCGCCGCAACCGCATCCGCGAGGGCCTCGTCTATCTGCAGGTCAGCCGCGGCGTCGCGACCCGCGATCACGCCTTCCCGACGACACCAACGCGGCCCGCGATGGTGGTGACCGTGAGCCGGGTGGATCGCGCCGCCACCGAGGCCCGCGCCGCGCGGGGCGTGGGCGTGGTGACGACGCCTGAGAACCGCTGGGGGCGTTGTGACATCAAGACGGTCGGCCTGCTGCCCAACGCGCTCGCCAAGCAGAAGGCGCGCGAGGCGGGGGCGGTCGAGGCGTGGTTCGTCGACGACCTGGGCCTGGTCACCGAGGGCGCGTCCTCCAACGCGTGGATCGTGGATGAGGATGGAACGCTCCGCACCCGTGACACTAACGCCAACATCCTGCGCGGCGTGACCCGGCTCTCCCTGGTCGACTTGGCGCGGGAAGCCGGACTGAAGGTGGAGGAGCGACCGTTCACACCCGAGGACGCGCTGAAGGCGAAGGAGGCGTTCATCACCGGCGCGGGCAGCCTCGTGCTCCCCGTGGTGTCGGTTGACGGCAAACCCGTGGGCGACGGCGCGCCGGGGCCAGTGGCGATGAAGCTCCGCCGCCTCTATATCGAGCGCGCGAAGGCGACCGCGATCTGATCGCGGTCACGCGCGATTGCAACCGCCGCAATTTGCGGCATAGCGTGACTCCTGTGTGTGGGCGGACAGCCGCCCGATCAAAACGAAAAGGCGGAAAGCCGTGAGCGACAAGAAACAGAACCTGCAGGACACGTTCCTCAACAGCGTGCGGAAGTCGAAGACGCCGCTGACCATCTTCCTGGTGAACGGCGTGAAGCTGCAGGGCGTGGTGAGCTGGTTCGACAACTTCTGCGTGCTGCTGCGCCGCGACGGGCAGTCGCAGCTCGTCTACAAGCACGCCATCTCCACCATCATGCCGGCCCAGCCCGTCCAGCTCTACGAGCCGGCCGACGACGAGGTCGATTGAGCACCTCCAAATTCGTTGACCGCGAGGCGCCCATCCAGGGCGCCTTGGTGATCCATCCTGACCGGGAGGGGCGCGGCAGCGCGCGTCACCCGGAAGCGCGTCTCGAGGAGGCGGCGGGCCTGGCGCTCGCCCTCGACCTCGAGGTGCGCGAGGCGATGATCGTGACCCTGCGCAAGCTGACGCCGGCCACCCTGTTCGGCGGTGGCAAGGTGCAGGAGATCGCCACGCTGGTGGAGGTCGAGGACCTCGACGTGGTCGTGGTCGACGACGCGCTGACACCGGTCCAACAGCGCAATCTGGAGCGGGCCTGGAAGGCCAAGGTCATCGACCGCACGGGGCTGATCCTGGAAATCTTCGCTCGCCGGGCCCGCACCCGCGAAGGGCGGCTGCAGGTGGAGCTTGCCCGGCTCAGCTACGAGCGTTCTCGGCTGGTTCGCACATGGACCCACCTCGAACGGCAGCGGGGCGGCTTCGGCGTCATGGGCGGTCCCGGCGAGACCCAGATCGAGACGGACCGGCGGCTGATCGCGGACAAGATCGGCAAGCTCAAGCGCGACCTGGAGGAGGTCCGGCGCACCCGCACGCTACAGCGCTCGGCGCGCCGCCGGGTCCCGTTCCCCAGCGTTGCGCTGGTCGGCTACACCAACGCCGGCAAGTCCACGCTCTTCAACCGGCTGACCAGGGCCGAGGTGCTGGCGCAGGACATGCTGTTCGCGACCCTGGATCCCACCCTGCGCTCGCTGAAGCTGCCCGACGGGCGGCCGGCGATTCTGTCGGATACTGTGGGGTTCATCTCCGACCTGCCGCACGAACTGGTGGAAGCTTTCCGGGCCACGCTGGAGGAAGTCCGCGAGGCCGACGTGGTTCTGCACGTTCGCGACATCGCCAGCGAGGAGAGCCAGGCCCAGGCAGAGGATGTGCGGACCGTGCTCGGCCGGCTGGGCGTCGACATGGACGAGCGACGCATTCTCGAGGTCTGGAACAAGGCCGACCTGCTGCCTGAGGAGGAACGCGCCGACCTCGCCGTGGCCGCGCGGCGCGCCAGTCCTCCCGCGGTCGTCGTCTCGGCCGTCACGGGCGAGGGGTGCGACACCCTGCTGGCGACGATCGGCGGCCTGGTGGACGAAGCCGCGCCGGTGGAGGTGGCCACGCCGCCGGGCGAAGGGGCCGCGGTCGCCTGGCTGTATCGGCACGGACGGGTGATCGAGCGCGAGGAGGACGAACATGGCGCGACCCGCCTCTCCGTCAGCCTGACCGCCCAGGCCCTCGGGCAGTTCGAACAACTCTTCCCGCAGGCGGTCGTCGGCGCGCGATGAATGGCGCCTGAGACGTTTGTCGCGCCGACCGCGCGGTTTGTCGCAACCCCCTGGCGCCCGCCCCCAAGACACTGACACGCGACAGGCTGGACTAAGCCGCTAGGGGACTCGTGAGTTGAAGCTGGATCTGGCGCGCAGCCCCACGATGATGGCCGTGGGTTTCGCGGCCCTGCTTTGGCTCGTGGCCTTCGTCGGCTACGTCGCGCCGGGCGTGGCGGCAGGGGCCTACGGCCCGCGCAATTTCATCTACCTGGGCGGAAGCTCGTTGGTGGGCGCGGCGCTCTCGGTGGCGTTCTATGGCGCAATCGTCGCGACCCGGGGCCGGCGTCGGATGCTGCGCATCCTGGTGGGCGTGTCTGTTCTGGGCGGCCTGGCCATGCTGCATGCCTGGGCGGACCTGGTCGCGGCGCGACTATACCTCGACGAGAGCCTGAAGGTCGGCCCGCGCGCTCTCGTGAGCGGCGAGGGGGTCATGTTCCTGAACAACATGCTCTATCTCACGCCAACTCATGTGACCTACGCGGTCGCCCTGGGGCTCGGGTTCTCGCTTCGGGCGGTCGCAGAGCGCGAGCAGCGCCTGGCCCGTGCCCTCGCGGCGGCCCAGGAGGCGCAGTTGGCCGCCCTGCGGTTCCAGATCAACCCGCACTTCCTGTTCAACAGCCTGAACGCTGTGATGTCGCTGGTCGGCGCGGGGCGGAACCGCGACGCCGAGACCGTCGTGGCGCGGTTGGCGGAGTTCTTCCGGGCGACCCTCGCCAGCGAGCCCAACGCCATGGTCACGCTGGAGGAGGAGTTCGATCTCCTGGGCGCCTATCTGGACATCGAGGCCGCCCGGTTCGGGGAACGGCTCAACGTCGTCATGGAGCTGCCGTCCCGGTTGGGCGAGGCCCAGACCCCCCACCTGCTGCTCCAGCCGCTGGCGGAGAACGCGATCAAGCACGCCGTCGCCCCCAGCAAGCGGCCCGTGACGGTCAAGGTCACGGCGCGGGCCGATTCCGGCCGGCTCAGGCTCGAGGTCTCGGACGACGGGTCGGGGGAGGGGGTCGCCCGGCCGGGACTCGGCGTGGGACTGGGCAACGTCGCCGCCCGGCTCACCACGCTCTACGGCGAGCAGGGCCGCCTGTCGGTGCAGGGGTCTGCCAGCGGCTTCAGCGCCGAGGTCACCCTGCCGCTCGTCTTCTCGGAGGCCGCCTGATGCGTGTCCTGGTCGTCGATGACGAACCTCTTGCCGTGGACTGGGTGGTCCAGGGACTGCGACGGCTTCCCGATGCGGAGATCGTCGGCTCGGCCGGGGACGGGGACGAAGCCCTCGCCAAGGTGAGGGCGCTGAAGCCCGATGTGATCTTCCTGGACATTCAGATGCCGGGGAAGACCGGCATCGAGGTGGCCAACGTCCTGGCCGACGCGGGCGGACCGGACGTCGTCTTCGTGACCGCCTTCTCGGACTTCGCCGCCGACGCCTTCGATCTGGACGCCGCCGACTATCTGCTGAAACCGGTCCGTCATGACCGGATCGCAGAAGCGATGAGCCGCGCGCGCCGACGGCGCGAACTGCATCGCGCGCACCAGCGTCTCGTCGCGCTGGAGGCGCGTCTGGCCGAGGTGGAGCGATCCCAAGAGCCGGGCGAGACCTATCCGCCCGCCTTCTGGATCAAGCAGCGCAACGGCCGGGTACGGGTGCCGGTTGCGGACATCCGGCGGATCGAGGCCGACAAGGACTACGCCCTGATCCACACCTCGCTAAAGACCTACATCCTGCGGACCACGATGCGGGACCTGGAGCGCCAACTCAATCCAAGGCAGATCCTGCGCGTCCACCGCGGTGCTTTCGTGCGGCTGACTTGCGTCGCCCGGGTCGAACGGGGCGGGCGCGGCGCGATGCGTTTGCACATGGAGGATGGCGCAGTCGTGGACGTGGGCGCCAGCTACGCCGCGAGCGTGGGCGAAGCGCTGGGCTTATCGCCGGCAAGCTTCGAGCCGGAGTGAGGCGAGGTTCACTTGACCGCGCGCAGCCTGACCTGAAGCTCTCGCGCCACGTTCCAGCGGCTGCGGGAGATCTCGTACAGCTCCGCCGGGCTGACCTCGCCCGAGCGCAGCTTCCGGCTCCATTCGGCCTCGTAGGTCTGCTCAGCGTGTTCCAGTTCGAAGTCCACGTCGATCATCAGCGCGATCAGGCTGACGTTGGCGCGCGCCTCAGCCCACGCGCGGTTCGCCCGCTTCGACAACATCTGGAACGTCTCCAGCGTGAAGGCGCGCACGTGGGTGGGATCGGTCCAGAAACTGTCGTGTCGCACGTGCGGCACATGGATCTCGACGATCCCGCCCGGCGCCGTGACCCGGTAGAGCTCCTGCATCACTGCCGAGAAGACCGGAAAGGTCGCGCCCACGTGTTCCAGCACATGTTTCAGCAGGACGTGCTCGAACGCATCGGTTGGCAGGTCCCAGGGCGTGACCTCAATGTCCAGCAGCCGGTCCGGTTCGCAGAGGGCGAAGTTGTCGACATTGAGCCAACCCTCACGCCTGTCGAAACCACAGCCCAGATTGAGCTTCATCGCGTCCCCCGCAGACCGGGATAGCCCTATCAGCCTTTGGCGGCGCGCTCGACAGCCTTGGCCTCATCCCACAGGGCGTCCATCTCGGCCAGGTCGGACTGCGCGGGTGACTTGCCGCGGTCGGCCAGGCGCTCTTCCACATAGCGGAAGCGACGGACGAACTTGGCGTTCGTCCCTCGGATGGCGTCCTCCGGGTCGATGTCGAGCGTGCGGGCGAGGTTGGCCACCACGAACAGCACGTCGCCCAGTTCGTCGCGCACCTTGTCGAGGTCGCCGGCCTCCACCTCGGCCAGCATCTCGCCAACCTCCTCGTGTAGCTTTCTGACCACGTCCCCGACCGTCGGCCAGACAAACCCCACAGTGGCGGCGCGCTTCGACAGCTTCACCGCGCGGGTGAGCCCCGGGAGCCCCACGGGCACGTCGTCGAGCAGGCTCCCAACCTTTCCCTTCTTCTCGCGCTCCGCGGACTTCAGCGCCTCCCAGCCCTGCTTCTGGTGGGCGAGGCTGGCGTAGGTCTCGTCCCCGAAGACGTGAGGATGCCGGCGGATCATCTTGTCGTTGATGGCGCGCGCGACGTCGTCGAACGCGAACGCCCCGGCTTCCTCGGCCATCCGGGCATGGAAGACCACCTGAAGCAGAAGGTCTCCGAGTTCGTCCTTCAGGTCCCCAAGGTCGCCCCGCTCGATGGCGTCGGCGACCTCATAGGCTTCCTCCACGGTGTAGGGGGCTATAGTCGCGAACGTCTGCTCCAGGTCCCAGGGACACCCGTCACCGGGGTCGCGCAGGCGCGCCATGATCGCGAGCAGCCGATCGATCGGGCGCAGGTCGGCCGGCGGAGCAGGGCGGGTCATGGCCTGGAGACTCGGGAAGGATGGAGCGCGGCGATCAGACCGCGCGCCGCCTACAGGCGCAAGACCCGGGGGCTACGTTCAGCGCCGGGCCAATTCCTCACCGCGCGCCAGTTTGCGCGCGAACCGGTCGAACGCCCATTCGGCGTCGGTCCAGACCCAGCGACCATAGGCCTGGCGGAAGTCGCTCTCGTACCAGCTGTAGGCGACAGGTCGGGCGGTGCCATCCGGCGTGATCACATGACCCTCGATGGACGCGCCGCCGACGCCGAAGCTCTCCATCGAGAGGCCCGGCTTGTCCGCAAGCTGCTTGAAGGTCGGGCGGTTGGGTCGGGCGTCCTTCAGCGTCAACTCGATCCGGGCGCCATCGAACGCCGGCGTCTTCGCCAACGACATCTCCACCGACTTGCGGAGGTCGGCGGTGAGCAGGTCAGCCTCCCGCACGCCGTAGGTCTTCTCGAAGGTCTTCTGGAGCGCGGGCGCCAGCGAGACCTTCACCTGAGCCGGTGCGGCCACGGCCGGCGCGCACAGAAGGGCCAGACCTACAAGAGAGAGGGTCAACGTGCGCATGCGAACCTCCGGAGATATCCAGTAAGAACTGGACATATGAGCCTCCGGAGGGCGCGCGGCAAGAGGCCGCGGCAGTGGCGAATGGAATTCGGTGGCGCGACTCGCCTGTTAGGGGAAATCTGTCGCGGCGTCGTTGAAACCTTCGGCGCTCCCCGGGCGCTTCAAGGGCAAGGGGCTTCGGTCTGGCGCTGCGGGAGGCGACAGATGAGCGATGTGATCTCCGACCGGGTCGGCGGCCTAGGCCGAGCGCGCGAAGATCGTCTGCGCGAGGAGTCGCGGCGGCTTCCCATCGGCTTCGGCCTTGCGATCGGCGCCGCCGTGTCGGGCGGACTGTGGGCCGGGATCATCTGGGCGATCGCCCGCGCGTTCTAGACGACAGAGGAGGTCTCGAGCGCGAAAGGTGGTCCATACGCGTCCGGATAAAACGCGCCTAAGGAAGATTATCGGAAATAATAGGTCGTCTTCAGGGCCGTTTCTGGCCATAGGCCCCGAAACGCTCCAGCACCTCGGCCATCTGGTCATCCGACAGCGTCCGAGCGCCGCCGATGGCCAAAGCCCCCCAGTAGACCGCAGCCTGTTCTTCGATCTCCTCGGCGATCAATAGCGCCTGGCCGAGCCTGGGCGCGATCACCACCTGCCCGTGGTTGGCCATGAGCGCCGCGCGGCCGGTAGCGCCCATCGCATCCACTACGGCGTCGGCCAGCGCCTCCGAACCGAAGACCGCATAAGGCGCCAACGGTACGCCAGCCGAGCCCGCGACGCCGACCATGTAGTGCACCGCCGGGATCGCGCGCCCGGCGCAGGCCAGGATGGTCGCGTGGCGCGAATGGCAATGAACCACGGCGCCAGCGTCTGGCCGGCGCTCCAGGAGCCGCCAGTGCATCCGCCACTCGCTGGACGGCTTCAGTTGCCCGTCGGCCACGACGCCACCGGCATCGATCCGCACCATCGCTTCCGGCGCCAGGCGTTCCGGCGGCACGCCGCTGGGCGTGACGAGGATGCCGTCGCCCAATCGCACCGAGACATTCCCGGACGTCCCGCGGTTCAGGCCGCGCGCATCGAGTCCGCGCATGGCGTCGACCATGGCGCTGCGCAGCCTGGCCTCGTCTTCTGCCATCAGCTCATCTCCCGCGTCGGAAGCGCGTCCATCAACCGGACGCTGGCCTCGTAGTCCTCGAGCGCCCCCAGGGTCGCGAGGCCCTGGGCGACCTGGGCCGCCACCGCCGCTCCCAGGCGCGCGGCCGTCCGCTGCGGCAAGCCATGGGCCATCCCGGCGATGAAGCCGGCGCAGAAGGAATCGCCGCAACTCGTCGTATCTATTGGATGAATCTCGTGCGCGGGGATGCGGCCGCGGACTTCGGGCAGATCCAGGAAGGCGCCCTCGCCCCCCAGCTTGATCACCACGCCACCCGCGCCCAGCTCTCGGAAAAAGCCCGCCGCCGCCTCGGGCGTCGTCGCGCGGGAGAGCGCGAAGGCTTCGGCGGCGCTGGGCAGGAAGACGTCCACGTGCGGCAGCAGCCGGCGCAGCTCGTCGAGCGCGGACGGTCCAGGCGAGATGAGGTCGCAGGTGACCAGGCCGCCGTTCGCTCGAGCCTCCGCGAGGAGCTCGGCGCCAGGTCCGCCGTCGAGCTTGGGGCTTCCGACGCCGCCGTAGTGCAGGAAGCGGGCGTGGCGCGCAGCAGACCGGACGGCCTCCGAAGCCTCGGCGTGGAACCCCGCGCCAGGGGCATGGAAATTGGGACGCCGCCCGTCGGAGTCGATCGGCAGCAGGGTGGCCGAGGTGCGCCGCCCGGCCCGGGTGGTCACCAGGGAAACGTCGACCCCCTGCTCCTGGAGCGCCAAGCGCACGAACCGGCCGGCCATGTCATCGCCGACGACGCCGGCCAAGGCCACGCCCAGGCCGAGCTTCGCCCCAACGAGCGCCGCGCCGCCGGCGGTTCCGGCCGGGGCGAGGGCCAGGCCGTCGATCAGCTGAGTGCCTTCGCCCTCCGGCAGGGCGTCGATGGGACGGGCGACGACATCGAGGGTCAGCAGGCCGACACAGAGCAGATCTAACGCCATGGCCTTGTCTCCCGACCCTGCGCCCTGGCCTAGCCGAGTCCGGCTTCGCCGACGACTGCGGGATGCCGGTCAGGCCACATGAGGCAACGCCAGATCGCCGGCCGCGAGGCGTTGTAGGATCTCCACGAAGAAGGCCGGCTCAAGCGCCTTCACCCGCGCTTCCAGGTCCTCGGCGGTGTCGCCGGGCAGGATCGGCGCGGCGCGGCGGGCGATTTCCGGTCCGTGATCGTATTCGCCGTCCACGAGGTGGATGACGATCGCCGTCTCGGCCAAACCTGCGTCGATGACAGCCTGGTGCACGCGGCGACCATACATCCCCTCCCCGCCAAATTCCGGCAGGGGACCGGGATGAATGTTCAGGATGCGGCCCGCGTACGCCTTGAGGGTGGCGGGTCCGAGCCGGCGCAGGTAGCCGGAAAGCACGATCAGCTCGACCCCATGCTCAACCATTGCGGCAGCCAGGGCGGCGTCGGCGGCGTCAGGGTCGGGCACGGTTGCGATGTGTCGGGTCGGCAGGTTCCGTGCCCCGGCCCACTGCAAGGC
>JBKOYY010000061.1:0-9912 GCA_046725615.1 Pseudomonadota bacterium
GCGCCGACCGGCTGGTGAACGCCATCGGGGCGCATGTGGTCTATCCCGGCGCCCTGATCGTCATCGACAGCGGCACGGCGACGACTTTCGACGTGGTGGCGGCCGACGGTGGGTTCGAGGGCGGCGTGATCGCGCCCGGGATCAACCTGTCGATGGAGGCGTTGCACAACGCGGCGGCGAAGCTGCCGCGGGTCGCCATCCAGAAGCCTCAGCGGGTGGTGGGCACCGACACGGTGGGAGCCATGCAGTCAGGCGTCTTCTGGGGTTATATCTCGCTGATCGAGGGTTTGATCGCCCGCATCCGCGCCGAGCGGGAGGAGCAGCTGACCGTGATCGCCACCGGCGGCGTCGCCTCGCTCTTCCACGGCGCGACGACCAGCATCGACCACTTTGACCCCGATCTCACCATCCGCGGGATGCTCGAGATCTGGCGGCGGAACAGGACCTGATGGCCAAGCGCGACGACGAACTCGTCTTCCTGCCGTTGGGCGGCTCGAACGAGATCGGGATGAACTTCAACCTCTACGGCTTCGGCCCGGCGCATGACCGGCGCTGGATCGTGGTGGACCTGGGCGTCACCTTCGGGGACCAGACGACGCCCGGCGTGGAGGTGATCCTCCCCGACCCGACCTTCATCGAGGACTATGCCGACCGCATCCTCGGCATCGTGCTGACCCACGCCCACGAGGATCACATCGGGGCCGTGGCCTGGCTCTGGCCCCGGCTGAAGGCGCCCATCTACGCGACCCCGTTCACGGCCTTCATCCTGCGCGAGAAGCTGCGCGAGGCCGACCTCCTGGACGAGGCGGACATCACCGAGGTGCCCCTTGGCGGGACCATCGAGCTGGGTCCGTTCAAGCTGGACCTGATCACCCTCACGCACTCGATCCCCGAGCCGAACGGCCTGGCGATCCGCACGCCGCTGGGGACGATCCTGCACACCGGCGACTGGAAGATCGACCCGGATCCGCTGCTGGGCGAGACCACCGACGTGGAGGCCATCCGCCGCCTGGGCGACGAGGGGGTCCTGGCGATGGTGTGCGACTCCACCAACGTGTTCGTGGACGGCCACGCAGGATCGGAAGCCGAGGTGCGCGACGCGCTGATTCCGCTTATCGCCGGGCTCAAGGGCAAGGTGGCGGTGGCCTGCTTCGCGTCGAACGTGGCCCGCATGGACAGCGTGATCCGCGCCGCCGAGGCGAACGGGCGTCGCGTCTGCCTGGTCGGACGCTCGATGATCCGGATGGCGGCGGCGGCCAAGTCCGTGGGGCTGATGCAGGACGTGAAGCCGTTCCTGGAAGACAGCCAGGCCAAGCACGTGGCCGAGAACGAAATCCTCTATCTCTGCACCGGCAGCCAGGGCGAGCCGCGGGCGGCGCTGGCCCGGATCGCAGACGGCACGCACCCGCACGTGAAGCTGGGCGCCGGCGACAGCGTGGTGTTCTCCAGCCGGGTGATCCCGGGCAACGAGATCCCGATCCGCAATCTGCAGAACAAGCTGACCGAACGCGGCGTGCGCCTCTACACCGAGCGCGACCATCCGGGCATCCACGTCTCCGGGCATCCGTGCCGGGACGAACTGGCCGAGATGTACCGCTGGGCGCGGCCGCAGATCGCCGTGCCGACCCACGGAGAGCGCCGACACCTGATGGAGCATGCGGCGTTCGCCCGCGACCTGCAGGTGCCGCAGCAGGTGACGCCCCGCAACGGCGACATGGTGCGGTTGGCGCCGGGTCGCGCCGAGGTGATCGACGAGGTGCCGTCGGGCCGCCTGTTCGTCGATGCCGGCGTGCTGACACCCGAGAACGGCGAGGCCCTGCGCGAGCGGCGGCATGCGGCGTTCAACGGCGTGGTCGCGGTGTCGGTCGTGTTGGACGGGCGCAACCGGATCGCGTCTGGACCGCAGGTGCGCGCGCTGGGCCTGCCGACCGACGAGGACTATCCGTTGGACGAGGTGCTGGGCGACCTGGCCGACGAGGCGGCACAGGCCGTCAAGCGCCTGAAGGGCGAGGAGGCCGAGTTCGACGACACCGTCGAGACGGCGATCTCCCGCGCCGTGAAGAAGGCCAGTCAGCGCATCTGGGGCCGGCGTCCGGTCGTGGAGACGACCGTCCTGCGGATCTGATTAGGCGCCGAGGTAGGACTCCAGCAGGCGGAGCTGCAGGAAGCCCGTCACCAGGATGGCGTTGCCGGCCCACGCGACGGTGAGCAGTTGGGCCATCATCCCCCAGGGGGCGCGGGCGCCGGCGGCGCAGCGCCAGACCGAGACCAGCACCCAGGCGGTGTAGACGCCAAACACGGGCAAGAGCGCCTGCTGGGTGACGGTGTCTTTCCGGTAGAGCGCCGCCACGAAAGCCGTGATCAGGGCCGCGCTGAACAGCACGCCGTAGCCCCAGAACACCACGAACAGGCTGGCCTGGCCGCGCCAGGCGTCGAGGGGTGTGGGGAACCGAGCTTTGCGGGCGCCGGCGTTCGCCATCGTCATCGTGACCTCCCGTCACTGTGGGCGTCGGTGCAGCGCCGACGCACCTTTGCGGTCGCAGCCTAACACCCGCGGCGGCGGCCCCGCTTGATGAACATCATTCGGCTGAGGCGCCATGTCCGCCCTTGCCGGAGGATCGAACTCCCGGTTTGTTGCCGCATCGGCGAGACGCGAAGACGCGCCGCCGGGCAGGCAGGGGAGGCCGCCGATGTCCGCCTATCAGGGGGTGAGGATCGTCGATTTCAGTCAGGGGGTGGCCGGGCCGATGGCCGCCATGCTGCTGGGCGACTTCGAGGCAGAGGTCGTGAAGGTGGAACCGCCGGGCGGCGATCGCCTGAAGGACCACCCCGGATACCTGGGCTTCAATCGCAACAAGCGGGTCGTCACGTCGGACCTGGAAACGCCGGAGGGACTGGCGGCGGCCAAGGCCCTGGTCGCAGGCGCGGACGTGGCGATCTTCGACGACGCTCCGGGGCGGCTGGAGACGTTCGGGTTGGACGCGGCGACCCTGACCGCGGCGCGCCCGGCGCTCGTCCACGCCTGGATGCCGCCCTATGGGACCAAGGGGCGGTGGAGCGCGCTCCCGCCCCATCACAGTCTCCTGACGGGGCTGACCAGCGCATCCTTCCGCCAGGGCGCCTACGCGGACCAGCCGATCCACCTGGTCCTGCCCATCGCCTGGTATGCCCAGGGCGTACTCGGAGCGGCGGCGATCGGGGCGGCGCTGCTGGAGCGGGCGCGCAGCGGGCGCGGCCAGTCCGTGACGGTCAGCGGCCTTCATGGCGTGGCCGAGGTGATGAACCCCTGCAGCGTGGCCAGCGTCCCGCCGATGCCCCGCGGTACGCCGCCCGGCGCCAACCCCCGCTACCGGCTCTATCAAGCGGCGGACGGCGAGTGGTTCTTCCTGGGAACCCTGTTCACCGGCTTCTATCGGAAGGCCTTCGCAGTGCTGGGGCTGGAGGATGCCTTCGAGGCCCTCGAGGACGACCAGCTCGCCGCGCGCGACCTGCTGGAAGGCATGTTCCTGTCCCGCACCCGCGACGAGTGGCTGGAGGCCATGGCGGCGAACGACGTCCCCTGCGGCCCGGTGCGGCGGCGCGAGGCATGGTTCGCCAGCCAGGCGGTGAAGGACGGCGGACTGCGGCTGACATTCGAGGATCCGGTCCGCGGGACCGTCGCGATGCCCGCGCCGCCGGCCGAGCTGTCGGCTACGCCTGCCTCGGTGCGTGCGTTGCCGGTGCGTCTCGAGCGCGCCCCGGAGTGGATGCCGCGTCCTGCCGCACCAGCGCCGGACGGCGCGGCGGCCGCGACGGCGGGACCGCTCGCCGGTATCCGGGTCCTGAACCTGGGAACGGTCATCGCAGGCGCCTACGCCGGCACGCTGCTCGCGAACCTGGGCGCCGAAGTCATCAAGATCGAAGGGCCCGAGGCCGACCCCTTCCGGTCGGACGGTGCGCAGTTCGTGGGCTACAATCGTGGCGTCCGCGCCTTGGGGCTGAACCTGCGCGAGCCGGGCGCTCGGGACTTGTTCCTCGACCTTGCGCGGCAGGCGGACGTGGTCATCGACAACTACCGGCTGGGGGTGCGCAGCCGGCTGGGGATCGACTACGCGGCTCTGAAGGCGGTGAACCCGCGCCTCATCTCGTGCTCGATCAACGCCTACGGAACCAAGGGACCGCGGGCGCCCTTGCCGGGCTTCGATCCGCTGCTGCAGGCCGAGGGCGGCATGATGGCCGGGCAGGGCGGGGACGGCGACCCGGTGCTGCACACGATCGCGGTGAACGACGTCGCGACGGCCAGCGTCGTGGCCATGTCGGTGATTGCGGCGCTGAACGCCCGCGAGCGGACGGGCGAGGGCCAGGAGATCCTGACCAGCCTGATGGCCCAGAGCCTGCTGTTCCAACTCGGCGAGCTCGTGACGTTCGAAGGGCGACCGCCGAACGACGCCGGCAGCCCCGACTGTCCGGGCGTAAGCGCCACGCACCGCTACTACGCCTGCGCGGACGGATGGATCGGACTGGTCTGCTCGACTCTGGACGAGGCGGAGCGGCTGGGTGCGGCGCTGGGCGTCGACATGGGCGAGGCGCCCCTTGCGGAACCCCGGGATGGGGCGCTGGCCGGGCGAATTGCGGCGGCGCTCGCCGGCCTGACGGGCGCTGCGGCCTTGGACGCCCTCCTGTCGGCCGGCGTCGCGGCGGCTCCTGTCCTGCGGAGCGCGGAGGCCTACGATGATCCCTGGCTTGCGGAGAACGGCTTCCTGGATGACTGGAGCCACGGGCGGTTGGGCCCGACGCGAAGCAGTCGCGCCTATGCCGACTTCTCCCGGACACCCTCGGGGTTCACCCGCCCGACCCCAGACATCGGCCAGCACTCGGCCGAGATTCTGCGGGACTGGGGTGTTTCCGAGAGCCGGATCGCCGAGCTGCTGTCGGCCGGTGCGGTCTTCGCCGGAGACGGCCTGGGCGGCATCGCGAAAGCGCCGCAGGGCGCTTCCGTCGCGTGATCTCGCGCCGCGCGCCGGACCGGCGTATATGGCGGCCATGCAGATCGGAAAGCTCAACCACGTCGGCGTGGCCACCCCCTCCATCGACCAGTCGGTCGCGATGTACCGCGACATGCTGGGCGCCACGAAGATCGGCGAGAAGTTCGTCATGGAGGAGCAGGGCGTCTGGGTCTGTTTCGTCGACCTGCCGAACAGCCAGATCGAGCTGATCGAGCCCTACGGCGAGGCCTCGCCGCTGAAGAACTTCCTCGAGAAGAACCCGGCCGGCGGCCAGCATCACATCTGCTTCGAGGTGCCGGACATCGAGGCCGCCCGGGACGACATGGTCGCCAAGGGCGCCACCGTGCTGAACGGCGGCAAGCCGCGGATCGGCGCGCACGGCACCCCCGTCATCTTCGTTCACCCGAAGAACATAGGCGGGGTCTTGGTCGAGCTGATGGAGACCCCGAAGGGCGCGCACTGATGGGCCTGTTCTCCGGCATCGCGATCTTCTTCACCATCTGGTGGACGGTGCTGTTCATGGTGCTGCCGTGGGGTGTGCAGAGCCATGCCGACGCCGGGATCAAGGTTCCCGGCGGCGGCGAGCCGGGATCGCCTGTGAACCCCAAGCTGAAGCAGAAATTCCTGATCACCACGGCGATTTCGGTCGTGCTGTTCGCGATCCTGTGGGGCGTGCTGACCTTCGGCTTGATCAAGCTGCCGCCGCTGCGCTGACGCTTCCGCGCAACCTTCAGGCCGCCTCATCGTTGCCAAGGTTCGGGGGGCAAGGCTATCAGGGCGCCTTCGCCGCCCACTGAGAGCCTGAGAGTCGATGCGCCTTTCGCGATACTTCATGCCCACGCTTCGCGAGGCTCCCGCCGACGCGCAGATCGTCTCGCACCAGCTCATGCTCCGCGCCGGGCTGATCCGGCAGGAGGCTGCCGGCATCTACGCCTGGCTGCCGCTGGGCCTGAAGGTCCTGAAGAAGATCGAGGAGATCGTCCGCCAGGAGATGAACCGCGCCGGCGCGGTCGAGATCCTGATGCCGACCCTGCAGCTCGCCGACCTGTGGCGCGAGAGCGGCCGCTATGACGACTACGGCGAGGAGATGCTGCGCATCAAGGACCGCCACGAGCGGGACCTGCTGTACGGGCCCACGGCCGAGGAGGTCGTGACCGACATCTTCCGCAGCTATGTGAAGTCCTACAAGGACTTGCCGAAGAATCTTTACAACATCCAGTGGAAGTTCCGCGACGAGCGCCGGCCCCGCTTCGGGGTGATGCGCGGCCGCGAGTTCCTGATGAAGGACGCCTACAGCTTCGACATCGACGAGGCGGCGGCGCGGCGGGCCTACAACCGGATGTTCCTGGCCTACCTCAACGTCTATTCGCGGCTGGGGCTGAAGGCGATCCCCGTGCGGGCCGACACCGGCCCGATCGGCGGCGACCTCAGCCACGAGTTCATCATCCTGGCCGAAACCGGCGAGAGCCAGGTGTTCGCGCACCGCGACCTGGTGGAGATGGGCGCGCCCGGTCCCGACCTCGACTGGGAAGGCGACCTGCAGCCGCTCGTGGAGCAGCGCACCCGGCTCTACGCCGCCTCGGACGAGATGCACGACGAGGCGACCTACGCGGCGCTGCCCGAGGACAAGCGGATGACCGCCCGGGGCATCGAGGTGGGCCATATCTTCTACTTCGGCACGAAGTACTCCGCGCCGATGAAGGCCAATGTCACCGGGCCCGACGGCAAGGATACGCCGGTGCAGATGGGGTCGTACGGCGTGGGCGTCTCGCGCCTGGTCGGCGCGATCATCGAGGCCAGCCACGACGACGGCGGCATCATCTGGCCCGACAGCGTCGCGCCGTTCGGCGCCGCGGTGCTGAACCTGCGGGTCGGGGACGCAGGCTGCGACGCCGTCTGCGAGCAGGCCTACAAGGCCTTGTCCGACGCCGGGATCGACCCGCTGTACGACGATCGCGACGACCGGCCCGGCGCAAAGTTCGCCGCCACCGACCTTGTGGGCATCCCCTGGCAACTCATCGTCGGGCCCAAGGGCGTTGCGGACGGCGTGGTCGAGCTGAAGCGCCGGGCGACCGGCGAGCGCCAGACGCTGCCCCTGGAAGCCGCACTGAAGGCCATCATCGGGTGAGCCAGGCCGGCGCCGTCACCGGCGGCCGTGCGCCGCCGTTCGGCCTCTGGGAGCGGATGCTCGCAGGTCGCTACCTGCGGGCCAAGCGCAGCCAGGGTGGCGTGGCGCTGATCTCCATCATCTCGTTCATCGGGATCATGCTGGCGGTCGGCGTGCTGATCGCCACCATGTCGGTGATGAACGGCTTCCGGTCCGAGCTGCTGGGCCGCATCCTGGGCTTCCAGGGCCACCTGTTCGTCACGGGCGGCGTTCTTGACGGCCCCGGTCGGGATGAGGCGGCGGCGCGGATCCTGAAGGTGCCCGGCGTCGTACAGGCCGCGCCGATCATCGAGGCCCAGGCCATCGCCATCGGGCCCAGCCAGATCACGGGCGCCCTGGTGCGCGGCGTGGGACCGAAGGACCTGGCCGAAACCAAGCTGGTCGCCGGCAACCTGACCCGCGGGTCTCTGAGGGAGTTCGGGGTCGGAGAATATGGCGGCGACGTGGTCGTGGTGGGCGAGCGGCTGGCGCAGATGCTGGGCGTCGGCGTGGGAGACACCCTTACCCTGATCTCTCCCGCCGGCGGCGCCACGGCGTTCGGCGGCACGCCGCTGCAGAAGCCCTACACGGTCGGGGCCACCTTCAGCATCGGCATGAGCCAATACGACCAGGCCTACATCTACATGCCGCTGGCGCAGGCCCAGCTCTTCTTCGGCCGCGAGGACACCGCCGACGCCATCGAGGTGAAGGTGGTCGATCCTGACAAGGCGGCCCAGATGCGTGCGCCGATCACCCGCGCGGCCGGACCGGCGGCGCTCGTGACCGACTGGACCCAGCGCGACACCGCCTTCTGGGGCGCCCTGGCGGTGGAGCGGACGGCCATGCGGCTGATCCTCGGCATGCTGATCGTCATCGCCGCGCTCAACATCATCTCCGGCCTGGTGATGCTGGTGAAGAACAAGACCCGCGACATCGCCATCCTCCGGACCATGGGAGCGGGGCAGGGCTCGATCCTGCGGATCTTCTTCATGGCCGGTGCCAGCATTGGCGCGCTGGGCACGCTGGCGGGCGTGGCGCTGGGCGTGTTGTTCTCGATCTACATCGGCCCGATCCAGTCGTTCGTGGAATGGGCGACGGGCACGCCGGTGTTCGCGTCCGACGTCTATTACCTCTCGCGGCTTCCCGCGAAGGTGGACTGGGCGGAGGTGGCGGGCATCTCGATCTTCTCGCTCGGCATGGCCTGCGTCTGGAGCCTCCTGCCGGCGTGGCGGGCCTCGCGCCTCGATCCCGTGGATGCGCTTCGCTATGAGTGAGCCGGTCCTCTCCATTCGCGGCCTCGAGCGCACCTATGTGACGCAGGCCGGCTCCCTGACGGTGCTGCGCGGGGCCGACCTCGACGTCCAGCCGGGCGAGATCGTGGGGCTCGTCGGCCCCTCGGGCTCGGGCAAATCCAGTCTCCTGCACGCCGCCGGGCTGCTGGAGCGGCCACAGGGCGGGCGTATCTCCATCCTCGGCGCCGACTGCACGGCGCTCTCCGAACGCGAGCGCACGCGGGTGCGGCTGGCCACCATCGGCTTCGTCTACCAGTTCCACCATCTGCTCCCCGAGTTCACGGCCGAGGACAATGTCGCCCTGCCGATGATGATCGCGGGCATGGGGCAGAAGGCGGCCCGGGCGCGGGCGCGGGAGCTGCTCGCGGAACTGGGTCTGAGGGAACGCGCGCATCACCAGCCGCCGCAGCTGTCCGGCGGCGAACAGCAACGGGTGGCGATCGCCCGGGCGCTGGCCAACAAGCCGCGGCTCCTGCTGGCCGACGAGCCGACCGGCAATCTCGATCCCGCCACCTCGACGGCCGTGTTCGACAGCCTCTACGCCCTGGCCCGCAGCCAGGGGGTGGCCGCGCTGGTGGCGACCCACAACTTCCATCTCGCCGCGCACATGGATCGCGTCTTCGCCCTCAAGGACGGCCACCTGGAACCGTGGACGCCCGAAGCGCCGCTGGCCTGAGGCCGTCCCCGCGCTCACCCCGCGCGCTGCGGTCCGCCCTGTCCTGATCAGCCCAGGTCCTCGTCGTCGCGCGGGGGCGGGGGCGGGATCTCGTTGCGGAGCAGGGCGGCCAGCACCGCGTAGACGGCGTCGGTGTCGTCCGGGTGGAAGGTGGCGCGCACCTCGACCACATACTCGCCTCGCCGCATGAACCAGACGCCCTGGCCGCGCCCCTGGCGGTCGACCCAGGCGGCGCCGGCCCGGAGAAGCCCGTTCCTGTCCGGCCGGGAGCGGACGGCCTTTCCGGAGACGCCAAGCTCGGCCTGCGTGGCGCGCAGCTTGCTCCTGAACTCGGCGGCGTCGCCACGGGCATCCGGAATGCGGGTGGTGAAGACCGTCATCCAGCTGCCGTCGGCGTGGATGCTGCAGCCAAGGTCGAGAGTCTCATCCCTCGTGGAGATGACCATCAGGTGGCCGCGGCTGAACGGTCCGTAGACGTCGCCGCACAGGAGTTCGGAGCCGCGGAGGCGGACGCCGCCGCCAACCGGGGTGAAGAAGGTCCCATCGGGCCCAAGCAGGGTCGCGTAGCGTTCGCCATTGATGAGCCCGGGGCGGAAGAGCTCGCCCGTGCGACCGCCTTCGAGGTCACGTGTGACCGTCACGGCCTGGCCGCCGGGGTCGAACATCGCGATGGGCTGCGCATTCCAGTGATCGTGGGCGCTCATTCCACGCGATGGCGGGCGCCTATTCCACGTGATCGTGGGCGGCGCAGTCGGCCGACGTGGGCATGGAGTCAGGCGTTGGTCTGAGCGTCAAGCTCGCGGTGGCCGGAGA
>JBKOYY010000125.1:0-9103 GCA_046725615.1 Pseudomonadota bacterium
CCCCTGAACGCCCGGCCGCGAACGTGCGCGTGCCTAGAGAGGCGCCCAGGGGCGGCTAAGCCCCAGCGAGAGAAGAAGCAGGCTGTCGAGCCGCGTGCGCATGGCGCCGTCTCTATCCAAACGAGCCTCGCGCCGCAAGCATCTTGCGTCAGGCGCGGCCTTAGGCCGCCTCGCGGGCAAGAACCTTGCGCACGGCGTCGCGCGCCCGCGTCCGCTCGAAGTGAGCCTTGATCTTCGGGAAGCGCCCGATGTCGACCCGGTCGCCTTCCAGCCAGCCGGCGACGGTGAAGAGGTAGCCGTCGCAGATCGAGAACCGGTCGCCGAGCACCCAGGGCCCCTTCAGCATCTGGTCCTCGATGAGCTGGGCGCAGGCGGCCATGGTCTCGGGGACCTTGCGGCGCATGTCGGCGAACGAGGACTCCTCATCGGCCCAGCGCGCGCCGCGCCGTCCGTGGGCGTGCGCCACATGCACGGTGGCGGCCAGGTAGGCGTTGAACGACTGGGCCTGGGCGAAATCCCAGGGGTCGGTCGGCGCCAGGCCGGCCTCGGGAAACGCCTGGGCGATCCAGGCCAGGATGGCGGGCGTCTCGGTGAGCACGCCACGGTCGGCGACCAGCGCGGGCACCCGGCCCTTCGGATTGACCGTCAGGTACTCCGGCCGCCGCTGGTCTCCTCTGGCCGTGTCGACCCGGACAGCCTCGAAGTCCGCGCCTGCCTCCTCCAGCGCGATGTGGGAGGCTAGCGAGCACGCGCCCGGCGAATAGAACAGCTTGATCATCCCCTAACTCCCGTCCCGCTCGCCGCGGCTCCGCAGCCAGCCGCGTGCGAACCAGCCCAGCCCCAGCCAGACCAGCGCAACCGCGGCGATCACCAGACCGTGGCGGCCGATCTCGCCCCGCATCATCTGCACGATCGAGGCGCCGGCGAAGGCCGTCAGGGCGATCTTCGGCACGATGCCGATGCCCGTGCCGGCGACGAAGTCCCGCGCCCGCATGGGCGTCACGCCGGCCGCCATGTTGACCACGATGAACGGCGCCGAGGGCACCAGCCGCACGATCAGGCTGGCCAGGAATCCGTTCTCGCCCACGTGCCGCATGAAGCGCCGCACGCCGTCGCCCGAGAACCGCTCCAGGGTCTTCGCCCCTGCGGTCCGCCCGAGCCAGAAGCCCACGAGCGCCGAGACCATCGTCCCGATCCAGCTATAGGTCGCGCCCCACATCGGGCCGAAGGCCACCACGGCCGCGGCGATCAGGACGATCTGCGGCGTGCCGACGAAGGCCAGGGCCGCGAAGGCCGCCACCGCCACCGGAAGCGACCAGGGCCCCCGCGCCGCGCCCAGCCAGCTCTCCAGCGTGCGCTCGCCGTCGAACCCCAGCAGCTGGGCCCCGAAGAAGAACACCAGCCCGACGCCACCAAACAGTACGAACGAAATACAGAGCGTGCGCCACGCCTGGGCGTCCATGTTGGAAAGGAAGTCGAACAGCCGGCGCATCGGTGGCGCAGGGGTCGCCCGCCAATGCGACCGGGTCAAGGCGGGAGACGGCGGCGCCGCACGTGTCGTTTTTGTAAGTTGCGTTTTTACGCAACATGGCCGATGACATGGCGAAGCTGAAACATTCCGGAGACGCGGCGTGCCCGCCTACGCGTTCGATACGATCACCGCCGAGCAGGCCCTGACCCTCAAGGCCGGCGACACCCTGACCTTCAACGGCGGCCCGGGCCGCACGGTCAGCGTCGTCTACCAGTCGTACGACCCGCTCGCGCTGACGCCGGAACTCCCGCGCATCTTCATCACCTACGGCGGACGCACCGTCGCCTTCTCCACCGACCTGACCCAGGTGTCGTCGGCGGGCGGCCTCGTCATGGCCGACGGCTCGCAACTGTATGTCGGCGACACGGCGGCCAACCGCATCACCTTCGGCGCGGGCGACGACGGCCTGTACGGCGGACCGGGCGACGACACGATGAACGGCGGCGACGGCCGCGACCTCGTCCAGGGCAACAGCGGCGACGACGTGCTTATCGGCGGCCTCGGCGCCGACAGCCTGTACGGCGGCCAGGGCGACGACGTCATCTACGCCAGCCGCGACACCGGCGGGACGGCGGGAGAGGCCGGAGACTGGGCCAACGGCAACCTCGGCGACGACCAGATCGCCGGCGGCGCGGGGAACGACACCCTCCTCGGCGGCCAGGGCAACGACTTCATCGGCGGCGGCGAGGGCTCGGACTGGCTGTCGGGCGACCTCGGCGACGACGACCTGATCGGCGGCCTGGGGAACGACACGCTGAACGGCGGCGCGGGCGCCGACCAGCTGCAGGCCGGCTTCGGGGCCGACGTGCTGAACGGCGGCGCGGGCGACGACACCATGATCAGCCAGGGCCCGGACGCCTCGACCCTGTCGGGCGGCGACGGCTCGGACCTCATCGTCTCGGGCGGCGCCGGCCGCGACGTGGTCTTCGGCGGCGAGGGCCGCGACCGCTTCGAGTTCGTGGCCAAGACGGCGCCCAGCGTCGGCCTCGAAGCCGAGATCCGCGACTGGGAGAGCGGCGACACACTCTCCTTCCCGGGCGTGAGCATCCTGTCGACGACCAGCTCGATCCTGCCGCGCAGCTATTCCGAGTTCGTCGCCGGCAGCTACGCCGAGGCGCTCTCGATCGCCGACGAGCACATCTCGGCGACCGGCGCGGTGTACGTGGCGGCTCAGGTCGGTTCGGACGTCTACGTGTTCGCCGACACCGGCGACCCGGCCGACGGCGCCGACATCGCCATCGTCCTGGTGGGCCGCACCCTGGCCGACATCAGCCTGAACAACTTCGTCTAGCGGCCCGTCGACCCGGCCCTTGCGTCATTGAGCTACTGGAGAGCGGCTCCCGGCGGGTTTGAATGCGGCGCAGCATGGGGTACACCCGCCGCCGGTCTTCAAACTCTGCCGGGAGCCTAGTTCCGCCATGTCCCTGGAATCCGCCGCGCTCGCCCGCGTGAAGCCGTCCGCGACCCTCGCGGCCGACGCGAAAGCCCGCGAGCTGAAAGCCCAGGGCAAGGACGTGATCGGCCTGGCCGCCGGCGAGCCGGACTTCGACACGCCGGACAACATCAAGGAAGCCGCCATCAAGGCGATCCGCGACGGCAAGACGAAGTACACCAACGTCGACGGCATCCCCGAGCTGAAGGAAGCCATCGTCGCCAAGTTCCAGCGCGAGAACGGCCTCACCTACAAGACCACCCAGGTGAACGTCTCGCCGGGCGGCAAGCCGGTGATCTGGAACGCCATGATCGCCACGCTGAACCCGGGCGACGAGGTGGTGATCCCGACCCCGTACTGGGTCAGCTACTGGGACATCGTGCTGCTGGCCGGCGGCACGCCGGTGGCCGCGCCGACCAGCGCCGCGACGGGCTTCAAGCTGCAGGCCGCCGACCTGGAGAAGGCGATCACGCCCAAGACCAAGTGGCTGTTCCTGAACTCGCCGTCCAACCCGTCGGGCGCCGCCTACACCCGCGCCGAGCTGAAGGCGCTGGCCGAGGTGCTGCTGCGTCACCCGCACGTGTGGATCTTGACGGACGACATGTACGAGCACCTGGTGTTCGGGGACTTCGAGTTCTCGACCATCGCCCAGGTGGAGCCGGCGCTCTACGACCGCACCCTGACCATGAACGGCGTGAGCAAGGCCTACGCCATGACCGGCTGGCGGATCGGCTACGCGGCCGGCCCCGAGCCGCTGATCAAGGCCATGGCCAAGGTCATGAGCCAGACCACCTCGAACCCCTCGTCCATCTCGCAGTGGGCGGCGGTCGAGGCGCTGAACGGCACCCAGGCGTTCATCAAGCCAAACGCCAAGCTGTTCGAGCAGCGCCGCGACCTGGTGGTCTCGATGCTGAACCAGGCCAAGGGCATCAAGTGCCCGACGCCGGAAGGCGCTTTCTACGTCTATCCGTCGTGCGAAGAGCTGATCGGCAAGACCGCGCCGTCGGGCAAGGTGATCGGCTCGGACGCCGACTTCGCGACCGAACTGCTGGAAGCCGAAGGGGTGGCGGTGGTGTTCGGCGCGGCCTTCGGCCTCTCGCCGTTCTTCCGGATCAGCTACGCGACCTCGAACGCGGTGCTGGAAGACGCCTGCTCGCGCATCCAGCGCTTCTGCGCGGCGGTGAAATAGGCGTCCGGCGCATGGCCGAGGTCGTCAACCTCAACAAGGCCCGCAAGGCCAGGGCCCGCGCCGACGACAAGGCCAGGGCGGCCGAGAACCGGGTCCGGTTCGGCCGCCCGAAGGCCGAAACCGCCGCCAGCAAGCTGGAGGCCGAGCGCGCCCGGCGCGATCTCGACGGCAAGAAGCGCGAGGACTAGAGCGCGTTCCGCAAAAGTGGGAACCGGTTTTGCGGTCAGAACGCGCTCAAACCTTTGATTTAGAGCCTTTTCATCCCGTTCAGACGATTCCGTTTGAACGGGAAAGGCTCTAGGCGGCCTTCGGGACCGCCTCGTCGCGCACGTTCGCCGGGATGGAGTCGTAGATGGTCGGCGGGGTGATCCCCAGCCGCTTGCGCGCGGCCTCAAGTGGCTCGGCCATCAGCCGCTCGTAGTCCTCGCCCAGCAGCCACTTGGCCGCCTTGCCACGCTGGAAGCCCTGCCAGATCGCCTTCACGTAGGGCTGGCTCCTGTCCTTGCGGGCCCGGCTGGCGGCGCCCAGAGCGATCAACGCCCAGCCGAGGCCTTTGGTCTGGGCGTAGGAGAAGGCCACGAGGCAGGCTTCGCCCAGGCCGTCGCGGTGATAGCCCGACAGAATGTGCCAGATGTCGTGCACGTCGCGGGTCCGGCGGCCGAACCAGGCGTAGGGGTGCTTCTGGTCGACGTCGTCCATGCTGTCCCGGCTGACCATCGCCAGTCCTTCGGCCGAGAGGTTCTCGGCGCGGATGAAGTCGCGGTACGCCGCCCCCACGGTCCCCGGCGCGAAGCTGTCGAGCCAGGCGTCGTCCATCAGCTTCTGCGCGAACTCCTGGCGCTCGTAGGCCATCCGGCCGCCCTCCTCGGTGGCGAGCAGGCGCTGGTAGCCCTTCGCCGTCGAGGCGCCGTTCAGCGCACGCATGATCTCGAAGACCTGCCGGGTGTCCTCCTTGTCGGCCAGGAGGCGTTTCAGCGCCTTCAGCGCGTGCGCCCAGTCCAGCTTGGTGGAGACGGGCCGGGGACGGAAATCGGCGGCGTCGGCAGTCATGGCCATCGGTCGTGGAGCCCTATGTAAACAGCGTATAGATTAAATGACGCATGCGTCACCTTTTGACAAGGGTCTAGCGCGCCAGCCTCACCGCACCGTAAACACGCGCGCAGATGGCTCTCCTGAAGAAGCGCTCCGTCCTCCTCTCCGGCCACGCGACCTCGATCGCGCTGGAGCCCGAATTCTGGGCGGTGCTCGATGGGATGGCGGCGGAGCGCGGGACCAGCCTGGCGCAGCTCATCGTGAGCATCGACCGCGCCCGCGGCGAACGCCCCCTCGCCTCGGCCTGCCGCGTGGCGGCGCTGAAGCATGCTCAGGGCGAGGGCTAGCCGGCGGCGCTACTTCGGCCGCGGAAGCGGCGTGTCGGGGATGCGCGGGGCGTCGGGCAGGGTCGGAACGTCGAAGTTCGGCGCGACCTGCGTGGCGTTGAGCGCGGCTCGGGCCAGGTCCGCGCCTGCCTGCCGCTGCATCCACGCCCAGGTCGCGAGCGCGAGCGTCAGCATGACCGCTGCGCCGGCGGCGAAGGCGATCCAGGGAC
This sequence comes from Pseudomonadota bacterium, assembly GCA_046725615.1. GTDB lineage: Bacteria > Pseudomonadota > Alphaproteobacteria > Caulobacterales > Caulobacteraceae > Phenylobacterium. The sequence continues at coordinate 5,741 of JBKOYY010000125.1, forward strand.
TGGCGGGACGGGAATGCGCCATCCCGTCAGAACGGGCGGCTTGCCCGCGCCGTTCCGCCCCCTTAAGCCGGCGCGCCTCTGTGCTACATATGTTCCGATGTCCTTCGAATCCGACCACCCGCTGCCCGCCCCCCGCATCTCGGACCTCGCGCGCGCCGACGCGCGCCCGGCCGACTATCTTGAGGGACTGAACCCCGAGCAGCGCGCGGCGGTCGAGGCGATCGAGGGCCCGGTGCTGGTGCTGGCGGGCGCGGGCACGGGCAAGACGCGGGTGCTGACCACCCGGCTGGCGCACATCCTGGCCAGCGGCCGGGCGCGGCCCTGGGAGCTGCTGGCGGTCACCTTCACCAACAAGGCCGCGCGCGAGATGCGCGAGCGGATCACCCACATCATCGGACCGTCGGCCGAGGGCCTGCGTTGGCTGGGGACCTTCCACTCCATCGCCGCCCAGATCCTGCGCCGCCACGCCGAGCTGGTGGGGCTGAAGTCGAACTACACCATCCTCGACACCGACGATCAGGAGCGCCTGCTCAAGCAGATCCTCGAGGCCGAGAACATCGATTCCAAGCGCTGGCCGGCGAAGATGCTGGCCGGGCTGATCGACCACTGGAAGAACCGCGGCTGGCGTCCCGACCAGCTGCCGCCGGCCGAGAACGGCGCCTTCGCCAACGGCAAGGGCCAGGCCCTGTACCGCCTCTATCAGGAGCGGCTGCGGATCCTGAACGCCTGCGACTTCGGCGACCTCCTGCTGCACAACATCACGATCTTCACCAGCCAGCCCGACGTGCTGGCGGAGTACCACAACCGCTTCCGCTACCTGCTGGTGGACGAGTACCAGGACACCAACGTCGCCCAGTACCTGTGGCTGCGCCTGCTGGCGCAGAAGAGCCAGAACCTCTGCTGCGTGGGCGACGACGACCAGTCGATCTATGGCTGGCGCGGAGCGGAGGTGGACAACATCCTGCGCTTCGAGCGGGATTTCCCCGGCGCCAAGGTCGTGCGGCTGGAGCGGAACTACCGCTCCACCAGCCACATCCTGGCGGCCGCCGCCGGCCTGATCGCCACCAACAAGAGCCGCCTGGGCAAGACCCTGTGGACCGAGGCCGAGGGGGGCGAAAAGGTCGTCGTCCGCGGCGTCTGGGACGGCGAGGCCGAGAGCCGGCTGATCGCCGACGAGGTGGAACGCGCCAAGCGGGCGGGCCGCGCCTATCGCGACATCGCCATCCTGGTGCGGGCCTCGTTCCAGATGCGGGCGTTCGAGGAGCGGTTCGTCCTGCTCCAGATCCCGTACGTGGTCATCGGCGGCCCGCGGTTCTTTGAACGGGCCGAAATCCGCGACGCGATCGCCTACCTGCGCCTGATCCAGTCCGAGGACGACGACCTGGCCTTCGAGCGGATCGTCAACACGCCCAAGCGCGGCATCGGCGACACCACGGTGCAGAAGCTGCTGCAGATCGCCCGGCTGAACGGCGTGCCGGCCAGCCATGCGGCGCGGCAGATCGTGCTGACCGACGAGCTGCCGGCCCGCACCCGCACGGCGCTGGCCAACTTCCTGCGCGACCTCGATCGCTGGCGCGGCCAGGCCGAGCACATCCACCACGCCCGCTTGATGGAGACCGTGCTGGAGGAGAGCGGCTACACCGACGCCCTCAAGCTCGACAAATCGCCCCAGGCGCAGGGCCGGCTGGAGAACCTGAAGGAACTCGTCCAGTCGATGGGCGGCTACGACGACCTACAGGCCTATCTGGAGCACGTCTCGCTGGTCATGGACCTGGAGCGCGGCCCGCAGGCGGACTCTGTGCAGATCATGACCCTGCACCAGGCCAAGGGCCTGGAGTTCCCGCTGGTCTTCCTGCCCGGCTGGGAGGAAGGCGTCTTCCCCTCACAGCGCAGCATGGACGAGAAGGGCGAGAAGGGTCTGGAGGAGGAACGCCGCCTCGCCTACGTGGGCATCACCCGCGCCCGGCAGGAGGCGCGGATCAGCTTCGCCGCCAACCGCCAGGTCTATGGCCGCTGGACCAGCCAGCTCCCCAGCCGCTTCGTCGACGAACTGCCGCCGGCCAACGTCGAGGCCAGCTCCGAGACGGGCTACTACGGTGGCGGGCCGGGGATGCAGCAGCACGGCAGCCGGTGGGACAACGATCCGGACTTCGGCGGCGGCTACTCCTCGCCCGGCTGGCGGCGGGCCCAGGCCAACCAGTACCGCGGCACGCATCCGGGCCGGCAGGCGGTGATCGAGGGCGACGGCCGGCTGGTGGCCGTGTCGGAGTCGTCCGCCGCCAGCGCCTACAAGCGCGGCGACCGCGTCTTCCACCTGAAGTTCGGCTACGGCTCGGTGAAGGGCGTGGAAGGCAACAAGCTCACCGTCAGCTTCGACAAGGCGGGCGAGAAGAAGGTGATCGACAGTTTCGTCGAGAAGGCCTGACGCCCCCGCCTGAAACCAACTTCCGCGCCGCGCGCTTTGGCGGCGATGGAAAGCCTGTTCGCACACCGCGACGCGCGGTTCTTGATCCGCGGCGTCGGCCTGGCCGCCGTCGCCGGCCTGCTCATGGGCGCGGCGCTGCGCCCGGACCTGCGTGATCCAGAGATCCTCGGGCCGCAGCAGCTCATGTCCGGCGGCGGACCGCGTGAGCTGTCGCCGGCTGAGGATCCCGGCATGGCGAGGTACGCGGGACCTCTGCCGGACTACGTCGTCGGAACCGACTATGTGCGCGCCCAGCAGCCCGTGATGGCCGCCGTGGACGCCGCAGCGATGGATCACGATGTTCCGGTCTATGACTCGCCGGACGATCTGCCCGTGCTGGTGACCCAGGCGGCGTGGCGCGACGAACCCCGCACCCCGCCGCGCTATCCCTCGGAAGCCGGAAACGAGGCCTACGAGTCCGACCTGCCGGCCCCGCCGCCCGAGCCTGAGGACGGCGACCTGGGCTGATCGCCCTCGCCTTTCCGGCGCCATGCCGCTAGAGGCTGCGCCCCATGAGCGACGAAGCCGTCCAGATCATCGCCCGCGGCCCCCGCGCCGTCGCCGAGGCCGCCGCCGAGGCCATCGAGAACAACCTCGCGACCGAGGCCGTCACCTTCTCGATCCTGGAGGAGGACGAGGACCGGGACGTCTGGCGCATCGACGCCTTCCCGAACGAGGCGGAGGAGCGCGACGCCACCGTCGAGATCCTGAAGGGCTATCCCGAACTCCGGACGGTCGTGGAAAAGCTGGCCGACGCCGACTGGCTGGCCATGGCCCTGTCCGGCCTGCCGCCCGTTCGCGCCGGCCGCTTCTTCGTCTACGGCGCGCACGACAAGGGCCTCGCCCCGGCGAGCACCGTGAACCTGCGGATCGAGGCCGGCGCGGCGTTCGGCACCGGA
>JBKOYY010000119.1:0-8129 GCA_046725615.1 Pseudomonadota bacterium
CCTCGGCGGCGGCCGGAGCGCCTTCCGCGGCCGGAGCCGCTTCGCCGGCGGCAGGCGCCGCGGCGGCCGCTCCAGGCTGGCGGGCCGGGTCCGGAGCCGGGATCGGCAGCTTGCCGCCGCGGCTGTTGAGGAAGGCGATCACGGCGACGCGATCCTCCTGCTTCTTCAGGCCGACGAAGGTCATCTTGGTGCCCTGGACGTGCTTCTGCGGCGCCTTCAGGAAGGCGTCGAGCTCGTCGAAGGTCCACACCGGCGCCTCGCCCGCGTGGGCGGTCATGGCCGGGGAGTAGGCGAAGCCCGGGTGGACGCCCGGCTTGGCGCCGACGACGCCGTAGAGGTTCGGGCCGGTGCCGTTGGCGCCGCCGGATTCGGCGTTGTGGCAGGACTTGCACTTGGCGAAGACCGCCTCGCCCGCCGCCACGTCGGCGGCCGGGAGCAGGGTGCCCCAGTCCGGCGGCAGCTCGGCCTCGCCGCCGCCCGCGCCGCCTTCTTCGGCGACCTCGACGGCGTAGCCAGCCTTGGCAGGATGCTCGGGAGCGAACACGCCCGAGCTGAGTTCACGAAGGCCGACGATGGCCAGGCCCGTCGCCAGCACCGCGCCGGCGATCTTGTTGAACGTCAGGTCGCTCATAATCCCCTAGTCACGCCTCTCATCGGCCAGCGGACTCTACGCCCGCGGGACGCGCGGGAATCCCGCCCCTTATTGCGTGCGGCTCTCTTACACGCTACCGGCGCTCGCGCAACCGCCCTCACAAGCCGATGAACCCGATCGTCCTCATACCGGCGCGCCTGGCCGCATCCCGCCTGCCCGGCAAACCCCTGGCGGACATCGGCGGCGTGTCGATGATCGTCCGCGTCCTGCGCCAGGCCGAGGCGGCCGGCGTGGGTCCCGTGGCCGTGGCCGCGGGCGATCCCGAGATCGCCCGGGCGGTGGAGGCGGCGGGCGGTCGCGCCGTCCTGACGGACCCGGACCTGCCGTCCGGCTCCGACCGGATCCTGGCGGCCCTCGACGTGCTGGACCCGCGCCGCGAGCGGGACGTGGTGATCAACCTGCAGGGCGACATGCCCTTTGTGGAGCCCGACGTGATCATCGCCTGCGCCGGCCTGCTGGCCGAGCGGCCGGAGTGCGACATAGCGACCCTGGTGGCCCCTGAAGCCGATCCGGCCGACCGGGCGAACCCCGACGTGGTCAAGGCGGTGCTCTCCATCCAGCCCGGCGAACGCGTGGGCCGCGCGCTCTATTTCACCCGCTCGACCCTCTACGGCGACGCCCCGATTTGGCGGCACGTGGGCATCTATGGCTATCGCCGCGAGGCTCTGGAGCGGTTCAACGCCGCCCCACCGTCGCCGCTGGAGCGCCGCGAGAAGCTGGAACAGCTGCGCGCGCTGGAACTCGGGCTTTCGATCTGGGCCGCCGTCGCCGACGCCGCGCCCATCTCCGTGGACACGCCGGCCGACCTGGCCGCGGCCCGCCACTTCGCAGACACCATCGGGGGACCCTCATGACCCAGCCCCGCATCGCCTTCCAGGGCGAGCTCGGCGCCAACAGCCATGAGGCCTGTTCGCAGTTCTTTCCCGAGTACGAGCCGGTTCCGCACGCCAGCTTCGAGGACGCCTTCGAGGCGGTGAAGTCCGGCGACTGCCAGCTGGGCATGATCCCGGTGGAGAACTCCATCGCGGGCCGGGTGGCCGACGTGCACCACCTGCTGCCCTCGTCGGGGCTGAAGATCGTCGGCGAGCGGTTCAAGCCGATCCACTTCCAGCTGATGGTCAATCCCGGCGTGAAGCTGGAGCAGGTGACCACGGCGGTCTCGATGCCGATCGCCCTCGGCCAGTGCCGCAAGACGCTGCGTCGCCTGAAGCTGAAGACCCAGGGCAGCGGTGACACCGCCGCGGCCGCCAAGGAGCTGGCCGAGAATCCCGATCCGACCAAGGCGGCGGTCTCGCCGGCCCTGGCGGCCCAGCTCTACGGGCTCGAGATCCTGATGCGGGACATCGAGGACGAGCACAACAACACCACCCGCTTCCTGGTGATGACGGCGGACAAGGATCCGCCCCCGCCGTCGTTCACCGAGCCGTGCGTGACCAGCTTCATCTTCCGGGTGAAGAACATCCCGGCCGCGCTCTACAAGGCCCTCGGGGGCTTCGCGACCAACGGCGTGAACATGACCAAGCTCGAGAGCTACATGGAGAACGGCCTGTTCACGGCCACGTTCTTCTACGCCGAGGTCGACGGCCGCCCCGAGGACATCGGACTCGCCCGCGCCTTCGAGGAGCTCAGGTTCTTCTCCGAGCGCCTCGAGATCCTCGGCGTCTATCCGGCCGACCCCTTCCGCAGCCGCTGATCCCCGCCGCTCAAGCCGAGCGCTGACGCGGCGTCAGGCTTGCGCGCCTCGCTCGCGGCTCATATCCATCCAATGGATGCATCCATTGGATGGATATGAGGAGAAGCCGATGAACGCCGTCGCCGACAAGCTGAGTCACACGGTCACCTGGGACCCCCCGCCGCCCCGCGGCCGTTACGCCGGAGCCAACGGCCTGGAGGTCATGAGGCGCACGCTGGCCGAGGGCGGGGCGCGCAGTCCGATCAGCGCGCTGATGGACTTCGACATGGTCGAGGCCGAGGCGGGCCGCGTCGCCTTTGTGGGGCGTCCGGGCCCGCAGCACGTGAACCCCATCGGTATCGTCCACGGCGGGTTTGCGGCGACGCTGCTCGACGCCGCCCTCTGGAGCGCCGTTCAGACCACCATCGAGCCCGGGCAGGGCAACACGACGGTGGACCTGAAGGTGAACTACTTCCGCCCGATGACGGCCGACATGGGCGAGGTCCGCTGCGAGGCCGAGGTCGTGAACCGCGGCGGGCGCATGGCCTTCGCCGAGGGCCGGATCACGGATTCCGCGGGCAAGCTCTACGCTCACGGCGCCTCGACCCTGATGATCCTCAAGCTGTGACGCGGCGGCGGCGGGCCCTATAAGGCCTCGCATGGACGCCCGCCGCACGCGCGACACCTACCGGCACGGGAACCTGCGGGCCGAGGCTGCGCAGGCGGCCTACGACCTCGCCACCGCCGACGGCGCCGCGGGGCTCAGCCTGCGCCGCGTGGCCGAGAAGGTCGGGGTGGCGCACCGCTCGCTCTACAACCACTTCGCCGACCGGGAAGCGCTGATCGACGTGGTGGCCGAGCGGGGCTTCCGCGAACTGGCGGCGGCGCTCCGCCCGGCCGCGACCCGCGGCGAGTACGTGCGCGCCTACGTCGGCTTCGCCCTGCGCCAGCCGCTGCTCTACGCGCTGATGAAGAGCCGGCCGCACGCGACCATGAAGCAGAAGCCCGACCTGCAGCGCGCGGTCCACGAGACGATCGCCGAGGCGATGCGCCTGTTCGGAAGGCCCGGACTCTCCCCGGACCAGAACCGGCGCGCGGTCATGAAAGTGATCATCCTGCTGCACGGCGGCATCGCCATGCACCAGTCGGGCATCCTGGACGTGGACGGCGACGAGGGGCTGATCGCCGAGCTGACGGCGATGCTCGACGCCGAGGGTTAGCCCTCCTCCGCCCAGGCCTTCAGGAGCTGGTGGGCGATGGCCAGCGGCGGCGGGCAGAAGACGCCATCGATCTCGCCCTTCAGCAGCCGGCGCGCCTCGTCGCGGGTGAACCAGCGGATCTCGGACAGTTCGGTCTGGTCGGGCGTGCCTTCGTCGTCCTCGACGTCGGCGATCAGGCCGATCATCAGCGAGGACGGATAGGGCCAGGGCTGGGTGGAGTGGTAGCGGACCGTGCGGGTGCGCAGGCCGGCCTCCTCGGCCAGTTCGCGGGCGCAGGCCTCCTCGATGCTCTCGCCGGGCTCCAGGAAGCCGGCCAGGGCCGAGAACATGCCCTTCGGCCAGATCTCCTGCCGGCCCAGCATGCAGCGGTCGCCGTGGGTGGGCAGCATGATCACGACCGGGTCGGTGCGCGGGAAGTGCTCGGCCTCGCAGGCGGGGCACTGACGCTTCCAGCCGCCGTCCTTCGCGTCGGACGGCTTGCCGCACGCGGCGCAGTACTGGTGGCGGCGGCGCCATTCGAACATCGACTTGGCCGTCGCCAGGATGCCGGCGTCGGTGGCGGGGAGCTGCAGCGCCACCTGCCGCAGGTCGGCGAATTCGCCCAGGCCCTGCAGCGGGCCATGGGCCGGATCGCTCGATCCCTCCAGGTCCACGGCGAAGACCGCGGTCTCCTTCCAGAGGCCCATGAACAGGAGCCGCTCGGGCCCGCCGGCCAGCTCGCCAACCAGCCGCGCGGGCAGGTAGGCGATCTGTACGCCGCCGTCCTTGGTCTTCTCGATGAACGGTTTCCCGTTCCAGAGGGCCAGGCCCAGGCTGTCGGACGAGGCGAGCTGAGCGGCCAGCCAGGCCTGATCGCCGCGGCGGTCGCTGGCCCGGTCGAGCGGGTTTCCGGCGAAGGTGTTCTGGAAGAAGGAGAGCGCCATGCAGCCCTTCTACGGCCACGTTGAGAAACCGTCGAGGCGGCGAAGGCTGGCGAAATGCATCGGACGGCGCCACATCGGAAGGCGCGTCCGGCACGAGAGGCGCGATCAGACAAGGACGGGAGCCCGCACATGGCCGACGACGCCGCAAAACCGCCGCCCAACCATCCCGCGGACTACGTTCCGCCCAAGGTCTGGACGTGGAACAAGGAGAGCGGCGGGCGCTTCGCCAACATCAACCGCCCGATCGCTGGCCCGACGCACGACAAGGCGCTGCCGGTCGGCAAGCATCCGTTCCAGCTCTATTCGCTGGGCACGCCCAACGGCGTGAAGGTGACGATCATGTTCGAGGAGCTGCTGGCCCTCGGCCATGCCGGCGCCGAATACGACGCCTGGCTGATCAACATCGGCCAGGGCGACCAGTTCTCGTCGGGCTTCGTCGACGTGAACCCCAACTCCAAGATCCCGGCGTTGCTGGACCGCAGCGGCCCGACGCCGATCCGGATCTTCGAGTCGGGCGCGATCCTGGTGCACCTGGCCGAGAAGTTCGGCGCGTTCCTGCCGACCGATCCGGCCAAGCGGGCGGAGGCGCTGTCCTGGCTGTTCTGGCAGGTCGGCTCGGCGCCCTATCTGGGCGGCGGCTTCGGCCACTTCTACGCCTATGCGCCATTCAGGATCGAATATGCCATCGACCGCTTCGCGATGGAGGTGAAGCGCCAGCTCGACGTGCTGGATCGCCGCCTGGCGGAGAGCCGCTACCTCGGTGGCGAGGACTACACGGTCGCCGACATGGCCGTCTGGCCCTGGTACGGCGCGCTGGCCAAAGGCCTCGTCTACGGGGCCGGCGAGTTCCTGTCGGTGGACGAATACAAGAACGTGCAGCGCTGGACCGACGAGATCGCCCAGCGGCCGGCGGTGCAGCGGGGGCGGATCGTCAACCGCGTCCAGGGCGAGAAGACCCTCGCCGAGCGGCACGAGGCCGCCGACATCGACAAGGCCCTGGCGGGCTAGGCTTCGGCCGCGGCCTCGGCCTCGGCCTCGGTCTTCGCCTTTGCGCAGAGGTCGCGGAGCTGCCGCAGCAGCGTCGGTCCCGTGACCTGCTGGCCGGAATACCCCTCGGCGTTCAGGCGCTTGCGGATCTCGTCCGTCCCGTGGCACTCGCCCGATCGGGCCAGTTCGAAGGCGCGCTCGAGCGCGGTCTGGCGGTTCTGCATGGAGTCGTAACGCGCCAGCGGCCGCGAGGATGCGTGACCCCGCAGAAAGACGAGCCCTTGCGTCGACGGCCCCAATCCCCGATGTAGGGGGCGTCAAATCCTCGTTTTGGTGCGGCGACCCTCATCCGATCCTGGCATCGGGTGCGAAGCTCCCGCGTTCGACCGCTCCGGAAATTTGATCGTCGCACCGATCCTGGCGGCCAGCCCGGCTGTCGCCGATCGGTTGCGCGGCGTGCTACGCCCGTTCTAGAGAGCGGCCCAACCCTTTACCGCCAGGGAGGTCCCGATGGCGAAAGAAGAACTGATCGAATTCGAAGGCGAGATCACCGAGCTGCTGCCGGAAGGCCGCTTCCGCGTGCGCTTGGAAAACGACCACGAAGTGCTGGCCTACACCGCCGGCAAGATGAAGAAGAACCGCATCCGCTCGATGGTCGGCGACAAGGTCACCGTCGAGATGACGCCCTACGACATGGATCGCGCCCGGATCATCTTCCGGCATCGCGACACGGCCCCCCGCGTCGGCGGCGGTCCCGCGCGCCGCCCCCCCTTCCGGCGCTGATCTCAGCCGTCGTCTGAGCCCGACACCGGAAAGCCGAAAGCGGCCTTCCGGCGCTCGTCGTCGGGCGCTTCGAACGTGCGCCGTTCGGCGGCGACCGTCGGAGGCGTGGGTTTCGGGGGACCCGGTGACAGCAAGGTCGCCAGCGCGCCCTGGGCGATCCGCGCGGCGTCCGTCTCGCTCTCCGTCACGACCAGCGCCTCGTCGTCGCAGACCACGGCCCACTTCTCGCCATGGGGGCGCACGCTGTAGATGGTCCCGGAACGCAAAATAGGGCTCTCCGCCGCGCCGGCAGGCGCGATGTTTCAACCCAGACCCATACGGTGAACCGGCGAACGCGCCAGGGGTTCCCAGGGCCAAGCTCGGCGGGTTGTGACGTCGCGCCCCTTGCCCCGCAGGCCGCGATCCGCCATATGCCGCGACGGAGATCGGCGGCGGACGAACGCCCCGCCAACCTGGTCAGGTCCGGAAGGAAGCAGCCACAACGGGTCACGGCTCGGGTCGTTGTCCGGTCTCCACCTTTCCCCCCGACACACGCACAGCAAAACGCCCCGGCCGTGGGGACCGGGGCGTCTGCTCGCCTGATCGCGGGACGCTAGGTGTGCGATCAGGAGAAGGCGGTGCGGCCGTGGGCGCGCCGCAGCACGGCGCCCGCGCTGCCGAAGCCAACGATCATCAAGGCCCAGGCCGCCGGTTCGGGCACGGGAGCCGTGGCGGCGGGCATGAAGGTGATGACGCCGCTGTAGGCGGCGTTGCCGCCGCTGACGCCCTTCAGGACGAGCTGCTGGGCCTGGCCCAGCTTCAGGTCGACGCCGTTCAGGAAGCGGAACTCGTTCCACCCCATCACGCCGGCCGAGAACTCCGCCCCGTTGAAGGTCACGCTGCTCCAGGTGATGTTCTGCGAGCCGCCGCTCATGGTGGAGGTGATGACGAAGTCGCCGCGGCCGGTCGGCATGGTGAAGTCGAAGACGTCGGTGAAGCCGGGGCCGGCGATGCCGGTGTTGCCGAAGGTGATGGTGAAGCCGCCGTCGGGACCGGTGGGGCCGTAGTTGACGTAGGTCGCCGCCTGGGCGCCGCCCGCGGCCAGCGTGACGGCGGCCGCGAGGGCCGCGGCGACGGGGGCTAGAACGCTCTTCATACTGGGGAACTCCGATTGCGCGCGCCGATCCATGGCCGATCCTCGCGGCAAGAGTCCAGTAATAATAAGACTGATTAAAAATATTCATCGAGACGGCGCCAGGCCAGGGCGTTTTTCGCGCGCGAGGCGACTTCCGGCGGGCTGTCGACGAGCGGAATCGCGCGGCGCGCGCGGGGCCCCCTTTCCCGCGCCGGGCGCCTCCCGTTAGATGGGGCCATGGGCGACGACTTCGACCGCGACGATTCCGACCTGCCGCCCGAGCGGGACCCGAACACGGGCGACATGTTCGGCGGTCCGCCCGCGCCGCCGCCCGAGCCCTCGGCCGCCTACACGGTCATCGCCCGGAAGTACCGGCCGCGGACGTTCGACGACCTCTATGGCCAGGAGGCCATGGTGCGGACGCTGCGCAACGCGTTCGCCTCGGGCCGGATCGCCCACGCCTTCATGCTCACCGGCGTGCGCGGGGTCGGCAAGACGACCACCGCGCGCCTGCTGGCCCGGGCGCTGAACTACGAGACCGACGAGATCCACGCCCCGACCCTCGATTTCAAGGAGGAGGGGCTGCATTGCCGCGCCATCATCGAGGGCCGGCACATGGACGTGCTGGAACTGGACGCCGCCAGCCGCACCGGGGTCAACGACATCCGCGAGCTCTTGGACGGGGTGCGCTATGCGCCGGTCGAGGCCCGCTACAAGGTCTACATCATCGACGAGGTCCACATGCTGTCTCTTATACACATCTGACGCTGCCGACGAC
>JBKOYY010000191.1:0-26411 GCA_046725615.1 Pseudomonadota bacterium
CGAGACCGGCGCGCCGCCGGCCTCCACCGTCGTCCAGATGCCGCAACGCCGCGCCGCCTTCGGCTGACGCATTGACGTCGGCGCGGGCGGCCGATACCGCCCCCGCCATGACTTCCCCGACCAAGATCGCTGGCCCCACCAAGATCTCAGGGCTCGCCGAACAGATGGCCCTGGCCGAACTGAATGTCGAGGTCGAGGATGTCGACCACCTGGCGCTCGTTCTCGACCTTCTCGGCGATCAGGTCGACGCCGTAGCGGCGCATGAGCAGGGCGAAGTCCTCGGCGGCCAGGTCCGGCATCGAGCGCAGGACGAGGCGGTCCTCCACGTCGGTCAGCTCGTCGAGCAGGGTCTGAGCCCCGACCTTCACGAACTTCACGTCGGCGCGGGAGAGGTCCTGCAGGTCGAGGTCGAGGTTGGTCACCTTGTCGAGGCTGAAGCGGAAGCCGAGGTCGGCCAGCCGGGCCATGTTGCGCGCAGCCACGCCGTTGCGGGACTCGAAGGCGGCCTGGCCGACCTCGAAGATCAGCGCCGGTGAGAGGTCGCGGTTGGCCCGCAGCAGGTCGAGGAACTGCGGGAAGAACTCGTCGTCCGACAGGCTGGACATCGAGATGTTGCAGAAGATGCCGACGCGGCGGTCCTGGCGCGCCAGGCGGCGGACGATCTGCACGCAGCGGAACAGCAGCAGGTTGTCGATGGCGGTGACGAGGCCGTTCGGCTCGGCGACGGCCAGGTACTCGGCCGGCATGATCACCTGGCCGGTGACGTCGCGCAGGCGGGTGTAGCTCTCGTAGAACACGGTCTTGCGCTGCGGCAGGGCCATGACCGGCTGCAGGTAGAGATCGACCCGGCCCTGGGTCAGGGCGTCGCGCACCACCTCCATGAGGCTCTGCGGTCGGGCGGCATGCTGGCTGCGCAGGTCATGGCCGCCGCGGGCGGCCAGGTAGGGGGCGGCGTGCGGCTGTTCCTCGAAGCGGCGCGTGAGCTTGTGGACCAGCTTCTCGAGCAGGTGGACCTCGTCCGTCAGCTCGGCCGAGCGGGAGACGTCGGCTTCGACGATCTTGGCCACCTGGATCACGCGGCCGTCGATGCGCTCGACCTGGTCCAGCAGGATGCGGTGGGCGTCGCGCACGGCCTCCACCTCGCCGCGCAGCTCGCGCATCTCCAGCATCCGCATGATCATGCCGTGGGAGGCCAGACACAGGCCCAGCCCGCCCAGGAACGCCGACACGGCGACGCCGCCGCCGAAGCCGTTACGCCACAGGGTCAGCGCTGCGATCAGCGAAAGGCAGAGATAGGTCGCACAGAGGAGCGCGAGGGTAAGCCGCCGCATGGATCCCGTTCCGAATCACCCCGAGTATCCACGCGGACTTCGGGGCCGTCGAATTCATTAACCATGCGGCCGATTGGGGTTTGGTTAACGTCGAATCGGGAGCAGCGACCGCAGCCTCGCGTCGCGCAGCCACAGGCCGCCCCAGGCCGCGAGCGCCAGGTAGGGGCCGAACAGGATGTGGCTGAACAACGGATTGCCGTTGGCCAGGTGCACGCCCGCCGTGCCACCCATCAGCGCGGCGATCAGCACCGCGCCCAGCACGGCCGTGCGGGGAACGAGGTAGAGCCCGACGATCAGGGCCTCCATCAGGCCGATGACAAAGCCGCTGCCGGGCGGCAGGCCGAGCTGGGCGCCCGTCTGCTCCACCATGGAAAGACGCGCGAGCTTGATGCCCACGTCGAAGAGCATGAAGGCGCCGAAGAGTCCGGTGAGGGTCCAGCCGGCGATGGCGGCGGCGCGGCTGTTCGCGGGCGCCGGGGTGTCGATGACGGCGGTCATGTGGGTTTCCTTCGTGAGGCGGGGCCACGGCCGGCGGGGAGGGGCCGGCCGCGGCCCCCGGGCCGCGCCGGTCAGGCGCCGGCCTGATTCATCGACCAGTGGACGCCGAAGGGATCGACGCACTGGGCGTAGGTGTCGCCCCAGAACATCTTCTGCGGCGGCATGCCGGGCGTGCAGCCGGCGTCGATCGCCCGCTTCCACCAACCCTCGATGTCGTCCACCTGGAGCGTGAGATTGAAGGCCTGCGGCGTCTCGGGCGCGTGGCCATGCTCGGGATAGAAGTCGGCCAGCATGACCGAGCTGCCGTTGATGTAGAGATGCACGTGCATCGTCCGCCCCTTCTCGTCGGGCGGATAGGCCGCGACGATCTCGCCGCCGAAGGCCTTCACGTAGAACTCCGCCGCCTTCATCGCCCCGTCGATGGACAGGTAGGGCGTGACCCCGCCCTTCACGGCGACCTTGGGCATTTCCGCTGCGAGCGCTTCTGACATCTGGACCTCCTGGTTGACGCCTTGCCCCAAGGACGCGCGACGAGACCCGCTCCCGACAACCTGGCGACCAAGTTGCAGGTCTCGATCTAGCCCGGCGCGTGGTCGGCCTTCAGGCGGTCGAGGTGCTGGCGGATGTGCGCCGCCTCTGCGGGCGTATTGGCCAGGGCGATGGCGCGATCGAAGGCGATCCGGGCGGCGTCCGTGCGGCCCAGCTCCAGGTTCAGCGCGCCGGTGAGGCCGTGGAAATGGAAGTAGCCGGCCAGGCGGTCGGCGAGGGGTGCGATCATCTCCAGCGCCGCCTCCGCCCCGGACGTCTTGCTGACCGCCACCGCGCGGTTCAGCGTCACCACCGGCGAAGGTGTCAGGCGCTCCAGGGCGGCGTAGAGCCGTTCGATCTGCGGCCAGTCCGTCTGCTCGGGCTGGGCGGCGCGGGCGTGCAGGGCGGCGATGGCGGCCTGGACCTGATAGGCGCCGGGCCGGCGGCCGCGCATCGCCTTGTCGATCAGGGCCAGCCCCTCGGCGATCATCCTGGCGTCCCATAGGCGGCGGTCCTGGTCGTCCAGCAACACCACCTCGCCGTCGTCGTCGAACCGCGCGGGCGTACGGGCGTGCTGGAGCAGCATCAGGGCCAGGAGCCCCATGACCTCCGGCTCGGTCGGGTAGAGGCGGAGCAGCAGGCGGACCAGCCGGACCGCCTCGCCGCACAGCTCGGCCCGCGCCGGGTCGCCGGCGGCGGAATAGCCCTCGTTGAAGACCAGGTAGAGCATGGCCATCACCGCCGCGAGCCGCTCGGCCCGCTCGGCGGGGCCCGGCGTCTCGAACGCCGCGTCGCCGGCGGCCACCTGGCGCTTGGCGCGGGTGATCCGCTGTTCCATGGCCGCCTCGGACACGAGGAAGGCGCGCGCGATCTGCTTCACCGAGAGCCCGGAGACGATGCGCAGCGCCAGGGCGATCTGCTGGCTGGGCGGCAGGTCCGGATGGCAGCAGATGAACATCAGCCGCAGGACGTCGTCGCGGTAGTCGCCGTCGTCGATGCGGTCGGCCGCGCGGGCCTCGGCATCGTCCAGATCGGACAGCGTCTCCTCGGGCGGCAGCTCGGTGTGGCGCGCCCGCTTGCGCACGCCGTCGAGCGCGGCGTTGCGCCCGACCATGATGAGCCAGGCTGCGGGGTCGCGCGGCGGGCCGTTCCTGGGCCAGTTGTTCAGGGCCCGCAGGCAGGCGTCCTGGAACGCCTCCTCGGCGGTGTCCAGGTCGCGGAAGTAGCGCAGCAGCGCGCCGACGGCCTGGGGGCGCGCGGCGGCGAGCGCGGCGGCGATCCAGGCCGGATCGGTCATGTCAGGACGCCTCGGCCGCGGCGGCGCCGGCCGTGAACGCGGGCCGGCCAGGATTGTAGAGGGCCAGAGGCCGGATCTCGTAGGCGCCGCCCGGATTGGCCTCGCCCAGGTCGCGGGCGACCTGCAGCGCTTCCTCCAGGTCCTGGACGTCGAGGATGTAGAAGCCGAGCAGCTGCTCCTTGGTCTCGGCGAAGGGGCCATCGACCACCAGCGGGGGATCGGTCTTGCGGAAGGTGGTGGCGGCGGTGGTGGGCAGGAGGCGCAGGGATGGCCCCATCTTGCCCGTCGCTTCGAGGCGCTCGCGCACGACCGCGAGGCGCGCCATGACCTCGTCGTCCTGCGCCTTGTCCCAGGCCCAGACGACGTCCTCGTTATTGTAGCAGAGCAGGGCGTAGAGCATCGCGGGCCTCCTCGTTCGTCCCCAGGACGGGCGAGGATGCCAGACGCCGACAGGAGAGGCGAAGTTTCTCGCCCCCCGGCGCCGAGGTCAGGCCGCGTGCGCGCGGCCGACCCAGTGCGAGACCTTGGTCATCAGGGTGTGGGTCGCGATGGGCTTGGGGATGTGATCGTCCATTCCGGCCTCCAGGCAGGCGTGGACGTGCATCGGCAGGACGTTGGCGCTGACGGCCACGATCGGCGTGCCCACGTTGGGGCCCTCGGACTCGCGGATGGCGCGGGCCGCCGACGGGCCGTCCATGACCGGCATCTGCATGTCCATCAGGATCAGGTCGAAGGTGGCGGCCCGCGCGGATTCCACCGCCTCGGCGCCGTCGTAGGCGAAGGCGACGTCGTAGCCGGCCGCTTCCAGCATGGCGCCGACCAGCTCGCAGTTCACGGGCGCGTCGTCGACGATCAGCACCTTGGAGCGTTGGGGCTCGGCCGCTGGCGGCTGCGGCGGCGGGGCCACGGCGATCTCGGCCCGCGAGGCCGGCACCGAGAACCAGAAGGTCGAGCCCGCGCCGTGCTGGCTGGAATAGCCAATCTGACCGCCGAGCCGCTCGACGAGGCTGCGGCAGATGGCCAGGCCCAGTCCGGCCCCGCCGTGTCTCCGCGTCACCGAGCCATCGAGCTGCGAAAAGCGCTCGAAGAGCTGCGCGGCGCGCTCGGGAGGGATGCCGATGCCGGTGTCGCTCACCGCGAAGCGCAGGGTCCCGCCCGCCTCGAGGTCATGGCTGACCGAGAGGGTGACCGAGCCGTGCTCGGTGAACTTCAGGGCGTTGTCGACGAGGTTCAGCAGCACCTGCCGGATGCGCCCGACGTCGGCCACCACCGCGTCCGGCAGATGGCCTGACGTCGCGGCGGTCAGCTCCAGGCCCCTGTTCCGCGCCACGTCGATGAACATCTCGACGACGGTGGCGCCGAGCGCGGCCGGGTCGAACGGCTGCGGATCCAGCTCGATGCGACCGGCGTCGACGTTCGAGAAGTCGAGGATCTGATCGACCATCGTCTGCAGCGCCTGGGCGGCGACGGCGATGCGGTTGGCGTAGCCCCGCTCGGTCGCCTGCAGCGTCGCGGACTCCCGCAGCAGGTCGGCGAACCCGACGATGGCGGTCAGGGGCGTGCGGATCTCGTGGCTCATGTTGGCCAGGAATTCCGACTTGGCGCGGATGCCAGCCTCGGCCTCGCCCTGGCGGCGCCGGAGTTCACGCTCCATGGCGCGCCGCTCGGTGATGTCGCGGAGGGTGATCACGCCTTCCGCCGGCGCGCCGTCCTCGCCACGGATCAGCTGAGGACTGCCCTCGAACCACAGCCAGGCGCCGTTGGCGTGGCGCAGACGGATACGCAGCGGCTCGCCGCGTTCGTCGGCCGGCTCACGGGCCAGGCCGCCGACGCGCGAGGAGGCGATGTCGCGATCGTCCGGATGGACCAGGCAGAGCGGCGAGCGGCCCACGATCTCGTCCGGCCGATAGCCCAGGTGCGAGACCGACGGCGAGGCGTACAGAACCTGATCGTCGAGGCTGAAGCGGATGATGATGTCGTTCGAGTGGTCCGCCAGCAGCTTGTAGTCGCGCGCGGTCAGCGCGAGCCGGTCGCGGTCGTCGCTGACCGAGATGGCGAACGACAGCTCGCTGGCGAGCTCTTCGAACAGCCCTAGTTCCTGGTCGCCGAAGACGTCCGGTTCGCCGGAGTAGACGAGAAGCACCCCGCGGAGCTGGCCGTCGATCTTTAGAGGCACCGTGACGCTGGATCGCACGCCGTGCTGCGCCGCCCGTTCGCGCCACGGGGCAAAGATCGGGTCGGCCTGGGAATCGCGCATGACATAGGGCGTGCCGCTGCGCATGGCCTGGCCGGTGGGGCCCGAACCCGCCACGGTGGTCGCGGACGCGCTGAGCTCCAGTCCGTCCACATAGGCCGCCGCCGCGCCGGCGGCGGAGATGACCCGAACGGGTTCGTCGGTGGCGGAGGCGGTCAGGCCGACGGCCGCGACGCGGTAGCGGCCGTCCGCGACGATGGCTTCGCAGACCTGGTCGACCAGCTCCTGGACGCCCTTGAAATGGATCAGGGCCCGGGTGGACCGGACATAGGCCTCCAGGGCCCACTGCAGGCGCGACCGATCGGCCGGAGCCCCCAGCAAATCGTGTTCCCCTTGATCCGCGCCCTTTGCCTGGCCAGGTCGTTTGGCGTCCCGCAACGCCGCCCGGCTCTTCTTGGCCTTCATGCGTGTGTCCGAGCCGCCTCCTACGCCACGACGCGCCCTGAGCGTCGTTTCCCCGCTCTATTGGTAACGCCAGAGCGTCTTTATGGAAGGGTTAAGGCTGAGCGCATGTCGCGCCGAACGCCACCGAGCTACCCGTTATGGGGGCGGTCGCACGGCTTTGGGTTGAGTTTGAATCCATATGATTCGCGCCCCAATCGAAATCGGGCGGCGCGATCCACGCGGACCCCAGCCAGCCGACGCGACGCCGCGGCCCGCCGGCCGCGACCGCGCCCCTATCGCGTCGGGACGGGCTTGTCGCCGCGGTAGTCGTAGAAGCCGCGGCCGGTCTTGCGGCCCAGCCAGCCGGCCTCGACGTACTTCACCAGCAGCGGGCAGGGCCGGTACTTGGAGTCTGCGAGGCCCTCGTACAGCACGTTCATGATCGACAGCACGGTGTCGAGGCCGATGAAGTCGCCCAGCTCGAGCGGACCCATCGGATGATTGGCGCCGAGCCGCAGCGCGGTGTCGATGGCGTCGACGGTGCCAACGCCTTCGTACAGCGTGTAGATCGCCTCGTTGATCATCGGCACCAGCACGCGGTTGACGATGAAGGCCGGGAAGTCCTCGGCGTTCGAGGTGGTCTTGCCCAGCGACTGCGCGAAGTTGACGGCGATCTCGTAGGTGTCGGCGTCGGTCGCGATGCCGCGGATGATCTCCACCAGCTTCATGACTGGCGCGGGGTTCATGAAGTGCAGGCCGATGAACTTGCCGGGGCGGTCCGTGGCCGAGGCGAGACGCGTGATCGAGATCGATGAGGTGTTGGAGGCCAGCAGGGTGGTGGCCTTCAGGTGCGGCTGCAGCGCCTTGAAGATGGTCTTCTTGGTCTCTTCGTTCTCGGTCGCGGCCTCGATGGCGAGGTCCGTGCCGCCGATCGACTGGAGTTCCGCCGCCGGCTTGATCCGCCCGACGGCGACCCGCATGGCCTCGTCGGTGATGATGCCCCGCGAGACCTGGCGGGCCATGTTCTTCTCGATCTGGGCGATGCCCTGATCGATCCGGTCGGGGCTGACGTCGTGCAGCAAGACGTCGTAGCCGCCCAGGGCGCAGACGTGGGCGATGCCCGAACCCATTTGGCCGGCGCCGATCACGCCTACCGTCTTGATGTCAACCATTCGGACCAGGCCTCGAAACACCCGAGCGGCTTCCGCTCAAATTCGTGGCAGCTTTCTAACACGTGTATGGCGCGGCGCCGCAAGAGCTTTGCTGCGGCGCAACAGCCCAGGTGGGCGGGGCCTTGCGCGCGAGGGTAGAGTGCGATCGGCCGAACACCTGAATCGCGAATTCTCGGGGCCTGAAAAGACAAGGGGCGGCTCGTCGCCGAGCCGCCCCGATCTGCTTGCAGATGACGCGAAGGGCTTAGCCCAGGGCGCTCATCAGTTCCGGCACGGCGGCCTTGTAGTCCGCCACGAGGCCGAAGTCGGCGACCTGGAAGATCGGCGCGTCGGGGTCCTTGTTGATCGCGACGATCACCTTGGAGTCCTTCATGCCGGCCAGGTGCTGGATGGCGCCCGAGATGCCGATGGCGATGTAGAGTTCCGGGGCGACGACCTTGCCGGTCTGGCCGACCTGGTAGTCGTTCGGCGCATAGCCGGCGTCCACCGCGGCGCGGCTGGCGCCCACCGCCGCGCCGAGCTTGTCGGCGAGCGGCTCGATGACCTTCTGGAACTCTTCGGCCGAGCCCATGGCGCGGCCGCCCGAGACGACGATCTTGGCGGCGCCCAGGTCCGGACGGGCCGACTTGACGATCTTCTGGTCGACGAAGTGGGTCTTGGCCGGGGCAGCGGGAGCGGCCACGCTCTCGACCGACGCCGAACCGCCCTCCGCCGCCGCCTTGAAGGCGGTCGGGCGGACGGTCAGGACCTTCTTCGACTCCGACGACTGCACCGTCTCCAGCGCGTTGCCGGCGTAGATCGGCCGAACAAAGGTGTCGGCCGAGACCACTTCGATCACGTCCGAGATCTGCGAGACGTCCAGCTTGGCGGCGACGCGCGGGCTGAAGTTCTTACCGGCGGTGGTCGCCGGGGTCAGGATGGCGTCGTAGCCGCCGGCCAGGCCGACCACGAGGTCGGTGACCGCCTCGGCCAGGCCCTGGCCCAGAGCGTCGCTCTCGGCCGTGAGCACCTTGCGCACGCCGCCGATCTTGGCGGCTTCAGCCGCGATCGCCGCGGTGTTCGTGCCGGCGACCAGGATGTCGACGTCGCCGCCGATGGCCTGGGCGGCGGTGACCACCTTGTGCGTGTTGTCCTTCAGGGACGCGTTGTCGTGGTCCGCGATGACGAGAACGGCCATGTTAGAGGACCCCCGCGGTCTTGAGGTTGGAGACGAGGTCAGCGGCGGTTTCCACCTTGATGCCGGCCGAGCGCTTCGGCGGCTCGGTGACCTTCACGACCTTGAGGCGCGGGGCGGTGTCGACGCCGAGCGAGCCCAGCTCCTTCACGTCCAGCGGCTTCTTCTTGGCCTTCATGATATTCGGCAGCGACGCGTAGCGCGGCTCGTTGAGGCGCAGGTCGGCGGTCACCACCGCCGGCAGGTCCACGTTCAGCGTCTGCAGGCCGCCGTCGACCTCGCGGGTCACCTTGGCCTTGCCGCCCTCGATCACGACTTCCGAGGCGAACGCCGCCTGCGGCCAGTCGAGCAGGGCCGCCAGCATCTGGCCGGTGGCGTTGTTGTCGCCGTCGATGGCCTGCTTGCCCATCAGCACCACCTGGGGGCTTTCCTCGGCGATGACGGCCTTCAGCACCTTGGCGACGGCCAGCGGCTCGAGGTCCTGGTCGGTCTGGATCAGGATGGCGCGGTCGGCGCCCATGGCCAGCGCGGTCCGCAGGGTTTCCTGCGCCTGCGTCGGGCCGACGGACACGGCGACGACTTCGGTCGCGGCGCCCTTCTCCTTCAGGCGGACGGCCTCTTCGACCGCGATCTCGCAGAAGGGATTCATCGACATCTTGACGTTGGCGAGGTCGACACCCGTCTGATCGGCCTTAACGCGGGCCTTGACGTTGTAATCGATCACCCGCTTCACCGGGACCAACACCTTCATGGGTTGCTAGCGCCTCAAATTGCTGCGGAAAGAAAAATGCCGGTCGGCAATAGCGGTTTGTCGGCGGTTTGCAAGCGCGCACGCCCGCGCCATGCCGCAGCGCACACCGCTGGCGAGGCCGGCTCTCCTTGCGTAAAAGGCCGGCCATGAACCCGAACATCGAGCGCCTGAAGCTCATCTTCATCGCCGTCTTCGCCCTCGCCGTCGTCGGCGTGGTGGTCTGGCAGATCGGCTGGGCGATCCCCGCCAAGAAGTGCGGCGAGGCCAAGAAGTGGTGGGATCCGGGCGAGCGCGTCTGCGCCACGCCGGTGCTCATCTCCGACATCACGGGCCGCGTCATCACCGATGAGAAGGCGTTGGCCGAGGCCAAGAAGGCGCTGGGGCGGCCCGTCGCGCCGGCCCCGAAAGCGCCAGCCGCCAAGCCCTGACGGCGTCCTAGCGCGTCGCCGCGGGCTTCCAGAGCACCTCGGCTTCGCCGCGGCCGTTGGCCCAGCGCGAGGCCACGAACAGGAAGTCCGACAGGCGGTTCAGGTAGCGCAGGGCGACGGGGCTCACCGGCTCGCCCGCTTCCATCAGCCGCACGGCCTCGCGTTCGGCGCGCCGGCAGACGGTGCGGGCGAGATGCAGGGCCGCGGCGCCCGGCGAGCCGCCGGGCAGGATGAACGAGGTGAGGTCCGGCAGGTCGGCGTTGAACTGGTCGATCTCCTGCTCCAGGCGCGAGACCTGGACCTCGACGATCCGCAGGGCCGCGCCGGGGGCCTCGTCGGGCTTGGGCGGGGTGGCGAGGTCGGCGCCAAGATCGAACAGTTCGTTCTGGATACGGCCCAGCATGGCGTCGAGCCCAGGGTCAGCGGCGAGATGGATGCGCGCCAGGCCGACGCAGGCGTTGGTCTCGTCCACCGCGCCGTAGGCCTCGACCCGGAGATCGGACTTGCTGACCGGCTGACCGGTGGCGAGGCGCGTCGTCCCGGCGTCGCCCGTGCGCGTGTAGATCCGGTTCAGGGTGACCATGTCGTCAGTGCTGTCCGCGCCACCACACGGCGGCCACCAGGACCGCGACGGCGATCGCCTGGGTCAGCACACGCAGGCGCATCAGCTTGTTGGAGTACGAGCGGCCGAAATCGCCGCCCCGGAACAGGGAATAGATTCCGAGCGCGAGCACCGTGCCGACGGCGGCGAGGGCCGCGTAGATCGCATAGTCGAAGACGTCCATGGACGCAGTCTAGGGCCGGCGCGCCTTGCGGGCCATCGCAAAGCACGGGTATATTTTAAACTTGACTTTAAGCTGCGCGAGCATGTTCATCGAGCATTGGCTCCTTTGTCGCGGTCGATTCCTCGCGCCGGCGTTGACCTGACGTCATAAGGGATTATGCAGGCGCTCGCCCGCCAGGGCGGATCGCCGCAGGCTGTCTGTTAGGCCTTGCCAGCGGCTCCGAGTACCAAGTTAGTTGAACGTGTTCATCGCCGGTGATAAGCCTCGGCCTCTCCGGTTCCTCCCCCCAAGCCACGATCTGCCGGGCTCCCCCTCCGGCGACGCCAAGAGAAGAATGAAACACATCTCCCCCAACCAGGTCGCCGCCGACACCCCGGCGCGCGCCCCCACCCGCCGCGCCCTCGCCAAGCAACAGACCCGCCTGAAGGTCCTGGCCGCCGCCCGCCGCCTGTTCAGCGAGCAGGGCTATGAAGGCGCCACCATCCGTGACATCGCCGCGGCCGCCGGCATGTCCACCGGCGCGGTCTTCGCCAACTTCACCGACAAGTCGGACCTGTTCCGCGAGATCATGGTCGACGACATGGAGGCGCTGCACGCCGCCATGCGCGACGCGGCGGTGCGCGGCCGTGGCGTCGAGGACGCGCTGCTGAAGGTCTTCATGGCCGGTTACACCTTCTACAAGTCGCGCCTTCAGCTGGCCCGGGCCGCTTTCAGCGTCTCGTGGGACAAGGACGGCGGCCCCTCGCTGCGCGGCCTGCCCGCGTCGGTGGCGCTGGAGGACCTGTTCACCGAGCTGCTGTCCGAGGCGGCGGCGAGCGGTGAACTGTCGCAGGAATCCGAAGTGAAGCTGCGCAGCAAGATGCTGTTCGACACCTACCTGTCGAACTTCCCGCAGGCGATCTTCGAAGGCTGGAGCCTGGACGCCCTGCAGGCCCGCGCCCGCGACCAGATCCGCATCCTGCTCGCCGGCGCCCGCCGGGGCTGAGGCAGGGCAGGGGGGCATGAGCGCAGACGTCGAATCGGCTCCCGGCCCGGCGCCCACCCGCCAGTCGCAGAAGGAAGCGACCCGGCTGAAGGTGCTGAACGCGGCCCGGGAGCTGTTCGACACCCACGGCTACCAGGGGACGACGATCCGAGAGATCGCCCGTCACGCCGGCGTCGCCGTGGGCAGCGTCTTCACCACCTTCGCCTCCAAGGGCGAGATCCTTTCGGAGGTCATGCAGGCCCGGCTCGACCCGCTGTATGCGGAGCTCGACCGGGTCATGCCGCATCTGCGCGGATCGACGGCCGACCGCCTGCGGACGATGTTCGCCATCCACTTCGAGTTCGAGGCCCGGCACGTGCGGCTGTTCCTGTCGCACATCGCCGCCGCCTACGACTGGACCCTTCCGGGCGGCGCCAGGCCGTACGGCCGGACGCCACGCCTGCAGGAGATCATCTGCGAGACGCTGCAGAAGGGCGTGGAGCAGGGTGACGTCCGGGCGGACGTCGACCGGCAGGAGGTCGTCGACCTGCTCATGGCGGCCTATGCCTGGACCTACCGCCTCGTGGTCACCCGCGAGGCGGACACCCGCGCGCTGATCGCGGTGATGGATCGCCAGATCGGCCTGGTCGCCGAGGGCTTCGCACCGCGAAGCTGAGCCGGAACCGGCCCCAGCGGGACGAGCGCGCGCGGCCCGCTCAGTTCGCGCCTTCCAGCAGCCGTCTCGCGATCACCTGCGCCTGGATCTCGCCGGCGCCCTCGAAGATATTGAGGATGCGGGCGTCGGCCAGCACGCGGCTCACGGGCGTCTCCAGCGCGAAGCCCGTCCCGCCGTGGATCTGCACGGCGTTGTCGGCGGCCGCCCAGGCGATGCGCGCGGCGGTCAGCTTCGCCATCCCCGCCTCCAGGTCGCAGCGTCGGCCCTCGTCCTTGGCCCGGGCCGCGAACCAGGCCAGCCGCCGGGCGCCCAGGATCTCGGCCGCCATCATCGCCAGCTTGTTGGCCACGCGTGGGAAGCGCGAGATCGGCTCCCCGAACTGGCGACGGGTGAGAGCGTAGTCCAGCGCCAGGTCGAGGGCGTTCTGCGCCACGCCGATGGCGCGGGCGGCGGTCTGGATGCGGGCGCTCTCGAACGTGGCCATGAGCTGAACGAAACCCTGCCCCTCGACCTCGCCCAGCAGGTTGGCGTGCGGCACCTCGAAGCCGTCGAAGCCGATCTCGTACTCCTTCATGCCGCGGTAGCCGATCACCTTGATCTCGCCCCCGGTCATGCCCTGGGCGGGGAAGGGGTCGGCCTCGGTCCCGCGCGGCTTGCCGGCGAGGAACATGGAGAGGCCGCGATGATCCTTCTTGTCGGGATCGGTGCGCACCAGAAGCGTCATCAAGTCGGCGCGGGCGGCGTGGGTGATCCAGGTCTTGGCGCCGTAGACCTTCCAGACGTCGCCGTCGCGGACCGCGCGGGTGCGCAGCGAGCCGAGGTCGCTGCCGGCCTCCGGCTCGGTGAACACGGCGGTCGGGATGATCTCGCCGGACGTGATGCCGGGCAGGAAGCGCGCCTTCTGCGCCTCCGTGCCGTGGGCCATGATCAGCTCGCCGGCGATCTCGGAGCGGGTGCCCAGCGAACCGGTCCCGATCCAGCCGCGCGACAGCGCCTCGGACACCACGCACATGGCCACCTTGCCGAGCCCCGAACCGCCCCACTCCTCGGGCGCGGTCAGGCCGAAGACGCCGAGATCCCCCAGCTCCTTCAAGAGCTCGAGCGGGATCAGCTCGTCGCGCAGGTGCCAGCCGTGGGCGAAGGGCGTGATCCTTTCGGCGGTGAAGGCGCAGAACTGGTCGCGGATGGCTTCGAGCGTCTCGTCGAGGCCGCTGGCCTCGAGCGAGGGGCGGCCGCGGGCGTCGGCGAGGAGTTCGACGATCCGGGTCTTCACGGCCTGGGACGCGCCCGGCCGCAGCCGGCCCAGCAGGTGGCCGAGGCGCTCGGCGGGGGCGAAGACGTCAGCCGGTCGGAAGACCTCGCCCAGATTCATCGGGATGCCGCCGGCGAGCTGCGACAGGTACTCGTGCGCCAGGAGCTGGGCGGGCAGGGCCTCCGCCTCCCCGAAACGGCCTCCCGCCTCCAGAGCGCGGGCCCAGGCCGCGGTCTGCCGCAGCGTCTCGGCATAGGCGGCCGCCCAGGCGAGCCCGTGCGCCACGTGCTGCTCGTCATCCAGGGCCCGCCGGTCAAGGCGGCCGTCTCTCTGCACGCGTCCCGCCACCGTGGCCGAGATCGCGGAGGACAGGGCGGCGGCCTCGTCCGCGGCCTGGTCGAGGAGACTGGTCAGGTTGGGCAGGATCAGAGTCATGAGGGGCTTATGGCAGGCTTGCGTTACGTCAGGTCAGAGCCTTTGCTGATGCCACACCAGAACAGGGAAAGCGCCTCATGCTCGTCGTCCATCACCTGAATGACTCGCGCTCGCAGCGCATCCTCTGGCTGCTTGAGGAGCTGGGCGTCCCGTATGAGATCAAGCGGTACGACCGCGATCCCACCACCCGGCTGGCGCCGGCCGAGCTGACGGCGGTCCATCCGCTGGGCAAGTCGCCGGTGATCACGGACAACGACCGCACGGTCCACGAGAGTGGCGCGATCATCGACTACATCATCCGCCGCCACGGCGGCGGGCGGATGGCTCCGGCGATCGGGAGCGACGACTACGAGGTCTACAACCAGTGGCTCCACTACGCCGAGGGCTCGGCGATGCTGCCGCTGATGCTCTCCATGTACGTGGGCCGCCTGGGCGAGGCCGGCGCACCGCTCCAGCCCCGGATCCAGAGCGAGATCGCCAACCACATGGGCTATGTGGACCGAAGCCTCGCGGGCCGGGACTGGCTGCTGGGCGGCGAGCTCACCGGCGCCGATATCAACCTGAGCTTCGTGGCCGAGGTGATGGGCGCGTTCGGCAAGCTGGACGGCTACCCGAACATGACGGCGTGGCTGGAACGCTTCCAGTCCCGTCCGGCCTACAAGGCGGCGCTGGAGAAGGGCGGGGCGTACAGCTTCGCGCGCTGACTACTCGAACGGCGGGAAGTCGTCGTCGAGCAGGCCGTCGAGGAAGTCGAACACCGTCGCCTTCAGCGAGGCGTGCGGAATCGCCGAGAAGTGGTCGCAGCCCGGCAGGCTGACGCCCTTGCCATGCGGGAACAGGCGGGCGAGCGCTTCGGGATCGCCCGCCAGATCGTCTCGGGCGCCCGCCACCACCAGCACCGGCATCGGCAGACGCGAGAGGGCGGCCTGGTCCCAGGCAGGGTTCTGGGCGGCCGACATGGCGGCCAGCGCCTGGCGGTCCTCGCCCTGCTCGTCGGCGAACTGCCGGAAGCTCTTCAGGAACGGTTCGGAGATGGTTTCGGAATCAGCGGCGGCCATCGCCTGCTGCATGGCTTCGGAGGCGCCCGGACGCGGCGGGTCGAAGAGCTTGCCGCCGACGCCGCCCAGCATCAGGTGACCGATGCGGTCGGGCGCATCGAGCGCCATCTGCAGCGCCGTCCGCGTGCCCATCGAATAGCCGAAGACCTCGCACCGCCCGACGCCCAGGTGGTCGAGCAAGGCCAGGGCGTCCGCGGCCATCTTCAGGCGTCCGTAATCGGCGGGGTCGTGCGACCTGACGCTCTCGCCATGGCCGCGCTGGTCGAGGGCTATGGTGCGGATGCCACGCCGTTCGAAGGCGCCGTACCAGCCGGTGCGCCGCCAGCCCTCGTTCCGGTTGGAGGCGAAGCCGTGCAGGAGCAGGACCGTGCGCTGGGCCGGGCCGGCGGGCGGGATGTCGTCGTAGGCGATGGTCACGCCGTTCAGGGTCGCGCTGGGCATGGCGCGGACCGTAAGGTCGGTACGGCCGCGCCGTCCACTGTCTCGCAGCGTCAGCGAGCGTCCGTGGTCATGGCGGCTCTCCGGTCCATTCCCAGTGCCAGGGCTCGAAGGGGTAGTTCACGAACCCGAACCTCTCCGCATTGGCCAGCATCCAGCGGTAGGTGGGCGTACGGCTCAGGTGCAGGCGATTCGGATCGGCGCTTGAGTCGGGGCCATAGCCGGGGGCCTGCCCGACGTAGATGTCGGCGGCCAGGCCCGTGCGATGCGCCGAGCAGCGGGCGCGGGCGATGCCGTCGCAATTGCCCTCGGCCTGGCAGCGAGCCGCATCCGCCGACGGACTGCGGTAGCCCGAGAAGATCGTGAGGTTGCGCGGATCTGCGGCGATCTCGGGAACCTCGGCCCGGGCCGCGTCCACCATCCGGCGATAGGCGGCCAACGCCTTGGGCCGAAGCCACACCTGCTTGCCGCCATAGCCCTCGTCGATCCGCGCGGCGGTGATCAGGTCGGGCGTGTCCGGGCACTGGCCGAACGAGGTGAAGCGCACGAACTCGCGGCGGCCCTGCATGTCGGTCTTGATCGCCAGGAAGAGCGGCTCGTCGAGGATTCCCGTCTGGCCAAGCCCGTGGGCGCCCTGCCAGGCGGCGAGGGCGGCGGCGAACCCCTCGCTGTGGGGCGGACAGGCTGTGCCGATCTCGCGCTGGACCAGGGGGGCGTAGATTTCCCAGCCGGTCTCCGGCCGCCCGAACGGCGCCCAGGCCAGGGTCTGCAGGGAAGCGGCGTTCGCCTCGGCCGCGCCGCGCCAGCCGTCCCGCCGGCATTCCGTACTCACCGGCGCGGCGGCTTCGGAGGGGGCTCGGCCGGGCGGCGCGGCCGCCTGGCGCGTCGGCGAGCAGCCGGTCACGCGCACGACCAGCAGCAGCAGCAGGACCATCGCCGCCGCCGCCGCACCCAGGAACCGCAGGACTTCTCGAAGCTTCATCATCCGGCCGCCAGCAACGCGCGGCGAAACGCAGAGGTCCAGCATGAAGTTCGCCACCGTCGCCGTCCTGGGAGCTTCCGTGCTGGCGCTGGCCGCCTGCGACGGCTTCAGCCTCAGGCCGAAGGAGGCGCCGCGCGCGGACGCCCAGGGTGTCGCGCCGGCGGCCCTGCCCGCGCCGGAACCGGCGGTGCAGCCCTCGACCTCCCCGATCGCCCGGGCGGTCGACCAGGCTGCCTGGACCGGTCAGCCGATCACGGAGCCGCAGCGGCGCGACCTGCTGCTGAGAGCGCAGGTTCTGCTGGACCGGGCCCACTTCTCGCCCGGGGTGATCGACGGCCAGGACGGCGAGAACGCCCGCAACGCGGTGATGGCGTTCGAGCGCGCCAACGACCTGCCGGTGGACGGCCAGCTCGACGCGGCGGTCTGGACGCGCCTGACGGCCGACGCGCGCCCCGCGCTGACCGACTATGTCATCACGGCCGACGACGTGGCGGGCCCGTTCGTCGACCGGATTCCGGATGACTACGTCGAGATGGCCGCCCTGGATCGGCTCGCCTTCTCCGGGCCGCTGGAAGCCCTGGCCGAGCGCTTCCACATGGATCCGACGCTGCTGCAGGCGCTGAACCCCGGTGTCGATTTCGCGCGCGCGGGAACACGGATCGTGGTGGCCGCGGTCTCGTCGCAGCCGCTGCCGGCCAAGGTGGCGGTGGTCGAGGTCGACAAGGCGCTGAAGCAGGTGCGCGCGTATGACTCCGCCGGGCGGCTGCTGGCCGCCTACCCGGCGACGGTGGGGTCCGGAGACAATCCGACACCTTCGGGGGAATGGGCCGTGCGGGCCGTAGCGCACGCGCCGACCTGGACCTACGATCCCAGCCGCCTGAACTTCGGAGACCGCAAGGCAGGCCGCCAGACCATCGCCGCGGGGCCGAACAACCCGGTCGGCGCGGTATGGATCGACCTCACCAAGGATACCTACGGCATCCACGGGACGCCTGAGCCGGAGCTGGTGGGCAAGGCCGCGAGCCACGGCTGCGTGCGCCTCACCAACTGGGACGCAGAACAGCTCGCCCGGGCCGTCGACAAGGGCGCGCGGGTCGTCTTCGTGGGCGAAAGTTCTGCGAAGACTACCTGAGATCGTCGTTATGCCGGTCTCTTAGCCATTGAATTGTCACTGTAAAGGTTTCGCTTACGAACGCTGGTTACCCATTTTGTGGAGCGGCAAAACGCCGCCGCGGCAGCACGCTGCCGAACCAGGAGGAAACATGACCGCGAGCCCCCACGCGACGGTCATCGCATCCCTGAGCCGCGTCGACCGCGCCGCCGGGCGGCTGGTCCGCGACCGGGACCGCAGGCAGCGCGCGACCACGCGCCGCCGGCCCAGCCGCGCGGAAGCCGACGCGCACCAGGCGCTGATCTCGCGGCTGACTGAAGCGCACAAGGTGTCGCCGAAACGCGTGGACTGGGAGAGCATCATCGCGACCGGCCCCGTCGCCCCGGCCATCGCCCGTGACGCCGTCTCAGCCGCCGCCCGCCGAAAGCTGGCCGAGTACCGTCCGTCGCTGATGGACAGCCTGCTGGGCATCGAGCGCGAGAAGCGCCGGGAGCTGAACGACAAGGTCATCGAGGCCGCCAAGGCGGACGCCGAACTCTGGGCCAGAGCCAAGGCGGAGGCCGACAAGCACAATCGGCTGCTGGCCCTGGCGCCCGACGTCCGCGCCCTGAAGGTCGAGGCTATCGCCGGCGCCCTGAAGGTCCAGGGCGTGGCCCAGGCGCTGAAGGACATCGTCGAGGGGCTGACGATCCACCAGCCGGCCCCCGAGCGCCTCGTGGCCTGCGTCGACCTGCTGGAGTTCGACGCGCTGCCGGACGAGAGCTGCCTTTCGGGCGCCACCAGCGCCACCTGGGTCGAGATGAGCGCCGCGGAACGCGCGGACCTGCAGCTCGCCAACGCCTGCTCGCTGGCCCTGCGCCTGGCCGTGGAGCTTCTGCAGATCGTCCAGGTGGAGGCGGTCGAGATCCTGGCCCGCGTCTGCCGGCCGGGCGGCCTGACGGAGGCGGACATGCAGCCGGTGCTGCATGTGAAGGTCCCGGTGGCGGCCCTGGCCAAGCTCCAGCTGCGCAAGGTGGACGCGGCCCCGGCGCTGGCGGCGCTGGGCGCGCGGATCGCCTGGACGCCCGGGCGAGGCCTCGCCCCCATCGAGGTCGAGCCGCTCGGCCTGGGCGGGCTTCGTCCTCCATCGACCCAGGCCGCCTGACGCCCGCGGTGGCGTGACGCGGCGGAAGGGGTCTTAGCGTCCTCCCAAACAACGGGAGGACGGGATGAAGGATTTCGCCGGCAAGTTCGCGGTGGTCACGGGCGGCGGCACGGGCATGGGGCGCGAACTGGCGCGCCAGCTCATCGCCGAGGGCTGCAGCGTGGCCATGTGCGACGTCTCGGACCGCAACATGGCCGAGACCATCGCCCTGTGCGAGGCCGACCG
This sequence comes from Pseudomonadota bacterium, assembly GCA_046725615.1. Classification (GTDB taxonomy): domain Bacteria; phylum Pseudomonadota; class Alphaproteobacteria; order Caulobacterales; family Caulobacteraceae; genus Phenylobacterium. The sequence continues at coordinate 18,888 of JBKOYY010000191.1, forward strand.
CATTCCCCAGGGCGCGAAGATCACCGCCCACGTGGCGGACGTCTCGGACGAGGCGGCGCTGGTCCGTTTCCGTGACGAGGCCGCCAAGGCGCACGACACGGACCGGCTGAACCTGCTGTTCAACAACGCCGGCATCGGCGGCGGCGGCTCCATCGTCAATGACGACCGGGCCGAGTGGGAGCGGACGTTCAACGTGTGTTGGGGCGGGGTCTATTACGGCGTGCGCACCTTCATGCCGATGCTGGTCGCGGCGGACGAGGCGCACATCGTCAACACGTCGTCCGTGAATGGCCTCTGGGCCAGCCTCGGCCCGCACGTGTCGCACACGGCCTACGCCGCGGCGAAGTTCGCGGTCCGCGGGTTCACGGAGGCCCTGATCACGGACCTGCGGCTCAATGCGCCGCACGTGAAGTGCTCGGTGGTCATGCCGGGCCACATCGGCACCGCCATCGTCGCCAATTCGCGCAAGGTGATCCGCGGGGTCGACGAGGACGCCCTGACCGCCGAGGAGCTGGAACGCGCCCGTGACCGCATCGCCCGGATGGGCATGGACTCGGCCGGCGTGCCGGACGCGGCCATCCAGGCCATGGTGACCGAGCAGGCCCGCCGCTTCCAGGAGGACGCCCCGACCTCGGCGGCCGAGGCGGCGACGATCATCCTCGACGGGGTGCGCGAAGAGCGCTGGCGCATCCTCGTCGGCGAGGACGCCCATGTGATCGACCGCATGGTCCGCGAGACCCCCGAGCAGGCCTACGAGCCCGAGTTCTACGGCCGCCTGGTGGAAGCCGCCGGCTGGCAGCTCCAGAACATCGTCGCCAGCCGCACCGAGTGACTGGACCGCATACCGGTTTTTCGGCGAAGTTGTCGGCCGCGGAGGCGTTCGGGGGATCCAGCATGGGCGGGCAAGGCGAGTGAATCCGCGCATCTATGTGCTGACCCTGTGCACCTTCGCCTTCGGGTCGGCGGCTTTCATCTTCGCCGGCCTGCTCGAGACGATGGCCGCGGACCTGCACGTCTCGACGGCCGTGGCGGGGCAGTTGCAGACCGCCTACGTGCTGACCTCGGCGGTCCTCGGGCCGCTGGCGGCCTGGCGGCTCGGACGGCTGGACCGCCGCTGGGTCGTGGCGGGCGGGCTGGTCCTCGGGCTGGCGCTGCATCTGGCCTGCGCGATGACGCCGAACTTCGAGGCGCTGCTGGTGCTGCGGGGCCTGGCCGGGCTCGCGGGGGCCATGTCGGGACCCGCGGCGAGCGTGGCCGCCGCGACCCTCGCGCCGCCCGAGCGGCGGGGCTCGGCGATCGCCCTGGTCTCCGGCGGCATGACCCTGGCCTTCGTGGTCGGGATCCCGATGGGCAGCGTCGTCGGCTCGATCTTCGGCTGGCGCGCCACCTTCCTGTTCGCAGCCCTGCTGTCGGGGATCGCCCTGACGGCGGTGCTGCTGTTTCTGCCCAGCGTGCCGCCGCCGCCCCGGCGCGACGGCGGGCGCGTGCCGGTGAGCGCGATCTGGCCGCTGTACCTGACCACCTTCCTGGTGTTCGCGGCCAACATGACCCTGAACCTCTACATCGCGCCGATCGTGCGGGTCGGGGCGGGCGTCACCGGCGCGGGCGTCGGCGTCTTCCAGGCGATGATCGGCTGGGGGTCGATCGCCGGCCTCTGGCTGGGCGCGCGGGCCGCCGACCGCAACGCCGGGAAGTCGTGGATCCTGCTGGGCTTCGTCATCCAGGCGACGGCCATGAGCCTGCACTTCGCCGCCACGCACCAGGCGCTGCCGCCCGGCCTGCCCAGCCAGGTCCTGGTGGCCTCGGCGATCTTCGTGGCGGCGACGGCGCTGTTCTCCATCACCCCGGTGATCCAGTCGCGGTTGATCCACGCCACCGAGGGCGCGCCGGTCGCCCTGGCGCTGAACGGGTCGGTGGTCGCCCTGGGCCAGGCGCTGGGGTCGGCCGCGGGCGGCGCCTCGCTGGCGGCCTGGGGCGTGCCGGCCATCCCGGCGACGGCGCTGGCGCTGTCGCTGACAGCCTTCGCGATCCTGAGCGTGGCGTTCCCGCGCGCCAGATGAGGCCCGCGCTCTAGATGAGGTTGGAGAGGGCCGCCCTGGCGGCCTTCAGGAACACGCTGGGCAGGGCGTCGAGGTCGCGTCGCGGGCTCCAGATGACGCCCTCCGCGTCGCCCTCGGCCCGGAGCAGGCGCAGGGTCAGGCCGAAGTGGGTGAAGACGTGCGCCACCTCGCCGGCCGGCCGCCAGTCGGCCGGCGCAGGCGCCGCGGCCAGGGCCTCCGCCTCGGTCCACGGCGTCGCGCGCCACTCGCTGGTCGGCAGGGCCAGCATCCCGCCCAGCAGGCCCTTCGGCGGACGCCGGACCAGGGCGATCCGGTCGGCGCGGGTCAGCACATAGGCCACCCCGTGGCGCTGGGGCCGTTCGGCCTTGGCCGTCTTGCGCGGATAGGTCTCCGGCGCGCCCTGCGCCCGCGCCGCACAATGACCGGCGACCGGGCAGCGGTCGCAGAGCGGCGCCTTGGGACGGCAGACGGTGGCGCCCAGATCCATCAGCGCCTGGGCCCAGTCACCGGGGCGTTCGTTTCGCACGAGGTCGGCGGCGAGCCGTTTGAGGCCGGGTTTGGCGTCGGGGAGCGGCGTCTCCACCGCGAACAGCCGCGACATAACCCGCTCGACATTACCGTCCACGACGTTGGTGGGCAGGTCGAACGCGATCGCGCCCACCGCAGCGGCGGTGTAGGGCCCAAGGCCGGGCAGGGCGCGCAGGCCGTCCTCGCTGTCGGGGAACACGCCGCCGTGGTCGCGCGCCACGGCCCGGGCGCAGGCCAGCAGGTTGCGGGCGCGGGCGTAGTAGCCGAGGCCGGCCCAGGCGGCCATCACCTCCTCGTCGGGCGCGGCGGCGAGGTCTGACACGGTGGGCCAGTGCGCCGTGAACTTCAGGAAGTACGGCGTGGCGTGCGGCACGGTGGTCTGCTGCAGCATCACCTCCGACAGCCAGACCCGGTAGGGATCGGCCCGCACGCCGGACGCGTGAGCCTGCGGCCCGACGCGCCAGGGCAGGTCGCGCGCGTTTTCGTCGTACCAGGCGAGGAGTTCGACGCGGAGAGTCTCTGGGGTCACGCCCGTGGCCTATCACTCCCGGCGGCGGCTGCGAAACCTTGCTCGACGTACGGCAAATTCGCGATGCTGGACCAGGGCGAGAGGGAAGCGACGATGTCGGACGGGGTGCTGCCGGGGATGACCGAAGACGAGCTCGCGCTGGTGAGGCGACCGCTCGAGCAGGCGTGGACCTTGCCGCCGGCCGCCTATGTCCGCGACGACGTCTACGACCTGGAGGTCGAGCGGGTCTTCCGGCGGACCTGGACGCCGCTGGCCCGCACCGACCAGCTTCCCGAGCCCGGCGACTACCTGACCGTCGACCTCATGGGGCAGCCGCTGCTGGTCGTCCATGGGACGGACGGCGTGTTCCGGGTGATGTCCAACGTCTGCCTGCACCGCGCGGCCGCGATCGCGGAGGGCGCCGGCCGACGGAAGCTGTTCACCTGCCCCTACCATTCCTGGGCCTACGACACCGCCGGCCAGCTCGTCGCCGCGCCGCTGATGGACGGGGCCGAGGGGTTCGCACCGGAGGGTTGCCGCCTGCCGCAGGTGCGGACCGAGGTGTGGGAGGGATTCATCCTGGCCAACCTCGACCCCGGGGCAGAACCCTTCGCGCCGCAGGTCGAGGGCCTCCGCAGCTACTTCGAGCGGTACCGCATGGCCGACATGGTCGTCGTCCGCACGCTGACCTACGACTCCGGCTGGAACTGGAAGGTCCTGGTCGAGAACTTCATGGAGGCCTACCACCACATCGGCCCCCACGCGCAGACCTTCGAGCCGGTGTTCCACGCCCGCGACTCCAAGGTTCCGGACAACCACGGGCAGCCCTGGTCGATCCTGCACATGCCGGCCGCCGATCCCGCGGCTGCGGGCCATGGCGATCGCATGGTGCAGGGACTGGAGGACTGGCAGGCCGGCGCGCTCTTCGCCGCGGTGGCCTTTCCGCACTTCATGTTCGCGCTGCACGGCAACGGCATGGCCTGGTACCAGGTCTTCCCGGAGGCGGCGGATCGCCTTGTCCTGAAGATCCACGTCTGCGTGCCGGGCTTCGCGCGCCAGCTCCCCGAGTTCGAGCAGATCGTCGAGGCCTCGGCGCAGTTCACCGACCACATTCACCAGGAGGACATCGCGGCCAACGACCTCGTCTGGCGCGGTCTCAAGGCCCCGATGACCCAGCAGGGCCGGCTGTCGCCGCTGGAGGCGTCGATCTGGCAGATCAATCAGTGGTGGCTCGAGCGGATGGGCGCGATAATCTAGGGGCCATGCCCCGCCAGCTCCCGAGCGCAGAGGAAGCCCTCCGCATCCTGTCGCAGAAGCGCACCCGGCCGCCGCACCGCGCGCCTCCGCCGGCAGGGCGCGGGCTGTCGCGCCTCATCAGGGAGTTGGACGCGCGCTTCGGACAGGGCGCGGGCGCGCTGTCGGCCCGCTGGCGCGAGGTGGTGGGGCCGGAAGTCGCCAAGCGCACCGAGCCGGTGAAGCTGATCAAGGGCCGCAACGGCGGCCCGTCCTCGCTGGAGATCCGGGTCGCGGGACCCGCGGCTGCGATCATTCAGCACCAGGCCCACGAGATCCTGGCGCGCGTGAATCTGTTCCTCGGCCCCGAGGCGGTCCAGAAACTCCGGATCATCCAGGGGCCGCTGCAGCGAGCGGAGAACGCCCCGGCCCCGCGCCGCCGGCAGGCGCCGCTGGACGCCGCTGTCGAAGCGAACCTGGCCGAAGGGCTGGCCGGCGCGCCCGACGGCAAGCTGAAGGACGCCCTGCTCGCCCTGGGCCGCGGCGTCATGCGGCGGCGCAACGACGGTTGACACACAACCGCCGCGGTTCCATCGGCAAGTCCGCGCGGAGCCCCGGGGCAGTCCCACGGCGCGACGCCGCTTGGGGCGCGCGGGAATCGCGCTTTAATCCTTCGTTCAGAACTTCCGGAAGGTCCTGATGTCCAACTTCACCCGTCGTCTCGTGATGGTCGCCGCAGTCGCGGGCGCGGCGCTGGCGCTGGCCGGCTGCAGCAAGGGTGGCGGCGGGGCCGTCTCGGGCGACGCCATGTCGCTGGGCGACCCGAAGGCCAAGGTGAAGATGGAGGAGTTCGCCTCCACCACCTGCAGCCACTGCGGCCGCTTCAACAACGACGTCTTCCCGGCCTTCAAGGCCAAGTACATCGACACCGGCAAGGTCCACTACACCCTGCACGAGTTCATCACGCCGCCGGAGGCGGTCGCCGTCGCGGGCTTCCTCACGGCCCGCTGCGCCGGCAAGGACAAGTATTTCAGCGTGATCGACGCGCTCTTCCGCAGCCAGGAAGAGATGTACCGCACCGGCGACGCCCGCGGCACGCTGCTGAAGGTCGCTCAGTCGGCCGGCATGACCGAGGAGCAGTTCAACAAGTGCGTTTCGGACGAGGCCGGCAACAAGGCCCTCGCCGAACGGGTCCAGAAGGCCCAGACCGAGCGCAACATCAGCTCGACCCCCACCTTCTTCTTCAACGGCAAGAAGGTGAAGGAAGGCGAGATGACCATGGAAGAGCTGGACGCCGCCGTGGCGGAGGCCTCGAAGTAGGATGTCCGCGCTCACCCGCCGCTCCGCCCTGCTGACCGCCGCCGGCGCGGCGGGGATGGTCGCGCTGGCGGGGGCTGCGCCGGCCGGGGCGGCCGTGAAGGCCGCGCCCGGCGACATGAGCCTTGGCAATCCCAAGGCGCCGGTGCACGTGGTGGAGTACCTCTCGCTCACGTGCCCGCACTGCGCCGACTTCCACGCCGAGGTCTTTCCGGCGTTCAAGGCCAAGTACATCGATACCGGGCGGGTCTATTTCACGGTGCGCGAGTTGCTGACCGCCCCGGCCCAGGTGGCGGCGGCGGGCTTCCTGATGGCCCGGTGCAACGGCGGGACCAGGTACTTCCAGATCGTCGATGACGTTTTCCGCAGCCAGTCGCGGTGGCAGACCGGGTCGATCAAGCCGATCTTCGTCGAGATCGCCAAGAAGAACGGCCTCACCGAGGCGCAGTTCGAGGCCTGCATCACCGACGAAAAGGCGCAGATCGCGCTGGATGGCCGCCTGCAGTACGCCACCCAGACCGACAAGGTGACCGGCACGCCGACCTTCTTCGTCAACGGCGTGATGCTGGCCAACGACCACGTGCCCAGCCTGGCCGACCTCGATGCGGCCATCGCCAAGGCGACGAAAGGCGGGAGGCGCTAACCGCGGTGCACTTCCAGCGCCTCAGGCTTGCGGGCTTCAAGTCCTTCGTCGATCCGACCGAGTTTCGGATCGAACCGGGACTCACGGGCATCGTCGGGCCGAACGGGTGCGGGAAGTCCAACCTGCTGGAAGCCCTGCGCTGGGTGATGGGCGCCAATTCCGCCAAGGCCATGCGCGCCGGCGGGATGGACGACGTGATCTTCGCCGGCGCCTCCAACCGTCCCTCGCGCAACCACGCCGAGGTGTCGCTGACCATCGATAATTCGAGCCGCCGCGCCCCACCGGCCTTCAACGACCATCCGGTGATCGAGGTCGTCCGCCGGATCGACCGCGGCGCGGGCTCCACCTATCGCATCAACGGCCGTGAGGTGCGGGCGCGGGACGTCCAGCTGCTGTTCGCCGACGCCTCGACGGGCGCGAGCTCGCCCGCCCTGGTGCGCCAGGGCCAGATCTCCGAGCTGATCGCCGCCAAGCCGCAGAACCGACGACTGATCCTGGAAGAGGCGGCGGGGGTTTCCGGCCTGCATTCGCGCCGTCACGAGGCCGAACTGCGGCTGCGGGCGGCCGAGACCAACCTGACGCGGCTGGACGATGTGGCTCGCGAGCTGGAATCCAGCCTCAACCGGCTGCGGCGGGAAGCGCGGCAGGCCGAGCGCTACAAGAAGCTCTCCGCCGAGATCCGTGCGCTGCAGGGCGCCGTACTTGTCGCCAAGTGGACCGAGGCGAAGGCCGCCGCCGAGCGTATCACCGCCGAAGCCCAGGCCGCCGTCCGAGCGGTCGAGGAGACCGCTCGCGCGGCCGCCGCGGCCACGACGCGCGCCGCCGAGGGCGAGGCGGCGCTGAAGCCGCTGCGCGAGGCCGAGACCATCGCCGCGGCGATCCTGCACAAGCTGGCCATCGACAAGGACCGCCTCGAGCGTGAGGAGGAGGCGCACGCCGCCGAACTCGCCCGGCTGTCCGGCGACCTGGAGCGCATCGACGCGGACCGGGCCCGCGAGGCGCACATCACCGAAGACGCCGAGGTCGCGCTGAAGCGGCTGGCCGACGACCTTACGGCCCTCCAGGCTCAGATTGCGGCCGCCCCGGAACGTGGCCCGGAGCTGGAAGCCGCCGCCCGCGCGGCCGAGGCCGCCAGGGCCGAGGCCGACGCGGAGGTCGAACGCCTGGCCGGCGAGCTCGCCGCCGAGGATGCCCAGCGGCGGGCCGCCCGCGCGCGGGTCGAGGAGGCCGAAGGC
>JBKOYY010000034.1:0-14049 GCA_046725615.1 Pseudomonadota bacterium
CCACGACAATTAAGCCGCGACCATATTCATGGTGTCTTCAAGAGACCGCAGTCACAGTCAGCGTCGAGATAGTCTGGTTAGGACTATCGCAAGGACGCCGCCGCCTGCGTTTCTCTTTCCAATTCAACAATGTCAAAGACCCGATCGACTTCCGCCGACCCCACTGTTTTTCGCCGGTGGGCGGCGGAGGCGGCTACTTAGTGACCGACCTCTTTGGTGTCAATCGGCCTTTTCGGGGCCTTGCGACATTTCCGAGAAACCCCGGATTTGGCCGCAAAAATCACTTAGGGCTGCCGAGGGGCTTCCCCCAAAGTCCGTAGCGATTCGATTGAGGCTCGGGAAATTACCCATTTCCGAGAGAATATCAAGCGCTTTGTTGCCAGCGCCTGCACCCTGCCGGAATTGAGCCCCGCCCGAGCGGGAGGCGGCTAGTTAGTGACCACCCCCCTAGGTGTCAACCGGCCCCTTTCGGGTTCCTGGCCAACGCCCCGGAAATCCAGAGCCGTCGTCCAGGCCGCGCTGTCGTCATGCGTCAGGACCGAAGTCCATCGCCGTCGCTAGCGCTACCGCCGACTCTCGGAACCAGCCGGCTTCCTTAGTCTTATCAAGGGTTTACACCCTCATACAGGCTTCGGTCGCCGCCCGGTCCCGAGCGGAGGCGGCTATCTATTGGCCGCCCGGGCGGGCGTCAACAGGGCGTAGCAAAGATTCCCACGGAACAGTGGAATGCCGCAGTATCCGACCCTGCTGCGGGGCAAAGGGGGGAAGCCTTTGCGAAGCGCGCTTCCTCAGGCTGATCGGCCGCGCCACGCAGCTGTCACACGGGAGACGCGCAGCCAGCTTGCACGCGACCGTCCGCCCGGTCAGAAGGGGCACGGAGGATCCATGCTCTCTCAAAAGGCAAAGTACGGACTGCGCGCCCTTGTGGAACTCGCCCGGGCCGACGGCGCCCAGGTGAGCGCCGGTGAGCTCGCCCTCCGGGCCGGAGCGCCACGCAAGTTCCTCGAAGCGATTCTGCTGGAGCTGTCCCGCAACCAGATCGTGGTGAGCCGGCGCGGCAAGTTCGGGGGATACGTGCTCGCCAGGGCGCCGGCCGAGATCTCCTTCGCGGAGGTCATCCGGATCATCGACGGCCCACTGGCGCTGGCGCCCTGCGTCTCGCCCCGGCTCGGCTTCCGCAAGTGCGCGGACTGTCCAGACCTGGAGACGTGCACGCTGCGCGAGGCCCTCCTGCGGGCCCGCGACGCAACGGCGGAGGTGCTCGAGGCCTACAGCCTGGCCAACGCCGCGGTTTCGGGCCTCCCGGAAGATTCGCCACGCGCGATGTGAAGCGGGGTTCCCGGGCAGGGAACGGCCACACAGAACACTCGCGACAACGAAACGGGGCGGAGAAGGGCCGTCCCCTTCCCCGCCCTCTTCACCGGCGGGCAGCCGGCTTTAAGCCCTCCTTCCGGAGGGGATGGCGGCGGTCAAGCTCAGCTGGCGGCGATATAGGCCTTGAGGCCGTCGGCTTCGGCCTCGACCTCCGAGATCTTCCACTTCACCAGGTCGCCGATGGAGATGATCCCCACCAGCCGATCGTTGCGGCAAACCGGGAGATGGCGGATCCGCCGGTCGGTCATGCGCCCTAGGGCCGAGTCGATCGTGTCGCCCGGGTCGGCGAAGAGGACGTTGGCCGTCATGAAGTCGGACACCGGCCGCCCGAGCGCCGTTGCCCCGTGGGCAGCCACGGATCGGACCACGTCACGCTCGGAGACGATGCCGACCACGCGTTCGGCCTCCAGCACTACGAAGGCGCCGACGCCCCTGGAATGGAGGAGCTCGGCGACTGCGCCGACCGTGTCGCCGGGCTTGACCGTAAAGACGCTGTCGCCCTTGGTCCTGAGGATCTGTGAGACCAGCAATGGGGCCTCCGTGGCCGTTGGTTTCGGATAACAGCGTCGCCCAATTTCACTGCGGTTACAATGAGGTCGGCTTCACGCCCACGTGACCGGCGGTTCAGCGCCGGCCAGCTATCCATCCGAAGGGGCCGATGAGCAGCACGCCCGCGGCAAATCCCGCCAGGTGGGCCTCCCACGCCACGCCGGCGCCCCCGGCGCCCGGGATCAGCGCCCCGCCAGTGAAGGCCATGATCACGTTGACCACGATCCAGGCCAGCCCCATGCCGGTGACGGCGCTCGAGAACATCGGTCCCGCCCGACCATGGCCGCCGATCAGCCGGGCGGCGGCGCCCATCAGGCCCGAGGCGGCGCCCGAAGCCCCTACCATGGCCGCGTCCATCCCCCAGTGCAGGGCCGCAAAGCCCAGAGCCGCCAGGATCCCGCAGAGCAGATAGAAGGCGAAGAAGGTGGTCGTCCCCAAGACGCCGCGCCCGAAGAAGCGCGCCACGGGTGCGCCGAAAGCCAGCACGAAGGCGGCGTTCATCAGGGCGTGGGCCCAATTGCCGTGCAGGAACTGCGAGGTGACCAGCCCGGCGGTCTCGCCGTGGGCCAGACGGGCCGGAGAGAAGGCGAACAGCGGCTCGAGGAACGGCGCCTGGGTCTGCAGCGCATAGACCCCGAGGATCGCGGCGCACATCGCCACCACCGGCCACGGCGCGTTGACCATCGGCTCGGGCGGCGGGCGATATCCGGCGCCGCCGTGGTTCTGCGGCCGCGGCTCGCCCGGCGTCGGCGCTTCGAAACGAAGGACGTCCATGGCCCTCATTTAAGCAGTGTCGCGCCGAGACGCGAGCGTCGACGCAGCGCCCTTCGCCCGGCCCGCGCGGTTCGTCGCCAGACGCCTTGCCCTCGCCATCACGCGCGGCGATGGTGCGGCGACCTGATGCATCCTTCCCGGCAGATCTGATGACCCGCTTTCCCGGCGCCGCCCTGGCCGCCGCGTTCTCGCTCGCCTTCGCCTTCTCGCATCCCGCCAGCGCCGCGCCTGCGGCAGCGCCCTATCAGGCCGCAACGGGCGAATGGCCTCAGGCGCGGTCCGATCTGAGGGCCGATCCCGCGGTCCGCTTCGGCGCCTTGCCCAACGGCATGCGGTACGCGATCCGCCGCCAGGCGACCCCACCCGGCCAGGCCGCCTTCCGCCTCTGGTTCGCGACGGGATCGCTCATGGAGGCCGACGATCAGGCAGGCCTCGCCCACTTCCTGGAGCACATGGCCTTCAACGGCTCCAAGGAGGTCAAGGAGGGCGAGATGATCAAGATCCTCGAGCGCCTGGGCCTGGCGTTCGGGGCCGACACCAACGCATCGACCGGCTTCTCCGAGACCGTCTACAAGCTGGACCTGCCGCACACCGACGCCGAAACCGTGGACACCGCGTTGAAGCTGCTGCGCGAGGCGGCCTTCAACCTGTCCATCGACCCGGCCGCCGTCGACCGCGAGCGCGGCGTGGTTCTGGCCGAGGAACGCGCCCGCGACACCCCCGGCTATCGTGTCACGATCGAGCGGCTGAAATTCCTGCTGAAGGGCCAACGGCTGCCCCAGCGCCTGCCCATCGGCCGGGTCGAGGTGCTGAAGACCGCGCCCGCCGGCCGGATCGCCGACTTCTACCGCCAATGGTACCGGCCGGAACGCGCCGTGTTCGTCGCGGCGGGAGACTTCGACGTCGACGCGATGGAGGCCCGGATCCGCGCCGCGTTCGGTGGCTGGACGGCGCAGGGACCTGCCCCGGCCGAGCCTGACCAGGGCTCCATCGCGCCGCGCGGCGCCGAGGCCCGGTTGGTCGTGGACCCCGGCTTGACCCAGGGCCTGCAGATCGCCTGGGTCAGCCCGCCCGACCACGCCCCGGACACCGTCGCCAAGCGCCGCCGCGATCTGATCGAGACCCTCGGCCTGGCCGTGCTGAACCGCCGCTATTCAGCCATCGCCCGGAGTTCCGATCCGCCGTTCCTGGGCGCCGGCGCTTACAAGGGCGAGCAGGACGACGCCGCGCGCATCGCCACGATCGCCGTCAGCGCCGAGTCCGGCCGGTGGCGCGAGGCCCTCGCCGCGGCCGAGCAGGAGCAGCGCCGCCTCGTCGCCTATGGCGTGCGCCAGGACGAGCTGGACCGCGAGGTCGAGGAGTTCCGCGCCAGCCTGAAGGCCGCTGCCGCCGGCTCCGCCACCCGCCGCCCGGCGGACCTCGCCGGAGAAATCCTGTCCTCGCTGCCCGACCACACGGTCGTCACCTCGCCCGCGGACGACCTCACCTACTTCGAGGCGGCGGTGAAGGACCTGAAGGCCGACGCCGTCAACGCGGCGCTGAAGGGCGTCTTCCAAGGCCAGGGTCCGCTGGTGTTCATGACCTCGCCGACCCCGGTCGAGGGCGGTGAACGTACGCTGCTGGCCGCGCTGGCGACCTCTCAGGCGGTCGCGGTCGCCCCGCCGGCCGCCGCCTCGCACATCGCGTGGCCCTACGAGAGCTTTGGTCCGCCCGGCCAGGTGGCCGAGCAGCGCGCGGTCGGCGACCTCGGCGTCACCTTCGTCCGGTTCCGCAACGGCGTGCGCCTTACGGTCAAGCCGACAGCGTTCCGGGACGACGAGGTGCTGGTGCGGGTGAACGCAGGCCGCGGCATGCTCAGCCTGCCCTCCGACCGCCAGAGCCCGTTCTGGGCTGCCAACGCCCTGGTGGAGGGCGGGCTCAAGAAGATCGACGTCGAAGATATGGAGCGCGTCCTGGCCTCCCGCTTCTACGGCAGCCGCTTCAGCATCGCCGACGACGCCTTCGTGCTCTCGGGGGCGACCCGAACGGGCGACCTGTCGCCCCAGCTCCAGGTCCTCGCGGCCTATCTTACCGAGCCCGCCTGGCGCGACGCCGCCTTCGCGCGGATCAAGGCCGCCAGTCGCACGATCCACGACCAGTATGAATCGACCGTCGGCGGGGTCCTGACGCGCGACCTCTCCGGCATCCTCCATTCGGGCGACCGGCGCTGGACGTTCCCAAGCCGCGACGAGATGGCCGCAGCGACGCTCGCAGACGTGCAGGCCGCGGTGACGCCGGGACTCTCAGAGGGGTCGATCGAGGTCGTGATCGTTGGCGATGTCACAGTCGAGCAGGCGATCGCCGCCACCGCCGCCACCTTCGGCGCGCTGCCGCAGCGCCCGGATCCGTCACCCCCGTCGACGCCGTCCCGGGGCGGCGAGTTCCCCCGCGGCGCGCCGACGCCCGTTGTGCTCACCCACAAGGGTCGGGCCGACCAGGCCGTGGGCTATGTGGCCTGGGGCACCAGCGACTACTGGGCCGACCCGCAGCGCGCCCGCGACGCGGCCGTGCTGCGCGAGATCATGAAGCTCAGGCTCACGGAGGACCTCCGGGAGGCGCAGGGAGTCACCTATTCGCCGGACGTGAATTCGCAGCACAGCCTGGTGTGGTCAGGGTGGGGCTACATCGCGGCCAATGTGGAAGCGCCGCCGGAAAAGCTGCCGGGCTTCTTCACGGACGTCATGAAGATCGCCGAGGACCTGCGCGCCACCGAGGTGAGCGCCGATGAACTGGCCCGGGCCCGCCAGCCCCGCCTCGAAGGCATCCAGCGCGCCCAGCAGACCAACAGCTACTGGGTCAGCGAGCTGTCGGGCGCCCAGGCCGATCCGCGGCGCCTCGATGTGATCCGCGACATCGGGCCGGGCACGCAGCGCGTGACCGCCGCCGATGTCCGGCGCGCCGCCCAGGCCCTGCTGAGGCCCGAAGCGGCGTTCCGGCTGATGGTGGTGCCGGCGTCCAGCCCGGCCGCCGCCGGTAAGGGCGGCTGACGCGCTCGGGGCGGGCGACCGGTCAGGCCGCCTGGGCGCCGTCCTCATAGACCGGGGCGTCGTCGGCGGGCAGGAAGGCGCGGCCGCGGATCGAGTCCGCGATCTTTTCGGCGATCATGATCGTGGGGGCGTTGGTGTTGCCCCCCACAAGGGTGGGCATCACCGAGGCGTCGACCACCCGCAGGCCCTTCAGGCCCTGGACCCGGCAGTCGCCGTCGACCACCGCCATCGGATCGCCCGCCACACCCATGCGGCAGGTGCCGACGGGATGATAGATCGTCTCGGCGGCCTTCTTGATCCAGGCGTCGATCTCGGCGTCCGACTGAACCTCCGGCCCGGGGGCGAACTCGGCCTTGATATACGGCTTGAGGGCAGCCTGCTTGGCCACCTCGCGCATCATCTTCACGCCCTCGCGGATTGCGCGGCGGTCTTCCTCGGTGGCCAGGTAGTTGGCGAAGATCGCCGGATCGGCGGTCGGGTCGGCGCTCTTCAGCTTGACCGTCCCGCGGCTCTCCGGCCGCAGCTGGCAGACGTGGAACGTGAAGCCGTCCTTGGCGACCTGCACCTTGCCGTGGTCCTGCATGATGGCCAGCACCGTATGGATCTGCAGATCCGGCCGGTCCAGGTCGGGCCGCGAGCGGAGAAAGGCGCCTGACTCCAGGAAGTTCTGCCGCCCGATCCCCTTGCGACGGAGCAGGTAGTCCAGCCCGACGAACAGCGTCTTGATGCCCTTGCGCATGGAATAGATCGTGATCGGCTGCGGGCATTCCCACGACAGGCACACGTCGAGGTGGTCCTGCAGGTTCTGGCCCACGCCCTTCAGCGCATGGACCACGGGCACCCCGTGCTCGGCCAGGTGCTCGGGATCGCCGATGCCGCTGAGCTGCAGGATGTGCGGCGACTGCACCGCCCCGGCCGAAAGGATCACTTCCTTGTCGGCGTGGACGACATTTTTGCCGCCCTTCTCGTCAAGGTACTCGACGCCGGTGGCGCGGCCGTTCTCGATGACGATCCTCGACGTCCGCGCGCCGGTTATGCAGGTCAGGTTCGGCCGTCCCAGCGCCGGGTGCAGGTAGCCGCGCGCGGCGCTCCAGCGCTCGCCGTTGTGGATGGTCAGCTGGTACGGGCCCCAGCCCTCCTGCTGATAGCCGTTGAAGTCCTTGGTCAGCTTGAAGCCGGCCTGGGCGCCCGCCTCGATCGCCGCCTTGTAGATCGGGTTGGGCGAGCTGGCCTTCGACACCTTCAGGGGCCCCTCGCCGCCATGCCAGGCGTCGCCCCCGCCCTCCAGGCTCTCCGATTTCTTGAAATAGGGCAGCACGTCGGCGTAGCCCCAGCCGCTGAGGCCCATCTGCCGCCACTGGTCGTAGTCGCGAGCGTGGCCGCGGATGTAGATCATGCCGTTGATCGACGACGAGCCGCCCCAGCCCTTGCCGCGCGGCCACCACAGGCGGCGGTTGTCGAGGTTCGGCTCCGGCTCGGTCCAGAAGCCCCAGTTGAACGGGCCCTGCTTGCCGATCAGCCCGCCGACGCCGGCGGGCATGGTCACCATCAGCGACTTGTCCTTGCCCCCGGCCTCCAGCAGCAGGACCTTGGACTTGCCGTCCTCCGAAAGCCGGTTCGCCAGCACGCAGCCGGCCGATCCGGCGCCGATGATGATGTAGTCGTACCGCTCCACGGCGCTCGCCCCTGAACTCTGTCTTGATGAACTCTGTTTGGTTGGGGCGGACACTCGCTCAGCCGCCGCCGCGCCGCAAGAGTGAACGCGGCGTCACTTTTGTGGCTTTCGCCTCAGATCATGCCGAGCCAGAGGATCGCCAGCACGAAGACCGCCAGGGCGATCGAGCAGAAAACCAGCAGGAAGAACGTCCGCCATAGCGCGGAGAAAGTCCGCAGGCCGTAGGCCCCTTTCAACTGGAAGAACATGTGCGCCGGGACCACGAAAGGGACGGCGGCGAAGGCCACGCCACCCACCGCGCCGCCGACGCGCCCCATCGCCGCCGCCACCATGATCAGCAGCGACATGAAGGTCAGCGAATAGAGCACGAAGACCCCGTGGTCGTAGAGCGTGAAGCCCCGCTTCCACAGGAACAGCAGCGCCACGAACGGGATCGAGATCGGCACCAGCAGGAACGAGAATTTGTAGAAGGTCTGCTGCAGCTTGTAGATCGCCAGTTCCGGGTTCTCGAGCTTGTGCTGGATCTTCTCATCCAGCTTCTTGTTGCCCAGCGAGAACCCGAGCTGGCCGGTCTTGGCGTCACTCGCCAATTCCTCCTGCCAGCCGTCGACCTCCGCCGCCCTAGGCGTGTCGCCGACCCGGGCCTTGGCCGTCGCGACATTCCCTTCGGCCATCTTCACCGCCAGTTCGGCCGCTTCCCGGGCGCCGGGCGGCGCGTTCTTCAGCGCCAGCCGCGCCTCGGCCAGTTCGCTGTTTTTCCGGGCAAGGTCCGCGGTCGCCACCGCCTGCCGCCCTACCCCCGAGGCCTTGGGCTCGGGCGCATAGCTCAGCAGCATGAACATGACGAAGACGGTGAACAGGAAGACCGCCAACGGCGAGACGTAACGCGTCCGCTTGCCCTCGCACCATTCGCGGGTCAGCCGGCCCGGCCGGAAGACCAGCAGCGGCAGCGTCCGCCAGGATCGGCTGTCGAAGTGCATGACACCGTGGAGGATCTCCTCGCCCAGGTGCAGCAGGGTCCGATGCACGTGGCTGGCGTTGCCGCAGTTGTGGCAGAACCGCCCGATCGTCTCGGTCCCGCAGTCGGCGCAGCGGTTGTGCGCCTCGCCGGCGTGTCCCGTGGGCTTCTCGATCGCGCCGGCCATCAGCCCGCCCGTCGCCGCCCCGCCGACCGCCTCGAGATCCACCATGCCCACCCCCGAATACCGAGGCGGAATGTGACGGGATTGCACGTCACGGACAAGGCGGGCTCGCCCTCAGGTGGCGGTCGCAAAGCTCCGTCGCGTCAGGCGCGGCAGCGCCCAGGCCTGACCCGCCGCCCGCGCAACGAAAAAGAGGCTGAAGGCCAGCCAGAGCCCGTGATTGCCGAGCGGCGCCGCGACGAACCGCATGACCACGAAGGCCGCCAGAGCGGCTCCCATGCTGAGCACCATGGCCCGGGTCCAGCTGGCGCCGATGAATACGCCGTCGAACACGAACGAGGCGACGCCGGCCAGCGGCAGCACGGCCGCCCAGACGGCATAGCGCCCGACGGTCGCGATCACCTCCGGGTCGGTGCTGAAGCTGGCGGCGAGACGGCTGCCGGCGAATGCATAGACCAGGGCGATCAGGGCCGCGCACCCGCCCGCCCAGATCAGGCAGCGCCGCCATAGCTGCTCGAACCGTGGCCGGTCTCGCGCGCCCAAGGCCTCCCCGCAGAGCACCTGAGCGGCGCTCTCGAACCCGTCGAGGATCAGAGCTCCCAGCATGAACAGCTGGAAGAGGATGGCGTTGGCCGCCAGGATCACCGCGCCCTGCCCGGCCCCACTTCGCGTCAGCAGCACCGTCGCGGCCATCAGCAGCATCGTGCGGATGAAGAGGTCGCGGTTCAGCCGGAACAGCGCCACGAGGTCGGCCGGCCGCCAGGTCGCGCGGCTGAACGCCAGTCCGACGGCGCCGCGGCCCGGCGCCTGCCATGCGACGACCGCCGCCAGCGCCGCCAGTTTGGCGCTCTCGGAAAGCAGGGTCGCCCAGGCCACCCCGGCGACGCCCTGGTCCAGCCCCAGCACGAACACCACGTCGAGCAGGATGTGCAGCAGGTTCGCCGCCACCTCGACCACCAGCACGCTGCGCACCCGGCGTCGTCCGATCAGCCAGCCGACCAGCACCGCGTTGAGCAGCCAGGCCACCCCGCCCCAGTAGCGGATGCCGACGTAGGTCCCTGCGGCCTCGGCGAGCGCGCCTTGCGCCCCGAACATCGCCAGCCCGGCCTGGGTAGCGAAGGGCCTGGCAGCCAGCAGGGCCGCCCCGATCAGCAGGGCGACGCCGAGGCCCCGGGCCAGCGTCGCCGACTGTGCCGCCTCGTCGTCCCGTCCCGCGGCCTGAGCCACCAACGCCACCGTACCCGAGCGCAGGAAGTTGAAGACGATCAGCAGGGTCATCAGGAACTTCGCCCCGACCTCGACCCCACCCTGTGCGACCGCATCGCCCAGCCGACCGATGACCCACATGTCCGCCAGGCCGAACAGGGCTGTGGCCACGTTGGTCAGGATCGACGGCGCGGCGATCGCTAGGATCGCGCGGGACATCCCCCGGTCGCCGTCGTCACCTCTGTCCGCCATCGCTCCCCGCTTTCGGCGGGGAGCTTGGCGACGTCAGGGTTTCAAGCCAAGCCGGTCAGCGCCCCTTCCACTGCGGCGCGCGCTTCTGCGCGAACGCCAGGGGGCCTTCCTTGAAGTCCTCGGACCTGAACAGCGCGGCCACGGCCGGGTACTTGTTCTGGCCGCGGATCGCCGCTTCCAGGCTGGGCTCGTCCAGGCCCTTGTAGACAGCCTCCTTGGAGGCGCGGATCGACATCGGGCCCAGCTCGCAGATGGTCTTGGCCATGGCGCGCGCGGCGTCCATCAGGCCGGCGGCCGGCGCCACCTGGTCCACGAAGCCCAGTTCCCTGCCCTCGGCCGCCGAGACCCGGCGCGCGGTGAGGATCATCGCCATCGCCCGCTTGGTCCCGATGGCGCGCGGCAGCCGGTGCAGGCCGCCGGCCAGGGCCGCCAGGCCCACGCGCGGCTCGGGCAGCGAGAAGACGGCGTTTTCGGACGCGATGATGATGTCGCAGGCCAGGGCGATCTCGAAGCCGCCGCCCATGGCCACGCCGTTGACCGCCGCGATCAGCGGCTTGGTCAGGTCGAAGCGCGACGTCAGGCCCGCAAAGCCCGACGGCGGGCTGCGCATCTCGCCGCCCGTCGCCTGGTGCTTCAGGTCGTTGCCGGCCGAGAACGCCTTGTCGCCTGCGCCGGTGACGATGCCCACCCACTGATCCGGGTCGGCCGCGAAAGCGTCGAACGCCTCATGCAGCTCGAAGTGCGCCGGCGAGTGCAGGGCGTTCATCACCTCGGGGCGGTTCAGGGTGAAGATGGTGACCGGGCCTTCCCGCTCGACCTTGATGTACTGATACGCCATGGCGTCCTCCCGTGTTCGCCGGCACGCTCGTCGGGGCGCCCCAACGTCCGTCAAGCGCGCGGCCGCTTCAGCCCACCTGGACCAGTTCTCGCCGGTACCGCTTCCAGTTCTCGACATAGTGAGCCGAACCCATGGCGACGCGGGCGGCCTGTTCTGGGCTCAGCTCGCGCACCACCTTGCCCGGCGCGCCCATGACCAGTGAGTTGTCGGGGATCTCCTTGCCCTCCGTGATCAGGCAGTTGGCCCCGATCAGGCAGTTCTTCCCGATCTTCGCCCCGTTCAGCACGATCGACCCGATGCCGACCAGCGAGCCATCGCCGATCTCGCAGCCGTGCAGCATCACCATATGGCCGACGGTCACGTTGGCGCCGATGGTCAGCGGGGAACCATGGTCGGTGTGGCAGATACTGCCGTCCTGGATGTTGGAGCCTTCGCCGACCACGATCGGGTCATTGTCGCCACGAAGCACGGCGCCCCACCAGATCGACGAATTCTTCTTGAGAATCACATTGCCCATCACGGCCGCGGTAGGCGCGATCCAGTATTCGTCATCGTTTGGCAATTGCGGTGTCACATTGCCCAAGTAGTAGACAGCCACTCGCGCTCCCTTCTTCTTGTCTTCGACGGCCCGTTTAACGAAACCGAAACCACGTTAGGATCATTCTAGTCGGGCGATTCGAGGGGGCGAAAGCCTTCCCGTGAGCCGCCGCGGAGGTTTCGCCTCCGTGTCTCGCGCTGGACGGAGTTGGATGGCGCTGAGTCTGTCGATCCGCCGGGGCGCATGCCCTGGTCCTGAAGGTGGCGAAGCCCCGCCCGGGGTCTTCTCGCCGCTCCGGATCGACCATCTGGGCCGCGCACGCCGCCACTTCCGTTCAAATCCACCATCCGAAAGGGCGCTCCCACCTGGGACGCCCTTTTTTCTTGCCCCCTGAGGAGGCCTTATGAGCAAGCGGGCTCTGAAGCGACAACTGCGCGAAGGTGCGTTCGACGCGGGTCAGTTCGAGGGGGATGACAAGATCCGCCGGCTGCCGGTCGATCGCGGCTGGTCACCGCTGGCGCATCACAACGACGACCGCCAGCAGGGCTACCTCAAGACGATCAAAGCCAAATCCGAGGGCCAGCAGGCGCTGATGGACGCGATCGACGCCAAGAACCTGGTGCTCGCCCTGGGGCCAGCCGGAACCGGCAAGACCTACCTCGCCATCGCCAAGGCTGTGGAGGCGCTGGAAAGCGGAAGGGTCGGCCGGATCGTGCTGTCCCGACCGGCGGTGGAGGCCGGCGAATCCATCGGCTTCCTGCCCGGTGACGCCGAGGACAAGCTCGCCCCTTACCTCCGTCCCCTCTACGACGCGTTGTCCGACCGTCTCTCGATGAAGCGGGTCCGGGCCCTGATGTCCGAAGGCGCGATCGAGATCGCCCCCGTCGGCTTCATGCGCGGCCGTACGCTCAACAACGCCTTCGTGGTCATCGACGAGGCCCAGAACTGCACGTACGGCCAACTCAAGATGCTGCTCACCCGCCTTGGCTGGCACTCGACCATGGTGGTCACCGGCGACCCGAACCAGTCCGACCTGCTTCCCGAGATCTCGGGCCTCGGTCCCGTCGCGACCAAGCTGGAGGAGGTCGGCAACATCGCCGTGGTCCGCCTGGCGGACCGAGACATCGTCCGCCACCCGCTCGTGGCCGAAATGCTGGGCGTCCTCTAGGGCCGATCACACTCTGAATGCGGCGCCGCCCTCCGGGACACCGGAGGGCGGCTTGCGTTGGGCGCAAGCCGCCCGTTGCAGCCGGCCGGTTGCGCCTTTAGATAGTTAGACAACCTAACTACCATGCCCGACACCCCTCCCGACATCATCGCTCTGGCCGATGCCCTGCGCCCAGCCGTCCTGCGCGTTTCCCGACGCCTGCGCCTGGAAGCTCAGAAGGCCGGCCTGTCGGCACAGGACGCCCTGTTGCTGGGTCACATCCGCAAACACCCCGGCATCGGCGTAAGCGGCCTGGCCGAGGCCGAGCGCACGTCGCGGCCGACCATGAGCGCGCACGTGAAACGGCTTGAGGCGGCCGGGCTTGTGGCGCGCAGCGATCATGCCGAAGACGGCCGGCGCTCCGGCCTGGCGATCACGCCGGCCGGCGAACGCAAGCTCGAGATCATCCGCCGCGAGCGGAACGACTGGCTGGCCGCCCGGCTCTCGCGCCTGTCGCCCGCCGACCGCGAGACCCTCGAACGCGCCGCGCCCGCCCTTCTCCGGCTGATCGACGCATGACCCCGGCCGACGAAACCGTGGACCAGGCAGCCGGACAGCCCAACACACCTGGCGCTGACGCCGGCGCGCTCACGCGAGGATGGCTGGTGCCTGCCATCATCGGCTCGGCGCTGATGATGCAGACGCTGAACGCCACGGTGATCGCCAACGCCCTCCCCGCCATGGCCAAGGCGTTCGGGGTCGAGCCGCTGCGCCTGAACCTCGCGATCACCGTCTACATGCTGTCGGCCGCGGTGTTCCTGCCACTCAGCGGCTGGGTCGCCGACCGGTTCGGCGCGCGTCGGGTGTTCATGATCTCCATCGTGCTCTACGCGGCCGGCTCGGCGGCGTGCGGCTTCGCCACCGATCTCTGGCAGCTCGTCCTGTTCCGCTTCGCCCAGGGCGCGGCGGGCGCGACCCTCATGCCCGTGGGCCGCCTGGTTCTGCTGCGGACCACGCCCAAGAGCGAACTCGTCGGCGCGCTGTCGGTCGTCACCATGCCGGCGCTGCTGGGCCCTGTGCTGGGCCCGCCCATCGGCGGGGCGATCGTCACGTTCGCGGACTGGCGCTGGATCTTCTTCATGAATTTGCCGATCGCCCTGACCGGACTGCTGCTGGCGTGGAGGTTCGTACCGGAAGTGCGCGAACAGGCGCCGCCGCGGGTCGACATTCCGGGCATCCTCCTCACCGGCGCGGGTCTCGCCGCCCTGATCTTCGGGTTCGAGAACATCGGCCGCGACGCGCTGCAGCCGGCGGTCACGGGGGGCCTGCTAGCCGGTGGCGCCGCCCTGCTGGCGCTCTACGTCCGGCACGCCGCGCGCACACCGCACGCTGTCGTCAACCTCTCCATCTTCCGACTGAGGACCTTTCAGGCGTCGGTGATCGGCGGCGGGTTCATGCGCATCGCGATGGGGGCGAACCCGTTCCTGCTGGCCATGCTGCTGCAGGTCGCATTCGGCCTCTCTGCCTT
>JBKOYY010000018.1:0-44335 GCA_046725615.1 Pseudomonadota bacterium
ACCTGGCCGCCTTCGAGCGCAGCGGACTTGCGGTGCGCGACGAAGAGGCGCGCTGGCGCTACGCGCCGGCGAGCCCCGTGCTGGACGCGCTCGCGGGCCGCCTGGAGGCCGCCTATCGCGAGCGCCCTGTGGCGATCATCAACCTCATCGCGCGGCCGGATCCGGTCCAGGGTCTGGCGGACGCGTTCAAGTGGCGAGGCGACAAGTGATGACCGATCTCGGTCCTTCCCTGGTCTACGGCCTTTGCCTGGCCGCCAGTGCGCTCTGCGCCTTTCTGCTGCTCGCCGCCTGGCGCCAGACGGGGTCGCGACTGCTGTTCTGGACGGCGCTGGGCTTTGTCTTCCTGGCGTTCAACAACCTGTTCCTGGTCGCGGACCTGGTGCTGTTCCCGGGCATGTTCCTCTGGCCTCTCCGGCAGGCCGCTTCGGCCCTGGCCGTCGGCGTGCTGCTCTACGGCTTCGTCTGGGAGGCCGAGCGATGACCCACCCGGACCCGACTCTCGCGGCCTTCGTCGCCGGAGGCCTCTGCCTGGGATTCCTGGCCGTGGGGCTCTTCTTCATGAAGTTCTGGCGGCGGACGGGCGACGGGCTGTTCGCGGCCTTCGCGGTGGCGTTCATCCTGCTGGCGGTCAACCAGGCCGCGCCGGTGGTGCTCGACATTCCCGACGAGCACCAGGGCTATATCTACCTGCTGCGGCTGGCCGCCTTCGTCCTGATCATCGCCGCCGTCCTTCGCAAGAACCTACGGCGAAGCTGATCACTTCGCCTCGGCGACGCCCTTCATGGTGGCCATGACGCCGGCGAACATCTGCTGGCGCCGGGTCCGGTTCGCCTCGCGCTGTTCGGCCGGGATCGAGGCCTGGTCGTAGAACAGGGTGTAGACCAGCTTGGAGCTCACCTTGTCGACGGGCCGGATCTCGACCGTGCCATGATAGAGGATCTTCGGGTCGACGTCGGCGTAGGTGTAGGACATCGGGCCGACCGCCACGATCACCTCCTCGATCCGGCCGGCGATCTTGCGGACCGCGCCCAGTTCGCCGTCCTTGCCGGAGGTGATCTCGCAGGGCGCCTTCAGCCAGGCGCCGATGTCGCAATAGCCCCTGAGCTTGTTCCAGGCCGTCGCGGCAGGCGCTGCGATCGCGGTTTCCTGCACGATCGAGACATAGTCGCCCGCGGCCTGGGCCGGCGCGGCGATGGCGAAGGCGGCTGCGCAGGCGGCCATAACAACTGTCTTCATGGTGTTCCCCCTCATGTATGGAACCACCATAGCGGGGGCGCCGCGGCGGCGCCTATCAATGTAGAAACATCGGTACGACGTAGAGCGCCAGCAGCGCGGCCACGGCGATCGCCAGGATCAGCCCCGCCCTCGGGTTCGAGCCGAGGAAGCCCTGCGCCGGCGGCTTGGGCTTGGGCGGCGGACGCCGGCGCTCGGCCTCCTTCGCCTTGCGGTACCGGTTGAGGTCCGTGACCCGGCGATCGTCCTCGGGCGGGGGCTTGGCCATCAGCCGGCGAGCTTCTCCAGGTCCTCGGCCGAGATGTCGGCGTTGGAGTAGACGTTCTGGACGTCGTCGTCGTCCTCGAGCGTCTCGATCAGCTTCATGAGCGTCGCCACGGCATCGCCCGACAGCGGGGTCAGCGCCTTGGGCTTCCAGGCGAGCTGGGTGGACTTGGCCGGGCCCAGCGCCGCTTCCAGCGCGGACGAAACCTCGGAGAGCTGTTCGAATGCGGTGTAGATGGTGTGGCCGTCCTCGTCGGATTCCACGTCGTCGGCGCCGGCTTCGATCGCCGCCTCCATGACCTTGTCCTCGGAGCCCGCCTCGGGCCCGTAGACGATCTGGCCGACCCGGTCCCACATGAACGAGACCGAGCCGGTCTCGCCGAGGTTCCCGCCGCACTTGGTGAAGGTGGAGCGCACGGTGGAGGCCGAGCGGTTGCGGTTGTCGGTCAGGGCCTCGACGATCACGCCGACGCCGCCCGGGCCGAACCCCTCGTAGCGGATTTCCTCATAGGTTTCCGCGTCGCCGCCGGCGGCCTTCTTGATCGCCCGGTCGATGACGTCCTTGGGCATCGACTCGGCCTTGGCGTTCGCCACGGCCAGGCGCAGGCGCGCGTTCATGTTCGGATCGGGCAGGCCGGCCTTGGCCGCCACAGTGATCTCGCGCGAGAGCTTGGAGAACAGCTTGGACCGGGCCGAGTCGGCGCGGCCCTTGCGGTGCATGATGTTCTTGAACTTTGAGTGTCCGGCCATGGTCCCTGGAGTTCAGGCGTGGATGCAGGCTGCGCTTCTACCCGGCGGCGCGGGCCGGCGGAACCCCCGAGGCGGCGGCGGGTTAGCTTGGGCGCAACCGGGAGCGAACACCATGACCCTGGAAACGGAAGACCTGGCCGAGGCGACGCCGCCCGCGGGCGAGCTGGTTCACTGGATGGAGCCGGGCGAGCTGAGGGTCGGCGCGGCGGGCCTGGCCGCCGCCTTCGCGCTCGGCGCGGTTGCGGCGGTTGGCGCCGTGATGGCCTGGCGGTGGCTCGCGCCGCGCCGCGAGGGCCTGCCCCCATGGAAGTGGCGTCGCGGCCCCGTGCACTGACCGGCAGTCTCGGAGGTCAGAGCCCGGCGATCTTGCGGCCGCAGACGGCCAGGGCTTCGCCGGACAGGCCATGGGCGAGCTGCAGTCGCCGCGTCTCCACATCGACGTCTCCGTAGGGCCAGTACCGGAGGGTGCGGGCCTTGCCGCCCCGGGGCGGTCGAACCACCAGGACGACCTCGCGCGTGGTGTCGCCCGGGACCACGTCGATCCGGTCGATCCTCATTCCGTCGCGCAGGCCGCTGTTCCATGCCGGGCCCCGGCGGCGCACGCCCTTCACGACGTTGGTGGTCTGCGAGGCTGCATGGTCGAAGCCCGCGTCGAATCCGGGGGTCACCGTCACCCGGGCGTCGAGGCAGCCGTCGAACATCTGCTCGGGCAGCGGGATCACCGCCCCGCCCTCGGCATAGCGGGCGATGTCGGGCCGAAGGTCGATCTGGGCCACGACCCAGGCGGCGGAAACGAGCCCGGTGACAACGTCGGGTCCCTGTCCGGCGGGGAATTGCCGGTAATGGTCACGCATCCGCAGGATCACGTCGTCGAGGTCGGCCCTGCCGCCGGTCTTGCGCCGGATGTCCTCGTCCCACTTGAGGGCGAGGATCGTGGCTCTCGAGGCCGGGTCACGGGCGCCGTCGGCCTCGGCGAAGCGCCCGACCGCCGCGTCCATCGTCGACCGCGCCGACCGCAGCAGGATGCGCTCGGCGAGGACGCCGGCCAGGCCGTCGGCCACGCGGTGCTCCACGTCGGTGGCGGGCGCGCGGCCCAGCTGCCGTGGAACCCACGCCTGCACATGGCCGGTCGCCACCGCTTGCGACAGGCCGCGCTCGGAGATGCCGGCGACCGGCAGGGCCAGCGCGTCGTCGAGGTCCAGCGGCCGGTCCGCGACCGCGGTCCTGGCGACCAGCACCGGACCCTGGCCGGAGCCGAAATAGGTGCGGAAGGCGCCGATCACCGGCGCGGCGGCGTCCGCGAGCTGGTCGGCCGGCCCGGCGTCCCGCGCCCTCACCGCGACCCGAAGCGTTCCCCCGGGCAGAGCCCGCTCGGCGATCTGGACGTCCGGTCCGGCGACGATCACCGAGCGTCGGATGTCCGCCACCGTCATGGGACGGCCCGGGTCGAGGTCGCTGGCGAGACGCCAGGTCTTCGGAGGGGCGGACCAGCGGAGGGTCGCCGGGTCCGTGTCGGGGCCTTCGGGAGTCACGAAGAGCGAAGGGCCGAGCCCGGAAAGGCCGCCGGGCGAGGTCACGGCGCGATATCGCACCGTGATCCGGGCGCCTGGCCGGTGGCGCAACGTGTCCGGCTTGACCAGTTGTGCGCCGGACATGGCCAGTCCCGACGCGAGACGCGGCGGGAGGCGGACTTTCGTCTCTCCGTCGGCGTCGCCACGGAACCGCAGGTCGACGTCCAGGTCTCCGCCAGGAGAGATCCTGAGCCGATAGTCCACGGTCTCGGGCTTGCCTGCCCCCATCAGGAGGACGGCGGCGGCGGTGAGGGCGAGGCGGCGCATCGGGCCTTCTTAGACCGGTTCGACGGGCTCGCAGTCGAAGCGGTCGATCTGGCCGTTTTGAAGGCGGTAGACGGCGTCCTGCGGCACGTCCTGGGCGAGGGTGGCCTCCCGATCCAGACCCGCGTAGGCGCCGCGCAGCAGCCTGCCCCAGACACCGTGGCTGACGGCGATCACGCGGCGCTCGCCCTCGGGCGGCAGGTCGCGCAGCCAGCTCGCGGCGCGGGCGTGGACATCCTCGAAGGTCTCGCCGCCCGGGGCGCCGAAGAACCACTCGCCGGTGGCGAACCGTTCGGGGTGGATCTCTGCGACCTCGGCGCGAAGCCGCCCTTCCCACTCGCCGCAGCACACCTCGGCGAGCCGGGGGTCGGTCTCGACGGCGAGGCCGGTGGCGCGGGCCACCGCCTCGGCCGTGCGCTGGGCCCGGCCGATCGGGCTGGCCACCAGCCGCCAGCCGTCGCCCTCGCGGGCGACGAGCTCGGCGACCAGCGCCGCCATGGCTTCTGCCTGCCGCATGCCCAGCGGCGTGAGGTCGCTTTCGGTGTGGCCCTGAATCCGCCGCTCGCGGTTCCAGAAGGTCTCGCCATGGCGGACGAGGACGATCATCGCTTGCGGCGCACGACCGGGTGCGAGGTCGACAGGCCGCCGTCCACCGCCAGGGTCTGGCCGTTCACGTATGAGGCGTCGTCCGAGGCCAGGAACAGCGCGGCCGCGGCGATCTCCTCCGGGTGACCATAGCGGGTGGTCGGGTTCAGCTGGCCGATCTTGTCCTCGTTGCCGCGCGCGCGGGCGCCGTCGAAGATCGGCTTGGTCATGCCCGTCTCGATCAGGCCGGGGGCGACGGCGTTGACGCGGATGCCGGTGCCGTACAGCTCGTTGCAGGCGGTCTGGACGAGGCTGATGACCCCCGCCTTCGAGGCCGAATAGGCCGGGCCGCCGGCGCCCGAGCGGATGCCCGCCACCGACGCGGTGCAGATGATCGAGCCCTTGCCCTGCGGGATCATGGCTTCGGACGCGTACTTCACGCCCAGGAACGCGCCGATCAGGTTCACCCGCAGGATCTCGGCCCAGTAGTCGGCCGTCTGCTCGTGCAGCGGCGCGAAGCCGCCGGAGATGCCGGCGTTGGCC
Organism: Pseudomonadota bacterium; assembly: GCA_046725615.1. Taxonomy (GTDB): domain Bacteria; phylum Pseudomonadota; class Alphaproteobacteria; order Caulobacterales; family Caulobacteraceae; genus Phenylobacterium. The sequence continues at coordinate 5,211 of JBKOYY010000018.1, forward strand.
CAGAAGATGTCGAGCGCGCCGTAGTCGGCCTTGGCCCGCTCCACTAGGCCCTTCACGAAGGCGTCGTCGCCGGCGTCGCCCACGACCGGGATCGCCTGGCCGCCGGCGGCCTTGATCGCCTCGGCGGTCTCGGCGACCGCCTCGGCCTTGTCGGCGATGATCAGGCGCGCGCCCTCGGCCGCGAACAGCTTGGCCGAGGCCCGGCCGATGCCGCTGGCCGCGCCGGTGATGACGGCCGAGCGGCCGGAAAGACGTCCCATGGTGTTCCTCTGATGACTCAAGCGTTGGTCTTGGCGCGGCTGGCTGCGGCGCAGATGGCGTCGACGAAGGTGTCGTAGAGAGCCGGCGGCACGTCGTGGCCCATGCCGGGGATCATCCGCAATTCGGCGCCGGGGATGGCCGCCGCCGTCTCGCGCCCGCCGACCGGCTGGACGAGCGGATCGTCCTCGCCATGGAGGACGACGGTCGGGACGTTGAGCTTGCGCAGCTCCTCGGTCCGGTCGCCGTCGGCGCCAATGGCCTGGCGCTGACGGCCCACCCCGGCCGGATTGAAGGCCCGTGCGTGCTCGGCGACCACGCGCTCGCGCAGTTCGGCGTCGGTCCAGGGATAGGCCGGGCTGCCGATGACGCGGGCGTTCTTCACGCCGTGGGCCACGAAGGCCTCGTAGTCCGCGGCCGGATCGGGCGGGGGGTTGCTGATCACCGCCATGGCCTCGGGCGTGGCGACGACATCGCCCGACGGGGCCGACATGATCGAGGTCAGTGACAGCACCCGATCCGGATAGTCGATGGCGATGCGCTGGACGATCATCCCGCCCATGGAGACGCCGGCGATATGCGCCTGTTTCACGCCCGCCGCGTCGAGCACCGTCATGGCGTCGGCGGCCATGTCCTTGAGGGTGTAGCGATCGCCGGACTTGAACCAGGTCGAAAGACCCGTGTCCCGGTTGTCGAAGCGAATGACGCGATAGCCTTTCGCCACCAGTTTCTCGCAGAAGGCCTCGGGCCAACGGGTCATCTGCGAACCCAGTCCGTTCACCAGCAGGACCGTCTCCGGCTGACCGTCGCCGAAGGTCTGGTACTCGATTTCGACGGCGCCGTTGCGCGCTCTAGGCATCATTGATCCTCCCTGCAGCGCACCTTGAAGGTTGTGTCCGGGGTGCTGCGACAATCCCTGCACGTGAATCGGCTGGTCTTCCGAAATCTTGTGCGCCAATCATGTGCGCCAGAATCGCCCAGGGGGAGGGGCCGAGCCGAAGCATGCGTGTGATCGTTCCCCTGTTGCTGTCGCTGGCGATGTGGGCGTTCATCCTGCTTGGCCTCGCCGGCCTGTGGCTGAAGATCTTCGGCTGACGGCCGATCACGGGATCAGCAGGACCCGGCCCACGGCCTGGCGGCTCTCGATGTAGCGGTGCGCTTCCGCCGCCTGGGACAGCGGGAACTCCCGGTCGATCACCACCTTCAGTTCGCCCTTCGCCACGTCGTCGATCAGGCGCTGGATGTTGGCCTGCACCCGGTCGGTGTTGATCTCGGCGCCAAGGAAGACGCCCGAGAGCGTGCGGTTGCCGCCCATCATCGAGCCCACGTCCACCGTCATCGGCTCACGCCCGGCCTGGCCGACCATCGACACCCGGCCGCGGTAGGCGAGGCTGAGGATGGAGGATTGGAGGGTAGGGCCGCCGACGCTGTCGACGATCACGTCCGCGCCCTTCTTGTCGGTGAGGCGCATGACCTCCTGCACCACGTCTTGGGTCCGGTAGTTGATCCCGTGGGTCAGGCCGTAGGCCTTCAGCTTCTCCAGCCGCTCGTCCGACGAGGCGGTGGCCAGCACCATCGAGGCGCCGGCCCGGGCGGCGAGCTGGATCGCCGCCACGCCGACGCCCGAAGCCCCGGCCTGGACCAGCACGATCTCGCCCTTCTTCATGCGGCCGAATTCGAACAGGCAGTCGTCGGCGGTGCCGAAGGTGACCGGGATGACCGCCGCCTCCCGCGTGCTGAGGCCATCGGGAATCTTCCACGCGGTGCGGGCCGGCACGGCGCGCAGCTCGGCGTGGCTGCCGAAGGCGCCGGTCGTGCAGACCCGGTCACCGACCTTCAGGGTGGTGACCTCGGCGCCGACCTCGACCACCTCGCCGGCGGCCTGGTAGCCGACGACGTGCGGATGGGTGATCAGGGGGCCGCGGAAGCGGTTCAAGGTATCGCCGCCCTCGATCGAGATCGCCTCGACCCGGACCACCACGCCCTTGGGATGGCACTGGGGGTCGGGGACGTCCTCGTAGCGCAGGACCTCGGGACCGCCGTTCTCGTAGTAGACCGCCGCCTTCATCGTCTCATCCCCTCAAACATCTGTTTGACAGAACCCTTTCCATGCCGAAGGTGCTGACGCAAGGGGAGGGCGCCATGGAACTGGCCAAGCCACGGATCGACATCGGGCTCGCCACCAACGACCTGCAGCCCATGCTGGACTTCTGGCAGGGCGAGGTCGGGGTTCCACTGGATCATGTGCTGCCGATCCGCCGCGGACAGGACCAGCACCGGCACGACGTGCTGGGCAGCGTGCTGAAGATCAACCACCACGAAGCGCCCCTGCCGGCCAATCCGCCGAGCGGCTATCGCGAGCTGCTGATCGCGCGGGATGGGCTGGCGGCCCCGAAGGCCATGGCCGATCCCGAGGGCAATCGGGTCCGGCTGGTTCCGCCTGGGTTCGAGGGCGTCACCCAGATCGGCGTGCGGATCGGCGTGCGGGACGTCGACGCGCACCGGCGCTTCTATGGCGAGGCGCTGGGGCTGCCTGAGGCGCGACCGGGCGTGTTCCGCGCCGGCGAGAGCCTGATCCTTCTGGAGGCCGATCCGAAGGCTCCGGCCGACGCCCAGATGCAGGGGCCGGGCTGGCGCTACATCACCTTCCAGGTGTTCAAGGTCGACGCCGAGCACGCGCGCGTGCTGGCCGGGGGCGGGCGCGAGGCGCTGGCGCCGGTCACGCTCGGGAGCACGGCGCGCATCTCGATGGTGCGCGATCCCGACGGCAACTGGATCGAGCTGTCCCAGCGCGCGTCGATCACGGGCTCGCTGCAGGCCTGACGTCCGATCTCCCGATGCGAAAAGGGCTCCAGCGTCGCCGCCGGAGCCCTCTCGTCGAACTTGTCCGCGCCGGGCCTCAGGCCTGTGCGAGGCGGGTCCGGCGGAGCATCGCGCCCGCGCTGCCGAAGCCGAGGATCATCAGCGCCCACGCCGCCGGCTCAGGCACCGCGCCGGTCGCGCCGCCGCTGAGCAGCTGGACGTGGATGTTGCAGCAGCCGAAACCGTAGTTGTCGTTCGGATTGTCGAAGCTGAAGATGTTCACGTTGTTGTTGGCGAACGCCGTGAAGGTCGGACCCGGGTTCACCGCGCCCGCATAGTCATAGCTGGTGAAGAGCGCAGAGCCCGGCGCGGCGACGGCGCCGACGGCGTACCAGCGGCCCGCGCTGAGGGCGAACGAGAAGAGGTCGGAGTATTCCCAGTCGAAGGTCTGGTCGGCGGTGATGTGGGTCACGTCGCTGAACAGCGTCTGGCCCGTGTTCGTCGGATTGGCCCCGTTGCCCAGGTCGATGATCACGAACTTGACGTCGGCCTCGCCGCCGCGGAGCCGGGCGCCGATCTGGTTGATCGTCTGGTCGATGTCGGACTGGAACACGGCGGTGTAGCCGTGACCGCCGATGTCCACACTGGCGTCTTCGCTCGTGAAGTTGTCGTAGATGACGCCCGCCTGCGCGGCGCCGGCGACGGACAGCATGGACAGGGCCGCGAACGCGGCGGCGATCTTCAATTTCATCAGGTTCCCCAACCCTCGGCATGCCGGTCCCCAGCGGCCGGCGGCGTGTTCAGAAATGATTTCTGAGCCCGACGCCATGCAATTCCCCGGCCAGGGGAACTGTCACAGGCGTGAACGCGCAGATCGTACGCTCTAGGCGTTCCGCTTCACCCAGTTGCGGATCGCCGAGATGATGATGTCCTGGGTCTCGGGCTGGAGGTAGGCGTGCATGGGCAGGCTCAGCACCTTGCCCGCCGCCGCCTCGGTCACGGGCAGCCCGCCGGGTTGCGGATAGCCGGCGTAGGGCGCCTGCCGGTGCAGCGGGATCGGATAGTAGACCGCCGTCGGGACGCCCTCGCCCCGCAGATGGGCCGCCAGGCCGTCGCGGTCGCCGGTCTCGATGGTGTACTGGGCCCAGACCGAGACTGCGCCGTCGATGACCGACGGCGTGCGAACTACGTCGCCGAGCCCCTCGGCGTAGCGGGCGGCGACGTTGTTCCGGGCCTCGATCTCGTCGGCGAAGATGGTCAGCTTCTGCAGCAGGACGGCGGCCTGGATGGTGTCCATCCGGCTGTTCATCCCCACCCGCATGTTCAGGTACTTGGGGTCGTGCTCGAAGGTGCGACCCTCGAGGTCGGACTTCACCGCCTGGCCGTGGACCCGCAGGGAGACCAGCAGGTCGTGCAGGCGCGCGTCCTTGCACAGCACCGCCCCGCCGTCGCCGTAGCAGCCCAGCGGCTTGGCCGGGAAGAACGAGGTGGTGGTCACGTCCGCCCAGTGGATCGGATGCCGGCCGCCCAGGGTGCAACCGAAGCCCTGGGCGCTGTCGGCGATCAGCTTCAGCCCGTGCCTGGCGCAGACCGCGGCGATGGCCAGGTAGTCCGCCGGCTGGCCGAACAGGTCGACGGCGATGACGGCGCGGGGGGTGAGCTTGCCCTCGGCCTTCACCGCCTGGATCGCGGCGTCGAGCTTGGCGGGGTCGAGGTTGTAGGTGTCGGGCAGCACGTCCACGAACACCGGCGAGGCGCCGACCAGCGGCATTGCCTCGGCCGTCGCGGCAAAGGTGAAGGAGGGGCAGAAGACCGCGTCGCCGGGACCGATCTCCCAGGCCATCAGGGGCAGGACGAGCGCCTCGGTGCCCGAGCCGCACGAGAGGGCGAAGGGGGCCTGGCCGAAGGCGGCCAGTTCGGCCTCGAAGCGGGCGATCTCGGGGCCCATGACGTAGGCGCCCGAGCGGACCACCTGGAGGATCGCATCCTCCAGCGGCTGGCCGAGGCGGGCCCGCTGGGCCTGGAGATCAATGAACGGGATCATGGCCGCGGCTTATGCCCTGCGTCGCCCGCCGCGGCCAAACACGCTTGGTGTCGGATGATTTCCCGCAGCGCTCACTCGGCCTTGTATACGACGCCTTCCTTCATGACGAAGCCGACTTTGGTGAGGATCGTGGCGTCGCGGGTCGGGTCGCCGTCAACGGCGATCAGGTCGGCGCTGTAGCCGGGGCTGAGGCGGCCGGCGACCTTGTCGAGCTGCAGGTGGTCGGCGGCGTTGACCGTGGCGGCCTGGATGGTCTCCAGCGAGGTCAGCCCGGCCTTCATCAGCAGGGCGAACTCGCCGGCGTTGTCGCCGTGGGCCGAGACGCCGGTGTCGGTGCCGAAGGCGATCTTCACCCCGGCCTGGTGCGCCCGGCGGGTCATGTCCAGCATCATCGGCCCGGCCTGCAGCGCCTTGGCCGTCTGGGCGGGAGTGAAGAAGTTGTTCGGGCCCTTGGCGATTCCGACCACGAAGTCGCCGGCCATCAGGGTCGGCACGAGATAGCCGCCGTTCTTCTTGAGCATCGCCATGCCGTCGGCGTCGAGCCAGGTGCCGTGCTCGATGGAGTCGCCGCCCGCCTTGAGGAAACTGTTGATGCCGTCGCCGCCGTGCGCGTGGGCGGTCACCCGCCGGCCCATGCGATGCGCGGACTCCACGATGGCCTTGAGCTCCTCGTCCGAGAACTGCTGGGCGAGGCCCGCGGCGGTGTTGGAGAGCACGCCGCCGGTGGCGGTGATCTTGATGACGTCGGCGCCCTTCCAGACCTGTTCGCGGACGGCGCGCGAGCAGTCGGCGGGACCCGAGCAGACCGACTCCGGCCGCAGCACGTGCATCACGTCCTCGCGGTAGCCGTTCACGTCGCCGTGGCCGCCGTGGATCGAGATCGCCGAGCCGGCGGCGACGATGCGCGGGCCGGGCACGTCGCCGAGGGCGGTCGCCTTGCGCAGGGCGAAGACGGCCTCGTTGTCCCCGCCGAGGTCGGCGACGGTGGTGAAGCCGGCCATCAGCGTGCGGCGGGCGTAGCGCGCGCCGACCATCGCCTGCTCGGCCGACGACTGGGTCACCTCGTCGAGGCGCGAGGTCGGGCCCTGCTGGCTGGTGATGTGCACGTGGCTGTCGATCAGGCCGGGCAGGACGAAGCGGTCCTTCAGGTCGACGACCTTGCCGCCGGGCTCGGAGACGTAGCCGTCGGCGACGCGCACGACCTTGCCGCCCTGGATCACCAGGGTCTTCTGCGTCTCGACCTTGCCGGTGGCCGGGTCCACCAGCAACCGTCCGGCCTGGACGAAGGTGGTGGCGGCGGGCGGCGTCTGCGCCAGGGCGGGCGCGGCGACGAGAGCGGCGGCGCAGAGCGCGGCCAGGGCGAACGGCTTCACTGAAAGTCCCCCGAAAAGCAGGTTTGGGGGACCCTAGATGCGAGGTCCGGAAAGCGCCAGGGGCGGGCGGATCAGATCTGCCGCGACCGGCCTTCCCAGTAGGGCGCCCGCACCTTCCCGCGCTGGATCTTGCCGGCTTCCGAGCGGGGTAGCTCGGTGACGAAGTCCAGGCTGCGGGGGACCTTGAAACTGGGCAGGCTGTCGCGGGCGAAGGCCAGGATCTCCTGGGCCAGCAGGTCCGACGGCTGGTAGCCCGGCTTCAGCAGGATGACGGCCTTGACCTGCTCGCCCCACTCGTCGTGCGGAACGCCCACGGTGGCGCTGTCGGCGACGGCCTCGTGCTTGATGAGCTCGTTGTCGATCTCCTGCGGGTAGATGTTCACCCCGCCCGAGATGATCGTCTCGGCGCTGCGGCCGGTGAGGAAGAGGTACCCGTCCTCGTCGAAGTAACCCATGTCGCCCATGGTGAAGTAGTCGCCGACGCGGGACGCCTGGGTCTTCTTCTCGTCCTTGTAGTAGGTGAAGCCGCCGCCGGGCGGGAGCTGGTGGTAGATGGTGCCCGAGACGTTCGGCGGGCACTCGTTCCCGGCCTCGTCGAGGATCTTGGAGCCGAGCAGTTCGGGCCGCTTTCCGACCGAGCCCGGCTTCTTCAGCCACTCCTCGGAGTTGATCATGAAGCCCGCGCCGCCCTCGGAGCCGGCGTAGTACTCGCTCAGCACCGGACCGAACCACTCGATCATCGCGTACTTCACCTCGGGCGGGCAGGGCGCCGCGCCGTGGACGATGTATTTGACGCTGGAGACGTCGTACTTCGCCTTTACCTCGGCCGGCAGCGCCAGCAGGCGCTGGAACATGATCGGCACCAGGTGCATGTGCGTCACCTTGCGCTCGGCGATCGTCCGCAGGGTGTGTTCTGAATCCCACTTGTCGAGGAACACCAGCGTCGCGCCGGCGCCCATGGCGGCGCGGACGTCGAACGCCAGCGGCGCGGCGTGGTAGGCCGGGCCGGCGCAGAGCTGGACCGAATGCTCGTCGTAACCGCGCAGGGCGTACATCGCCTGCGGCGTGACCACGGGGGTGGGGCGGAAGACGCCCTTGGGGCGACCGGTGGTGCCCGAGGTGTAGAGCATCTGGTTGCCCAGCACCGGGTCCTCGATGTCGGACGGGTCGAGACCGGCCAGCGCCTGGTCGTAGTTCATGAAGCCGTCGAGACCGCCGCCGACGGCGATCTTCAGGCGCAGGTTCGGCGCCTGGGCGGCGGCCGGGGCGACGGTCGCGATGCGCGCCTCGCCGAACAGGGCCTGGGCCTCGCAGTCGTTGAGGATGTAGGCGACCTCCTCGGCGGTGAGGTGCCAGTTCACCGGTGTGATCCGGAACCCGGCCCGCAGGGTGGCGGACTGGATCTCGAGGAACTCGTGCCGGTTGGAGAGGATCAGGGCGACGGCGTCGCCGGCCTTGAGCCCCGCCTTGCGCATCAGCCGCACGAGGCGGTTGGCGTTGGCGTTCACCTCGGCGAACGATCGCGTCGCGCCATCGGGGTCGATCACCGCCGCCTTGTTCGGCTGCACGTCGGCCCAGACCGCCATGGTCATGCCGTTGAGCGAGGCCGCCTCCAGCCGTTCGGTCAGGCCGGCCCGTTCCATCACCGCGTTCATCCCGTCTTCCTCCATGCGCCGTCTTGAGGCGGCGTCATTCCCGTTCTTCGAAAATGACCATGACACGGCGGAAGCCGGCCGGACAACGCCGAGTGCGTTGCGGCGGCGACATGTGAACGGCGCGGCCGGGACGACGCCCGGCCGCGGCTCAGTGCGACAGCTTGCGGATCGTCCAGCCCCCGACGGTGGCGCCCACCGCCGTGAGGAACGTGCCCCAGGTGATGTCGATGAGGGTGATGTGGGTGGACCAGACCTTCAGCGTCGCCTGGTTGGTGAGGTCGTAGGTGGCGTAGCAGAGGGCGCCAAGCATCGCCCCGGTGAGGGTGGTCTTCGCGAGGGGCTTGTCGCGGGTCGGCCAGATGGCGAGCGCCAGGACGCCGGCGATGTAGACGAAATAGAACACCACCGCCGGGCCCATGCGGGCCTCGCGCAGCGCCACCGGGTCGAGCGTCGGGAAATAGACCTTCGGGCCCGCCTGGGTGAGCCAGATGTAGTCCAGGACGGCGATGGCGAAGGCCGTCGCCAGGTAGGTCGCGATCAGTCGGATCATCGGTGGTGTCTCGCCCCTCGTCTCTGTCAGGTCACGCCGGCCTGAGCCGGTAGTGGCTGACGCCCCATTCCGCGCCGCCACGGTGGCCGAAGAGGCCGGCGGTGGCCAGGAAGAACAGCCGCCAGCGGCGATGCCAGAGCGTCGCCTGGTCGCCGTAGACCTCTTCCAGCACCGGACGGATCTTCGCGACGTTGCGGTCGTACAGCTCGAGCCAGTGGAGGGCCGTCTTCTCGTAGTGCGTTCCGCTCCACCGCCAGTCCTGCTCCAGGGTGAACAGGTCAGGGAACTGGGTGATGAGGCCGTGGCTGGGCATCACGCCGCCCGAGAAGAAGTACTTGCCGATCCAGTCCGCCTCGTCGTCGACGCTGAAGCGGTAGGGCGTCGTCCGGTGGGTGAAGATGTGGATGAAGAGCCGCCCGTCCGGCTTCAGCCAGCCCTTCACGCGGCTCAGCAGGGCCCGCCAGTTCGCCATGTGCTCGAACATCTCGACGGACACGACACGATCGAATTCGCCCTCAGCCTGGAAGTCGTTCATGTCGCAGGTGATGACCTCCAGATTGGCGAGGCCACGTTCCTTCGCCCGCGCCAGGATGAATTCCCGCTGGCTGGACGAATTGGACACCGAGGTGATGCGGGCGTTCGGATAGGCCTTGGCCATCCAGAGCGAGAGCGAGCCCCAGCCACAGCCCAGCTCCAGGATGCGCTGGCCGTCCTTGAGGTCGGCGTGGGCGGCGGTTTCGGCGAGACCGTGTTCCTCGGCCTGGGCCAGGGTGTCGCCCGGGTTCGCGTAGAGGGCGCAGGAATATTTCAGCTGCGGGCCGAGGCAGTTCAGGAAGAAGGCGGCCGGCACCTCGTAGTGCTGGGCGTTCGCCGCGTCGGTGTGCTCGGCGATAGGCCGCTCGGCCATTTCGCGGGCGAAGGCGGCGTCGGCGTCCGGCCCGGCGGCCGAGAGCTGGCGGCGGGCATTGGCGACGAGCAGGTGGATCGCGGTCTTGCGGACCACGTCGGGCAGGGGCGCGCCTTCGAAGGTGTCGATGATGGCGGCGGTCAGGCTCATTCGGGACTCAGGCTTTCTTGGGGGGAGGAAACGGGAAGAAGACCGGGACGCGGCGCTGGTAGTCGCGGAAGGCCTCGCCGCGGGATTCCAGCATGGCGGCCTCCAGCGGCGGCACGCCCGAGACGTAGCGCAGCAGGCCGTACATCACCGCCGGCGCGGTGAGGCTGAGCCAGGTGAGCGGCCGGGCCGGGTCGAGCGCCATGACCGGGTAGGCGAGCCACCCCAGCCACTGGAAGAGGTAGTTCGGATGCCGCGACCAACCCCAGAGGCCGGTGTCGATCACCTTGCCCTTGTTGGCCGGGTCGGCCCGGAAGCGCTTCATCTGACCGTCGGCCGCGGCCTCGCCGGCGATGGCGGCCAGGAAGAGGGCGAGGGCCAGGCCGTCCCGCAGGTCGGGGGCGGGGCCCTGCCGGTGTGCGGCGAGGATCACCGACAGCGAGAGCAGGGCCGTCGCCGGCGCCTGCGGCAGGGTGACGAAGAGCATGCCCATCGGATAGCGGGCGCCGAAGTCCTGGCGGAACTTCGCATAGCGGGCGTCCTCGGGATGGCCGGCGACGCGCGGGGTCAGGTAGAGGCCGAGGCGCACGGCCCAGAGCGCGGCCATGCCGGCGACCAGGGTCTGGCGGGCCGGCTCCACGTGGCCGACGGCCGGCCAGAAGGCGGCGACGGCCAGGACCGCGCCCGACCCCCAGGTCCAGAAGACGTCGGTCCAGCCGCCGTTGCGGCGTGCGAGGCCGAACGCCCACGCCGCGACCATCACCGCCAGCATGGCGACCAGCACGCCCAGGACCAGGTTCAGCAGCATCTGCCCTCCACCGTCGCCATACGACCATGATCCGCCGCCAGACGCATCCGGCGCTGTGATGAGCGCGTAGCATTTGCTAAGCACCTGGGCGGGGGAAAGACCGCACGCACCAGGCGCTCGCGTGCATCCTGAGGGTGATAGTCGACATGAGTGGTGGTGACCGCCTGCGGGTGGCCGTGGTCGGGAGTGGTGTCGCGGGCCTGTCGGCCGCATGGCTCCTGGCGAAGCGACATGACGTGACCCTGTTCGAAGCCGATCCCCGCCTGGGAGGCCATGCGAACACCGCGGAGGCGCCCGGCCTGAACGGACCGGTCCCGGTGGACACCGGCTTCATCGTCTTCAACGAAGCCAACTACCCCAACTTCACCGCGCTGCTGGCGCACCTGGGCGTGCCCAGCGTGAACGCGGACATGTCGCTGAGCGTCTCGCTGGACGACGGCGACTTCGAGTATTCCAGCTATGGCGCGCTCGGCGTCTTCGCCCAGAAGCGCAACCTGTTCTCGGCCCGGTTCTGGGGGATGCTGCGCGACATCACCCGGTTCTACCGGCGGGCGCCGAAGGACCTGGCGAGCCTCGACACCCCGATGACCTCGCTGGAGGACTATCTGGAGGCGAACGGCTACTGCCAGGCGTTCCGGGACGACCATCTGCTGCCGCAGGCGGCGGCGATCTGGTCGACGCCGCTGAAGGAGATCGGCCAGTACCCGGCCGCTTCGCTGATCCGCTTCTTCCTGAACCACGGGATGATGAGCATCTTCGGCCGCGGCCTGTGGCGCACGGTGCAGGGCGGCTCGAAGGCCTATGTCGAGAAGCTGCTGGCCGATTTCCCCGGCGAGCAGCGCAAGGGCGCGCGCGTCGCGGGCGTCAAGCGCGACGCCAACGGCGTGGAGCTGCGGCTGGCGGCGGGCGGGCGCGAGCGGTTCGACGAGGTCGTGATCGCCACCCACGGGGATACGGCGCTGTCGCTGTTGGAGGATCCGACGCCTGAGGAGCAGCGCATCCTGGGCTGCTTCCGCTACAGCCGGAACCTTGTGGCGCTGCACACCGACACCTGCCTGATGCCCAAGCGGCGGCGGGCGTGGTCGAGCTGGAACCACATCGGCTATCGCGACAAGCCGGGCGAGGGGGCGGTCAGCTACTGGATGACCCGCCTGCAGAGCCTGAAGGACGCGCCGGACCTGTTCGTGACGCTGAATCCTAACAAGGAGATCGCGGCCGACAAGCTGATCCGGACCGAGATCTACGACCACCCGCTGTTCGACGGCGAGGCGATCGCCGCCCAGAAGGAGATCTGGGACCTGCAGGGCGTGCGGCGGACGTGGTTCTGCGGTTCGTACTTCGGCCACGGCTTCCACGAGGACGCGCTGCAGGCGGGCCTGGCGGTGGCCGAGCAGCTGGGCGGGGTCGCCCGACCCTGGACCGTGCCGGACCCGAACGGCCGGATCCACGTGCGCGAGCCGGCGCTGTCGGAGGCCGCTGCGTAATGGTCGCCTCCGGGCTCTACCCCGGGATCGTCACCCACGCCCGGCTGAAACCCCGCGTCCACAAGCTGCGCTACCGCATCTTCATGCTGCTGCTGGACCTGGACGAGCTGGAGGCGCTCGACCGGGACCTCAAGCTTTTCTCGCGGCGGCGGTTCAACCTGGTCGGCTTCGATCCGCGCCGGCATGGCGACGGCTCGGAGACGCCGCTGAAGGCGCAGGTGGAGGCCCAGCTCGCGGCCGCCGGGATCGCGCATGGCGGGCCGGTGCGAATGCTGGCCATGCCGCGCATCCTGGGCACGGGGTTCAACCCGCTGACGGTCTACTACTGCCATCGCCCGGACGGGGCGCTGAGCGCCATCCTCTACGAGGTGAACAACACCTTCGGGGAGCGGCACAGCTACCTGATCCCCGCCGAGAACGCGCCGGTGGTGAAGCAGGCGTGCGAGAAGGGCTTCTACGTCTCGCCGTTCATGGACATGGACCTGTCGTACGCTTTCCGGATGCGCCCCCCCGGCGACGAGGTGCAGGTGTTCGTGGACGTGGACGACGCGGAGGGCCGGGTGCTGGCGGCGGGCTTCACCGGCCGTCGGCGCGAGCTGACCGACCGCAACCTGCTGGCGGCCTGGTTGACCCATCCCTGGATGACCCTGGGCGTCGTCGCCGCCATCCACTGGGAGGCGCTGTTCATCTGGCTGAAGGGCGAGAAGATCCGTCAGCGGCCGCCGAAGCCGAAATGGTCGGTGACGGTGGTGACCCCGGCGACGCTGGCCGGCTAGGTTCTGCGGAACACCCAGACGTCGCCGACTCCGCCGAGCTCGACGGGCGGGCGATCGAGCGTCAGTCCCGCCGCCGAAGCCAGCGGTTCGGGGTCGGTCATGTAGAACGTCAGCCGCTCCTGCGAGCGGCGCAGCGGCCGGCCGGCGGCGTCGGCGACCACATATTCCAGCACCTGGTCCAGCCGGTTGATCCCGTCGCGGAAGGTGCGCTCGCGCAGGTACATCAGCAGGCGGCCCCCGTCATCGAGCGGCTGGCTGAACACCGGCAGGCGCGGGTCGGCGGGACCAGGCGCGCGCATCACCTCCAGCCGGGGCAGGTGGAAGGCCGCGAGCCCGCCGTCGGGCAGGTGGCGGGCCGCCACGCCGAAGGTGTTACGCCAGGCCGTTCCGGCGGGAACGTGAGCGAGGGTGAAGTAGGGGCAAATGACGAGATCGAAGGTCTGCTTCAGGTCGAGCGCCGTCATGTCGCCGCGCCGGAGCATCACCCGCGCGCGGGCTTCTGGCTCCAGGCCGGCGATGCGGGCCTGCGCCTGATCCAGCATAGCGGGAGCGATGTCGACGCCGGTGACCGCGAAGCCCCGCTGCGCCAGCGCCGCCGTCAGCCGCCCGGTGCCCGCACCCAGCTCCAGCACCCGCGCGCCGGGCGGGGCGAGGCCGGCGTAGACCTCCTCGTCGCCGGACAGACGGGCGTCGGCGCCCGTCACCACGTCGTAGTGCGCGGCGCTGAGACTGCCGGTCGTATAGTACGGCGCCGACTTGGCCATATGTGCGTTACGCGGTTGGCGTTGCGTGCGATCAATGCACAGCCCACAGTCGGCGCCTAGCTGTGCCCTGTGCATCCTTGGGGAGACCGATGAAGAGCCTGTTCCGTCAGTTCTCGCGCCTGATGCTGCTGCTCGGCGCGCCGCTCGTGCTGGCCGCCTGCGGGGTCAACACCATCCCGACCCAGGAAGAGCGGGCCAAGGCCCAGTGGGCGGAGGTGCAGAACCAATACCAGCGCCGGTCTGACCTGATCCCCAACCTCGTGGCGACAGTGAAGGGCTATGCGGCCCAGGAATCCAGCGTGCTGATCGGCGTCTCGCAGGCCCGCGCCGGGGCGCTGCAGGTGCGCTCGGACGCCGGCATCACCACCGACCCCGAGGCCTTCGCCCGCTATGCCGCGGCCCAGCAGCAGCTGTCGCTGGCTATCGCCCCACTTCGTGTGCTGCAGGAGCAGTACCCCGACCTGAAGTCGAACGAGAACTTCATGGCGCTGCAGAGCCAGCTCGAGGGTACGGAGAACCGCATCGCCATCGCCCGGCGCGACTACAACGAGGCCGTCCGCGACTACAACACGACGCTGCGGACCTTCCCGCAGATCATCTGGGCCAAGACCGTGCACAGCGGCTCCAAGCCCATGCAGCTCTTCCAGGCCACGGCGACCGCGCAGAGCGCGCCGTCCGTGGACTTCGGCGCCCCGCCGCCCGGCGCCGCGCCCGGATCGGCCCCGCCGAAGTGAGGCGGTCCGGCGTGAACCGCGGCGGGGTCTGGCTGGCTGTCCTCCTGGGGCTGCTGTTGCCGGCGCTCGCCCTGGCGGCGCCGAAGTTCCCGCCGCTGACCGGGCGGGTGGTGGACGACGCCCAGATTCTGTCGCCCGCCGCCGAACAGCAGCTCACCGACGAGCTGGCGGCGCTGGAGCAGCAGACCGGCCACCAGGTGGTGGTCGCCACCCTGCCCAGCCTGCAGGGCTACGAGATCGAGGACTTCGGCTACCAGCTCCTTCGGACCTGGGGCATCGGCCGCAAGGACCAGGACGACGGGGTCATCCTGATCGTCGCGCCCAACGAGCGGGCAGTGCGGATCGAGGTGGGCTACGGGCTGGAGCCGGTGATGACCGACGCCATGTCCAGCCTGATCCTGCAGCGGGCGGTGCTGCCCGCCTTCAAGGCCGGCGACTACGAGAAGGGCGTCGTCGACGGAACGCGGGCGATCGTACGCCAGGTCGGCCTGCCCGAGGATCAGGCCAGGGCCGCCGTCGCCCAGGCCGAGGCGCAGCGCGCGGCGGCGGCGCGGGAGTCCGAGGGCGGCGGCAGCATCGTGCCGCTGATCATCGGCGCCTTGGTGGTGTTCTGGGTGCTGAGCGGGATCATGCGGGCGTTCGGCGGCGGCCGGCGTCGCGGCGGCGACGGCGGGCTCTGGTGGCTGCTGCCGCTGATCCTGTCGAGCTCGGGCCGGGATCGCGGCGGTGGCTGGAGCGGTGGGGGCGGCTTCGGCGGCGGAGGGTTCTCCGGCGGCGGCGGATCGGGAGGGGGCGGCGGCGCCTCGGGACGTTGGTGAGCGGCATGACCCTGCTGAGCGCGGAAGACCTGGCCGCTATCGAGGCGGCCGTGCGCGCGGCCGAGGCGCGGACGTCGGGCGAGATCTACTGCGTCGTGGCCGAGGAGAGCTCGGACTATCACGCGACCCCCCTGGCCTGGGCGGCGGGCGTGGCGCTCCTGGCGCCGGCGCTGCTGCTCATGGGCGGCATCCAGGTGACCGTGCCCGACGTCAGCGAGTTCGGCGGCTGGAGCGCGGCGCAGGTGGAGGACATCGGCGAGGCCTCGGTCCGCGCCGCCCTGGTCGGCACGCTGCTGCTGCAGGCGGTGCTGTTCGTCGCGACCGTGCTCCTCGTGGCGATCGGTCCGGTGCGCCGCGCCCTGACGCCTCGGGGGCTCAAGCGCGAGCGGGTGCGACAGCGGGCCGAAGAGCAGTTCCTGTCGAAGAACCTCCACGCCACCCGCGAGCGCACCGGCGTGCTGATCTATGTCTCGGCGGCCGAACGGATGGCCGAGCTGATCGCCGACGAGGGCATCCACGCCCAGGCCCCGCCCGGGACCTGGGACCGCGCCATGGCCGCGCTGACCGACGGCCTGAGGCGCGGGCAGGCGGGGGCGGGTTTCGCCACCGCGGTGACGCTGTGCGGCGAGGTGCTGGCCGAGAAGTTCCCGTCGCGGCCCGACGACAATCCGAACGAGCTGTCGGATTCGGTCGTGGTATTGCCCGGCGTCTGAGGCGGCCCGCGCGACCAGGCTGCGACGAAGGTTTCCGATCTGACACGCGCCCGCGCTTTGCCGGGCGCCGGCTGCGCGCTAGCATCGCCGCAAAGCGGGAGACGACGGGCGATGGCCTATACCCTCAATGTGAACGGCAAGGCGCTCAGCGCCGACGTGGACGGCGACACGCCGTTGCTGTGGGTGCTGCGTGACAGCCTCGACATGGTCGGGACCAAGTACGGCTGCGGCGTCGCGGCCTGCGGCGCCTGCACGGTGCACGTGGACGGCGAGCCGATGCGCTCTTGCCAGATCCCCGTCGAGAGCGTCGGCAAGGCGAAGATCAGCACCATCGAGGGGATGGCGAACCATCCCGTCGGCAAGAAGGTCCAGGCCGCCTGGACCGAGCTGGACGTGGCCCAGTGCGGCTACTGCCAGGCGGGCCAGATCATGAGCGCCACCGCCCTGCTGGCGAAGACGCCGAAGCCCACGGACGCCCAGATCGACGAGGCCATGAACGGCAACATCTGCCGCTGCGCCACCTACGTCCGCATCCGCGCCGCCATCAAGCGCGCCTCCGGCCAGAAGGAGGCCTGAGCCATGACCTATCACGACAAGACGCTGCCGGAGGGCGGGGCCAACCGCCGCGAGGTGCTGGTGTCGGTGGGCGCCGGCGGGCTGACCCTCGGCTTCGCCATGGCCGGCAAGGCCGACGCCCAGGACACCGCCGTACGGCCGCTGAACGCCTATGTGACCGTGGCGCCGAACGGCCAGGTGACGATCCTCGCCAAGAGCCCGGACGTGGGCCAGGGCGTGAAGACCATGCTGCCCATGCTGATCGCCGAGGAGCTCGACGTGGCATGGGAGGACGTCCGCATCGAGATGGCGCCGAACGATCCAAAGACCTACGGCCGCCAGTTCGCCGGCGGCAGCATGGCCACCCCGATGCACTGGGACGACCTGCGCCGGGTCGGCGCGGTGGCGCGCGCCATGCTGGTGCAGGCCGCGGCGACGGCCTGGAACTGCGCGCCCGGCGACTGCACGACCGTGCCGGGCAGCGTGGTGCACAAGCCCTCCGGCAAGAAGCGGACCTATGGCTCGCTGGCCCTGGCCTGCGCCAGCGTCACCCCGCCCGATCCGAAGACCGTGCCGCTGAAGGACGCGAAGGACTACCGCATCGTCGGCAAGCCACACGGCCAGTACGACACCCAGAAGATCGTCACCGGCCAGCCGCTGTTCGGCATCGACCAGCGCCGGCCGGGGATGCTGTACGCCACCTATGTGAAGGCGCCGGTGTTCGGGGCCAAGGTGGCGAGGGCCGACCTGGAGGCCGCCAAGGCGGTGAAGGGCGTGAAGGCCGCCTTCATCGTCGAGGGCGACCCCAATGCCTTCACCCCCGGGCCGGGCCAGATCGGCCAGGGCCTGATGCCGGGCGTGGCGGTGGTGGCCGACACCTGGTGGGCGGCGCGCAAGGGGCGTGACCGGCTGAACGTGAAATGGGCCGACCATCCGAGCGCCGGCCAGTCCAGCGCCGGCTTCGCGGCCAAGGCCAAGGAAGTGGCCGCCGGAAAGGGCGTGCGCCAGACCCGCAACGACGGCGACGTGGACGCGGCCCTGAAGGGCGCCGCAAAGACGGTCGAGGCCGCCTATGCCTACCCGTTCCTCAGCCACGCGAACCTCGAGCCGCAGAACTGCACGGCCGAGTTCAAGGACGGCAAGCTGGAGGTCTGGGCGCCGACCCAGAACCCTGAGCCGGGCCGCCAGCTCTGCGCCAAGACCCTGGGCCTGAAGCCCGAGGACATCACCGTGAACATGGTCCGCGGCGGGGGCGGCTTCGGCCGGCGGCTGGCCAACGACTACATGGTCGAGGCGGCCTGGATCGCCCGCGAGGCCAAGGCGCCGGTCAAGCTGGTGTGGACGCGCGAAGACGACATGCAGCACGACCACTACCGCCCGGCCGGCTGGCACTTCCTGAAGGGCGGGCTGGACGCGCAGGGCAACCTGGTCGCGCTGTCGGACCACTTCGTAACGCCCAGCCACGGCGAAGGCCCCGCGCCCAGCGCCGGCATGTCGGCGGCGGAATTCCCGGCGCGGTTCGTGCCCAACGTCCGCTACGAGGTCTCCCCGATCCCGATGGGCGTGCCCACGGGGCCGCTGCGGGCGCCGGGCTCCAACGCCCTGGCCTTCGTCTTCCAATCGTTCATCGACGAGCTGGCTCACGCGGCCGGCCAGGACCCGCTGGCGTTCCAGCTCAAGCTGCTGGGCGACAAGGACGTGGTCGGGGAGGCGCCGGCCGCCTACGCCGCCGGCCGCATGCGCGGGGTGCTGAAGGCCGTCGGCGAGATGTCGGGGTGGGCCGACCGCGGCAAGCTGCCGAAGGGCGAGGGCATGGGCGTCGGCTGCTACTACAGCCACCTGGGCTACTTCGCCGAGGTCTGCCATGTGGCCGTCTCGCCCGAGGGCGCGGTGAAGGTGAAGAAGGTCTGGGTCGCCGCCGACGTGGGCCGCCAGATCATCAACCCGGCGGGCGCGCTCAACCAGGTGCAGGGCTCGGTGCTGGACGGGCTCTCCGAGGCGCTGCACCAGCAGATCACCATCGCGGGCGGCGCCGCCGAGCAGAGCAACTTCACCGACTATCCGCTGATGCGGATTTCGGAGGCTTGCCCGGTGGAGGTGAAGTTTCTGAAGACGGACTTCAATCCGACGGGCCTGGGCGAGCCGGCCCTGCCGCCGGCGATCCCCGCGCTGACGAACGCCATCTTCGCGGCGACCGGCAAGCGCGTGCGGAGCCTGCCGATCACGCCGGAGATGCTGAAGGCCTAAGCGCGGCAGGCGGGTGGCTGGCGAAGGGAGAGGCGGAAACTCCTCGACCTTCGCTGCGGCCTTTGCATGATGCGTCCCAAACAAGTGTTTGAGGGGACGCCAGTGAAGACGCTTCTGATCGCGAACCGGGGCGAGATCGCGGTGCGGATCGCGCGGACGGCGGCCGAGATGGGCCTGTCGACCGTGGCCGTCTTCTCGGAGGACGACGCCGCGTCCCTGCACGTCCGCAAGACCGACCAGGCGGTGGCGTTGAAGGGCGCCGGCCCGGCAGCCTACCTCGACATCGCCCAGGTCGTAGCGGCCGCGAAGGCGGCGGGGGCCGACGCGGTGCACCCCGGCTATGGCTTCCTGGCCGAGAACGCCGCGTTCGCGCGGGCGTGCGCCGAGGCCGGCCTCGTCTTCGTGGGGCCGACGCCCGAGACCCTGGAGCTGTTTGGCGACAAGGGCCGGGCGCGGACGCTGGCCCAGCAGTGCGGCGTGCCCGTGCTGACCGGGACGGACGGGCCGACGAGCCTCGACGCGGCGAAGGCTTTCTTTGCGGCGAACGGCCCCGTGATGGTGAAGGCCGTGGCGGGCGGCGGCGGACGCGGGATGCGGCCGGCTACCACGTCGGAGGAGCTGGAGGCGGCGTTCGAGCGCTGCGCGTCGGAGGCCAAGGCCGCGTTCGGCAACGGCTACCTGTACGTCGAGCGCTTCCTTCCGCACGCTCGGCATATCGAGGTGCAGATCGTCGGCGACGGAAGCGCGGTGAGCCATCTCTACGATCGCGAGTGCTCGCTTCAGCGTCAGCGCCAGAAGGTGGTGGAGATCGCCCCGGCCGACATGCTGCCGACGGCCTTGCGCGAGCGGCTGTTCGGCTATGGCGTCGCCCTGGGCCGGGCCGCCGGCTACCGCGGCCTCTGCACCATGGAGTTCCTGGTGGACGGCGAGGAAGCCGTCTTCATCGAGGGCAATGCCCGCCTGCAGGTGGAGCACACGGTCACCGAGGAGGTCACGGGTCTCGATCTGGTGCGGCTGCAGCTCCAGATCGCCGCCGGCCATACCCTGTCCGAGCTGGCCGTCACCCAGGACCGCATCCCCGAGCCGCGCGGCCATGCGGTGCAGGCGCGGGTGAACCTGGAGACCATGGCGGCGGACGGCTCGGCCAGGCCGGCGGGCGGGACGCTGTCGGTGTTCGAACCGCCATCCGGGCCGGGCGTGCGCGTCGACGCGTTCGGCTACGCCGGCTACCTCACTAGCGCCCGGTTCGACAGCCTGATGGCGAAGGTCATCGTGCACGCGGGGGCGGGCGGCCTTAGCCGCGCGGTGGCCAAGGCGTACCGGGCGCTGTCGGAATTCCGTATCGAGGGCAGCCCGACCAACATCGCCTTCCTGCAGAACCTGCTGGCGCATCCGGCCGTGGCGGCGGGCGAGGTCCATACCCGCTTCATCGAGCAGCACATGGCCGAGCTGGCTGGCGAGCCCGAGGCGCATCCGCGGCTCTATTTCGACGCCGCGGCCCGGGGCGAGGTGGTGGGCGGCGCGCAGGCCGAGCCGCAGGCGCCCGCCGGGACGACCGCGCTGCGTTCGCCGCTCCAGGGCACGGTCATCGGACTCGCGGCCCAGGCGGGGGAGACGGTCCGCAAGGGCCAGGCGCTGGTGATCCTGGAAGCCATGAAGATGGAGCACGTCATCGCGGCCGAGGCCGCCGGCGTGGTTCGCGCCCTGGCGGTGGAGATCGGCGAGACCGTTTTCGAGGGAAACCCGCTGGCGTTCCTGGAGGTCGACGAGGCGGGCGCGGCGGTGGACGACGCCGAGGCGGCCATCGACCTGGACCACATCCGCCCCGACCTCGCCGAGGTGATCGAGCGCCACCGGATCACCCTGGACGCCGCCCGGCCTGACGCCGTGGCGCGGCGCCGGAAGACCGGCCAGCGGACCGCGCGGGAGAACCTGGACGACCTGTTCGACCCCGGCAGCTTCCAGGAGTACGGGGCCATGGCCATCGCTGCCCAGCGGCGGCGGCGCGAGCTGGCCGACCTGCAAGTCAACACGCCCGCCGACGGCATCGTCACCGGCGTCGGCGAGGTGAACGGCCGGCTGTTCGACGAGGACAAGGCGCGCTGCGTGGGCCTGGCCTACGACTTCACCGTGCTGGCCGGGACGCAGGGACACTTCAACCACAAGAAGACGGACCGGATCCTCGAGTTCGCGGAGCACTGGAAGGCGCCGATCATCTGGTACACCGAGGGCGGCGGCGGACGGCCCGGCGACGTGGACGGCGGCCAGCTCTCGGCCTCGTCGCTGGACACCACCAGCTTCACCACCTTCGCCCGGCTGTCGGGCCTGGCGCCGCGGATCTCGATCAACTCGGGCCGCTGCTTCGCCGGCAACGCCATCTTCTTCGGCTGTGCGGACGTGACCATCGCCACCCGCTACTCGAACATCGGATTGGGTGGTCCGGCGATGATCGAGGGCGGCGGCCTGGGCGTCTTCACCCCCGACGAGATCGGGCCGTCGGATGTCATGTACGCCAACGGCGCAATCGATGTGCTGGCCGAGGACGAGGCCGAGGCGACGGCGGCGGCCAAGCACATCCTGGGCATGTTCCAGGGCGCGGTGCGCGAGTGGGACTGCGAGGACCAGCGGCGGCTTCGCCACCTGATCCCGGAGAACCGGGTGCGGGCCTACGAGGTGCGCGAGGTGATCCGTACGCTGGCGGACACCGGGTCGTGGATCGAGCTGCGCGGCGGCTACGGCAAGGGGATGATCACCGGCTTCCTGCGGATCGAGGGCCGGCCGATGGGCCTGTTCGCCAACGACCCGCGCCACCTGGGCGGGGCGATCGACTCCGAGGGAGCGGAAAAGGCCGGCCGGTTCCTGCAGCTCTGCGACGCCTTCGACGTGCCGGTGCTGTCACTGTGCGACACCCCGGGGTTCATGGTCGGTCCGGCCAGCGAGACGACGGCGGCGGTCCGGCGCGGCTCGCGTCTGATGGTCACCGCCACCAGCCTGACCGTGCCGCTGTTCACGGTGGTGCTGCGCAAGGGCTATGGCCTGGGGGCGCAGGCGATGTCGGGCGGCGACTTCTCGGCGCCGGCCATGACCATCGCCTGGCCGACCGCCGAGTTCGGGCCCATGGGCCTCGAGGGGGCCGTGCGGCTCGGCTACAAGAAGGAGCTGGACGCCCAGCCCGACGAGGCGGCGAAGAAGGCCCTGTTCGAGAAGCTGGTCGGCCGGATGTACGACACCGGCAAGGCGCTCTCCGTGGCCTCGGTGGTGGAGATCGACGCGGTGATCGACCCGGCCGAAACCCGCGCCTGGCTGGTGCGGGGGCTGAAGGCCTGCCCGGTCCCGCCGCGCGCGCCGGGTAAGAAGCGGCCGTTCATCGACACCTGGTGACAGGTCTGACGCGGGGTCACCATTGCCAGCGCCGCCGCAGCGGGCAGGGTAGGGTCAACGGGAGGAACGAGAGATGGCGAACCTGAAGCGCTGGGTGCTGCGCAACCGGCCGGCGGGCGAGATCAAGCCGGGCGACCTGGAACTGGTCGAGGAGCCGATCCGCGACCTGGCCGACGGCGAGGTGCTGGTGCGCACGCTGTACCTGTCGCTCGACCCCACCAACCGCATCTGGATGAGCGACCAGGACCAGTACATGCCGCCGGTGCAGATCGGCGAGACCATGCGCGGCGGCTCGCTGGGCGTGGTGGAGCGGTCGCGCTCCGACCGATTCAAGCAGGGCGACGTGGTCAATACCGGCCTGGGCGGCTGGAGCACCCACACCATCGCCAACGGCGCGTTTCTGATGCCCGCGCCGCAGCTGCCGGGCGTGCCGCTGACGGCCTACATGAGCGTCCTGGGCGCCACGGGCCTGACGGCCTGGTTCGGCATGTGCGACATCGGCAAGCCGCAGCCCGGGGAGACGGTGGTGGTGTCCGCGGCGGCGGGCGCCGTCGGCTCGATCGCCGGCCAGATCGCCAAGCTGAAGGGCGCGCGGGTGGTCGGCATCGCCGGCGGCAAGGCCAAGTGCGACTGGTTGACCGGCGAGCTCGGGTTCGACGGGGCCATCGACTACAAGCACGAGGACGTCGGCGCGGCCCTGGACCGCCTGTGCCCGAACGGGATCGACGTGAACTTCGAGAACGTCGGCGGCGACATCATGGACGCCGTGGTCTCGCGGATGAACAACTTCGGCCGCATGCCCCTGTGCGGGATGATCTCGACGTACAACGACGACCGCCGTCCCGCCGGCCCGACCGACTTCGTGCGAGTGCTGATGCACCGGCTGACCATCCGCGGCTTCATCGTCACCGACTTCCTGCCGCGCGCGGGCGAGGCGATGGCCGAGCTGATCCCCTGGGTGACCGAGGGCAAGCTGAAGTGGAAAGTGCACGTGGACCAGGGCCTGGAGGGCGCGATGGCTTCCCTGCAGCGCCTGTTCACCGGCAACCACGACGGCAAGCTGCTGGTCCAGGTTTCTCCGGAACCCTGACGAAGCTGACGTGACGTGACGGTTGCCACGCCGTCACGTCCAGATACCGTCGTTTCCAACAAGAACCGCTCGGGAGGAACCAGTGTGGCGGTCGTGGATGGCGTAGGCGGCAGTATTCCAACGTCCGTCGACGGAGCGGCCCCGTCGGGGGACGTGAAGCCTCCGGGGTCGGTGAAGTTCTTCTACAGCATCGGTCAGATGGTCGAGTCCGGCTATCTGGCCGTGAACGGCTTCATCTTTTTCTACTACACGGCCGTCCTGGGCCTTTCGGGAAGCCTGGTGGGCGCCGCCCTGGCGATCAGCCTGGTGCTGGACGCCGTGGCCGACCCACTGATCGGGTCATGGTCGGACAGCGTGCGCTCGCGCTTCGGCCGCCGCCTGCCGGTGATGCTGATCGGCGCGCCGCTGACCATGGTGACCATGGGACTGCTGTTCTCGCCGCCCAGCGGGCTGACGCCGCTGCTGCTGTTCGCCTGGCTGACCGTCACCAAGATGGCCGTGCGGGCCTTCGCCTCCGTGTACAATATCCCCTACTTCGCCCTGGCCGGGGAGATGAGCGACGACTACGCCGAGCGGGCGCGGATCGTCGCCTGGCGGCTGCTCGCCGGCGTGCTGGTGACCGTGCTGATCAACGCCCTGGCCTATTCGGTGTTCTTCGCCGGCGAGGGCGGGCTGCAGCGGCCTGAGAGCTATCCCGGGTTCGGCTGGGCGATCGCCGCCATCGTGCTGGCGGGGGGCCTCATCTGCTGCGCGGGGGTCTGGCGCTACGCCTCGCGGCTCCCGCAGCCGGTCCACGCGCCCGAGCCCATGGGCCGCCGCTTCATGGGCGAGATCATGGAGATGGCCCGCAACCGCTCGTTCCGGATCCTCTTCCTCTCCATGGTGCTGTTCACCAGCGCCGTCGGCCTGCACAGCGCGCTGCAATCCCACAACTACGTCTTCGTGTGGAAGCTGCGGCCCGAGAGCATCCAGTTCACCACCTACGCCTACCTGTTCGGCATCCTGATCGGCATCCCGCTGACGCCGCTGTTGCTGCGCGGGCTGGAGAAGAAGGCGGTGGTGGGCCTGGGGCTGGCGGGCGTCGTGGCCGCCTTCGTGGTGCTGCCGGTTCTGCGGGTCATGGGAGTCTTCACGCTGACCGGCGTCGCGGCGCTGCCCTGGCTCTGCGCGACCACCTTCTTCATCGGGGTGGCCTCGGGCCTGATCCTGATCGCCTATCCCTCGATGATGGCCGATGCAGCGGACGAGCATGAGCACATCTTCGGCGTGCGGCGCGAAGGGTTGTTCTTCTCGGGGCTCGGCTTTGCGGGCAAGGCGGCGGGCGGGGTCGGCACCCTGGTCGGGGGCTTCGCCCTCGACCTGCTGCGCTTCCCGCGCGACGTCGGCCGACAGGTGGACGCCACCATCGCCGAGGACGTGCTGCGGGGTCTCGTCATCGGCTGGGGGCCGCTGCCGGCGCTGCTGTGCGTGCTTGGGGCCGTGATCTTCGCGCCCTACGCCATCAGCCGCGCCCGTCACGAACAGATCGCTGCCGAGCTTCGGACAAGGCGGGCGGCGGCTCTGCGCCCGGGGCTCGGGCCTTAAGCCGCCCCCACTCGGCGGTTAGTGCGGAACGTAGCTCCGGAGCACGTCCTCGATGATGCGCTCAAGTTGCTCGATGGTGCCGCACTGCTTGGCCACGTGGCAGAAGCGGGCGTAGCGGTTCATGACGCTGTCGCCCTGGCCCCAGTAGCTCTCGGGCTCGGGGTTCAGCCAGATCACGGCGCGGGAGCGGTCGTGGATCTGCTTCATGATGTCGAGGCGCGGATCGGCGAAGTTCGAGCGGCCGTCGCCCAGGAAGATCACCGTGGTCCGGCGGTCCAGGCTGTCGAGGTGCTGGTCGGCGAAGTCCTGCAGCGAGCGGCCGTAGTCGGTCTGCTGGAAGCCGATCTCCTGCAGCACCTTGAAGATCGCCTGCTCGACGCCGTGGTCGTCGAGGATGTCGTTCACGCTGATCATCCGGCCCGAGAAGGCGAAGGCCTCCATCCGGTCGACCACCTCGTTCAGCGAATAGAGGAACGTCAGCAGGAACTGGGCGGCGGCGGCGACCGACTTGGAGACGTCGCAGATCGCCACGATCGACGGCTTGTCGATCTTCTTGGTCTTGAACTCGATGTCGAAGGGCACGCCGCCGTAGGCCAGCGACTTGCGCAGGGTCTTGCGGACATCGAGGTGGCCCTTGTTGGCCACGTAGCGGCGGCGGGAATATTTGGCGGCCAGCCGCTTGGCCATCTTCCGCACCAGGCCCTGCATGAGCTGGTAGTCGACGGGGTCGACCCCGCCGTCGGCGTTGAGCTGCTTGCGGGCGAGGCGCTCCTCGCGCAGGGCCTGGGCCGAGCCGGCGGCATATAGCTCGTGCTGGCGGGCGACGTAGAGCTGAGCCTGTTCGAACAGGTTGCGGCGCGCGCCCTCCAGCCGCTCGGCCAGGCCCTCGCCCTTGCCGTCGGGCATCCGGCGGGCGTTGGCGATGATCCGCTCGATCTCCTCCAGCCCCATCTCCTCCAGCAGGCGGCGGGTCATGCGGCTGCGCTGGGTGGTGAGGCGGATCTCGGCGACGCCGGCGCGGGTGGCGGCCTGCTCCATCGCCTGCTGCACCTGGTTGGCGTCGCCCTCCAGCACCGCCTTGGCGAGGGCGCTGTCGGCTACCTGGGCGCGGTCCTCGTCGGAGAGTTCCTGCTGGCCATCCTCGGGCGGCGGCTGGAGCTGGACGGCGTCGCGGGTGAAGAAGGTCTCGAACACCTGGTCGAAGCGGCCGACCTCATCCTCCGACTTGGCCAGGGCGGCGCAAAGTCCGTCCTTGAACAGGGAGCGGTCGGCATAGCCGGTGATCGCCACCGCCCGCGAGGCGTCGATCGCCTCGGCCGGCGAGACGCGGACGTCCGCGGCGCGGAGCGCCCGGAAGAACTCCTCGAGGGTGTGCTGCATCATGGCCGCAGGCCTCAGCGCTTGTGCAACAGCTCGACCACCTGGGGCTCGACCGCGGCGATGTCCTGCTCGAACTTCAGGATCACGTTGAGCGTGTCTCGGACCACGTCGGCGCCCAGGCTGTCGGCATGCAGCAGGACGAGGGCGCGGGCCCAGTCCACGGTCTCGGAAATCGAGGGCGCCTTGCGCAGGTCCATGGTCCGCAGCGACTGGACGAAGGCCACCAGCTCGCGCGTCAGCTTCGCCTCGATGCCGGGCACCCGGCTGGCGACGATCCGCTCCTCCAGCGCCGCCTCGGGCAGCGGGATGTGCAGATGCAGGCAGCGGCGCTTCAGGGCGTCGCCCAGGTCGCGGACGTTGTTCGAGGTCAGGAACACCAGCGGCGGAGTCTTGGCCTTCAACACGCCCAGCTCGGGCACCGAGACCTGGTAGGCCGAGAGCACTTCCAGCAGGAAGGCTTCGAACGCCTCGTCCGACTTGTCGATCTCGTCGATCAGCAGGACGCAGCCCTCGTCCTCCTTCAGAGCGCGCATCAGCGGGCGCGGCTCGAGGAAGGGTTCGGAATAGAAGAGGTCGCCCATGCCGTGCAGGCGGACCATGGCCTCGTCCATGTCGGCGGCGTCGGCCAGCGCCTCGCCCATCCGGTCCTTGAGGATCTGGGTGTAGAGGAGCTGCTTGCCGTACTTCCACTCGTACAGCGCCTTGGACTCGTCGAGGCCCTCGTAGCACTGCATCCGGATCAGCGGCAGGCCGAGCAGCTTGGCGGTGGAGAGGGCGAGTTCGGTCTTGCCGACGCCGGCCGACCCTTCGACCAGGATCGGCTTCTCCAGCTTCACGGCCATGTAGAGCGCTGTGGCGATCCGTCGGGACGCGATGTAGCCGACGCTGGCCAGCCCCTCGATCAGGGCCTCGACCGAGGAAAGCGGATCGGCGGGCGCATTCGCCGCCGTCTGGGAAATGGTCAAAGTCTCAGGCTTTCGAAATCGAACGATGAAAGCCCGATTGTGCCGCGCGGGACGGCGCGGTGCAAACAGGTGTTTGAGTTTTCGGTCCGGGAAGCAGCCGCCCCCTCCGCCTCGAGGCTGGAGGGGGCGATGCGGCCTAGACGTCGAACGTCACGCCTTGGGCCAAGGGCAGGGTCTTGCCATAGTTCAGGGTGTTGGTGGCCCGGCGCATGTAGGCCTTCCAGGAGTCCGAGCCTGCCTCGCGGCCGCCGCCCGTCTCCTTCTCGCCGCCGAACGCCCCGCCGATCTCGGCGCCCGAGGGGCCGATGTTGACGTTGGCGATGCCGCAGTCCGAGCCGCGGGCGGAGATGAACAGCTCGGCCTCGCGCATGTCGTTGGTGAAGATCGAGGACGACAGGCCCTGCGGTACATCGTTCTGCAGCGCGATGGCCTCTTCGAGGTCGCGGTACTTCATGACGTAGAGGATCGGGGCGAAGGTCTCGCGCTTCACCACGTCGGCCTGGCTGGCGATCTCCACGAGCGCCGGGCGGGCGTAGTAGGCCTCGCCCATCTCGACCCGCTCGCCGCCGGTGACGGCGCCGCCCGCGGCCTTCGCGTCGGCCAGGGCCTTCTGCATCAGCGCGAAGCCCTGGGCGTCGATCAGCGGGCCGACCAGCGTGCCGGCCTCGCGCGGATCCCCGACCTTCACCGAGCCATAGGCGGCCTTCAGGCGCGGGACGAAGGCGTCGTAGACGCTCTCGTGCACGAACAGGCGGCGCAGGGTGGTGCAGCGCTGGCCGGCGGTGCCCATGGCGGCGAAGGCGACGCCGCGGATGGCGAGGTCGAGGTCGGCGCTCGGGGCGATGATCGCGGCGTTATTGCCGCCCAGCTCCAGCAGGGCGCGGGCGAAGCGTTGCGCCAGGCGCGGGCCGACGGCGCGGCCCATCGCGGTGGAGCCAGTGGCGCTGACCAGCGGGACCTTCGGGTGGTCGACCAGGGCCTCGCCGACCTCGCGGGCGCCGATGACCACCGACGACAGCCCGGCGGGAACGTCGCCGAACTTCGCGCAGGCGCGCTCGAACAGGGCCTGGACGGCGAGGGCGGTGAGCGGGGTCTTCTCGCTGGGTTTCCAGACGCAGGCGTCGCCGCAGACAAAGGCCAGGGCCGAGTTCCACGACCACACGGCCACGGGGAAGTTGAAGGCCGAGATGATGCCGACGACGCCCAGCGGGTGCCAGGTCTCCATCATCCGGTGGTCCGGACGCTCGGTGGCGAGCGTCAGGCCGAAGAGCTGGCGGGAGAGGCCGACGGCGTAGTCGCAGATGTCGATCATCTCCTGCACCTCGCCGAGGGCCTCGGAGGTGACCTTGCCCGCCTCGAGGGTGACGAGGGCGCCGAGATCGGCCTTGGCCGCGCGAAGCTCTTCGCCGAACAGGCGGACCAGCTCGCCGCGGCGGGGCGCCGGCACGTTGCGCCAGGCGAGGAAGGCGCCGTGAGCCGCCTCGATCGCGGCGTTCACCTGGGCGACCGAGGCATCATGGACGTGGGCCATGACCTCGCCGGTCACGGGCGAGCGGACGGGACGGTTCCCGCCGGTCCAGAGGGACTCGGCCACGCCGAGGCGGCCGAGGACGGCGATGGCTTCCGCCGCGGCGGAGGTGATCTTGGATTGCACGGTCATGACGGGATCTTACTCGGCGGCGGCGCGAAAGGTCGCCTCTTCCGGTGCGTAGTAGCGCCCGAAGCGGTTGGCGAGGAAGGCCGGCAGCGGAATGTCTTCCTGCCGGATGAAGCCCGTCTGCGGCAGCGAGCCGTCGGCCAGCATGTCGAGCACCGCGCAGATGGCGCCGGCGGTGGTGATCTGAATCGCGCTTTTCACCTCGCCGTTCACCGGCTGGGCGTAGACCTTGTTGACGTAGGTCTCCTGCATCAGCCGGCCTTCCTTCATCCCCGAAACGGTGACGAAGACGATGACCACGTCCTGCATGGTAGCGGGGACGGAGTTCTCCAGGATGTCCTTGAGGACGTCCCGGCGGTTGCGCAGGTTCAGGTCGTTGAGCAGCGCCTTGATGATCGCCGCGTGGCCCGGATAGCGGATGGTCTTGTAGTTCAGGTTCCGCACCTGGCCGTCGAGGGTGTGGCACAGGGTGCCCAGGCCGCCCGAGGTGTTGAAGGCCTCGTAGGTGACGCCGTCGAGGGCGAATTCCTCGCGCTCCTCCATGGCCGGCGTCTCGCGCAGCTTGCCGTTCACGATGGCCTCGCACGGCTCGCAGTACTCGTTGATGACGCCGTCGGTCGACCAGGTGAGGTTGTAGTTCAGCGCGTTCGACGGGTAGCGCGGCAGGGCGCCGACGCGCAGGCGCACGTCGTGCAGCTCGTCGAAGTGCTTGATGAGGTCCCAGGCGGCGATGGTGATGAAGCCGGGGGCCAGGCCGCACTGCGGAATGAAGGCGGTCTTGGAGTCGGCGGCCAGTTCACGCACCACCCGGCTGGAGGCGACGTCCTCGGTCAGGTCGAGGTAATGGGCGCCGGCGGCCTTGGCGGCGCGGGCCACGGCGGTGGTCAGGTGGAACGGGGCGCAGTTCACGACGGCGAAGCAGCCGGCCAGGCGGCGGGCGAGGGCCTCAGAATCGTCGATGGCCATGGCGGCGGTCGTTACGTTAGCCCGGCCGACGAAATGGGCCAGGGCGTTCGCGCTCTGGTCGATCAGCACGACCTCGTAGTCGCCCACGCCGACCAGCAGGTCGACAACCGTGGATCCGATCTTGCCCGCGCCGACGACGGCGACCTTGCGCATCATGTGAAGCTCCTCCGAGTTGCGACCAGATTCGGCGGGGCTGGCGCCGCTTTCAACTGGCGCTTGGTCGGAATGCAGAGGTAATCTGGGCGGATCGCCGACGCCAATGTACGGAACGCCGAATGGACGACCTGGACGAGCACCTGCTGGCCCGCCTGCGCGACAATGCCCGCGCGCCGGTCGCCGAACTGGCCCGCGTCCTGGGGCTCTCGCGCACCACGGTGCAGAGCCGCCTCGCCAAGCTAGAGCGGTCGGGGATCATCGCCGGCTATGCCGTGAAGGTCGCGCCGACCTACGAGGCAGGCCGAGTCCACGCCTTCGTCATGCTCACGGTGGAGCCCAAGCAGGCGGCCGCCGTCACCGCGGCGCTGAAGCGGATGCCGGGCGTGCGCCGCCTGCAGTCGGTGAGCGGCCCCTTCGACATGATCGCCACGGTGGAGGCCGCCGGCGTCGCCGAGATGGACGCGGTCATCGACGAGATCGGGGCCGTGAAGGGGGTGGAGCGGACCAACACCTCGCTGGTGCTGTCGACCAAGTTCGACCGCTGACTATCCGTCCCGATCACGGAAAGGCCCTCGCGCCGCCGCGTCGTACCGCGCCCACATCGGCGTGCAGTCCACCACCTGGCGCTCGGCCATCGCGCGGTCGATGGCCATCACGGTGAGCCCGGCCTCCATGGAATCGTAGGGGGTCACCGGGAAGGCGGCGCCGCCCTCCAGGGCGGCCAGAAGGTCCCGCGCCATGGCCTGGTCGGCGCCGTTGTGGGCGTCGGCGGTGCGCTCGCCATAGTCGATCCGCTCGGGCTTGCCGCGGAACAGGGCCCTGCGGACCATCAGGCGGTTGCGCACGAGGTCGGCGATCAGCGTGCCCTCGGTCCCCGCCACGTACCAGCGCCGCTCGGTGAGCGAGGTGTGGCTGTTGGCGTGGAACGACAGGCGCACGTCGTTGGCATATTCCACCAGCGCCACCTGATGGTCGGCGACGTCCATGTCCGAGGCGAAAGCGTCCTGCGCGCCTGACCAACCGGCCTCGCGCAGGGCATAGGCGGCCGAGCCATCCTCGTAGGCGCGGGGCGGGGCCTTTCGGTCCGGCGTGAAGATCCGCCGGCCGCCGAAGCTGGCCACCCGCTCGGGTCGGGCCCCGACGATGCGGCCGAAGATGTCGAAGTCGTGGACCACCTTGTCGAGGAAGTACGAGCCGCCCCAAGCCTGACGCCGCCGCCAGTTGCGGGCCAGATAGCCGCCGTGCTCGGGCGGCAGATGCTCGGTGGCGTCGATGGAGATCACCTCGCCCAGGTCGCCGGCGTCCACGCGCGCCAGCACGTCGCGCACGATGGGCAGGGAGCGCATCACCAGCCCGACGTACACCGGTGGGGCGGTCGGGTCGGCGAGCCGGCGCGCCAGCACCTCGGTCTCGTCCTCCGTCCGCACGATCGGTTTCTCGGCGAAGATGGGCGCACCCGTCTCCATCGCCGCCAGCAGATGCTCGAGGTGCAGGTGGTTCGGGGCGCCCAGCATCAGCAGGTCGTAGGGGCCGCGCGCGAACAGTTCGGCCGGATCGGCGCAGGCGCGGCCCAGGGATACGCCCGCCGCCGCCAGGACCGGCGCGCCGACGGGCGCCGGGTCGACATAGGCGTCGAGGCGGAGGTTCCAGCCGACCTCCCGCATGGCCGCGATCACGTGCGCGATCCGCTGCCCAAGCCCGATCACCCCGATCCGATACGTCATGGCGCCGCCTCCCCCGGGCCATGTGATCAGCTTCGGGCGGACCGCGCCAGCCGCAGGCGATTGTGCACGTCGGTGGCCGCGATTGCGCCCTCCCCGCAAGCGGTGGAGATCTGGTTGAGGCCGCGGACCACGTCGCCGGCGGCGTAGAGGCCCGGGACCGAGGTCTCCTGGCGGTCCCCGACCACGAGCCTCCCGCTGCTGTCGAGCTTTGCGCCGGCATCCTCGGCCAGCCGGACGCGCGGCGTGACGCCGAGAGCCGAATAGACGGAGTCGAACGATCGGGATTCCCCGGCGCCGAGGTCAAAGGCGACGATGCGCCGTCGCTCGATCCGGACAGCCCGGATGGCGCTGCGGACGATCTCCACGCCGGCGCTCTTCAGCTTGCGGACCGTGGCCGGCGGCAGGGGCGCATCGCCCACATGGAGGAACGTCACCTGGTCCGACCAGGTGCGCAGGAAGATGGCCTCCTGGGCGCCATGGTCGTCGCGGCCGATGACGCCGACGCTCTTGCCCATCACCTCGTAGCCGTCGCAGATCGGGCAGATGCGCACGAGGCCCCGGGAGACGCCTTCGTCCAGACCGGGGATCGGCGGGGCATTGTCCTGCACGCCGGTGGCGAGGATGACCGTCGCTGCGGAGATTTCGCCCGCGTCGGTGGCCAGCCGGAATCCGTCTCGGACCTTCCGCAGCGATTCCGCGCGGCCACGCACGATCTCAGCGCCATAGGCGTCGGCCTGTCGTCGCATCCGCTCCAGCAACGTCCGGCCTCGCACGCCGTCCGGAAATCCGGGGTGGTTCCGGGTGCGAGGAATCCAGCCGGCGCGGCTTTCTCCGGTCTCGACCACCCTGAAGCGGCGCCGGAACCGGGCGAGGTAGATCGCGGCGGTCAGTCCCGCCGGACCGGCGCCGATAATGATGCAGTCGAGGTCCGTCGCATGGTCCATGGCCGCCACAACGCGCAAGGCCAAGCTCGGTTACGCCGTCTAAACCAAAAAGGTTCAAGAATGCCCGTGACTTGGGAATCCCGGCCGGGCCATGAAATCACTGTCGCGCAGGTTCCTGGTCAGCATCGGCCTGACGTCCCTGATCCTGACCCTCCTGACCACGCTGGCCGGTTTCCTGGTGTTTCAGCGCGAACTGTCGAACCGACAGGTGGCCTACCTCCACGACTACGTCACCGAGCGCACCAGCAACGTCGAACGACGCTTCTCGAACCTGGCCGCCCTGCACCAGGCCGCCGGCGAAGAGCTGGCGCGACGCATGGCGCGGCTGTCCGACGCCGAAGTGGACCGGCTCGCCGACGAATACTTCCCGAAGCGTCCGGACGGCTCGCGCCGGAGCGCAGACGCCTGGTTCAACGGGGTGCAGAAGAACGGCAGTTACATCTACGGAATGGGTGCGCTCCTGACCCGCCCCGACGAGATGACCCGTGACGAGAAAAGGACGCTGGTTGCGGCCTTCGAGCTGGTGGCCAACTTCGGCCAGGCGGCCCAGAAGGACTACGACAACTTCTACTTCTTCACCCCGCCGAAGACGCGACTGGTGATGTTCGGGCCACAGCGGCCCGACAAACTGATGTTCTACCGGCACGAAGCGCCCGCCGACCTGGACATCTCCCAGGAGGAGATATCCTCCCTGACCCAGCCGGCGAACGATCCCGACCGCCTCACCCGCTGCACCAGCCTGCAGCGCCTGATCCAGGACCAAGTGGGCGAGCGCCTGGCCACGGGCTGCCTCACGCCGGTGTACGTGGGCGGGCGCCACGTCGGCGCCTTCGGCTCGTCGATCGAGCTCACCGGCTTCCTCGCCAATTCGGTCAAGACCTCCCTGCCGGGCGCTACGGGGCTGATCGTGACCGGCAAGGGCGAGCTGATCTCCTATCCTGGCTTCCGCACGCCGGGCCAGGCGAAGGAGAGCGTCCTGGCCGCCTACGAGAAGCGACTAGGATTGAAGTCGCTGGTGGCGGCAATCGCGCGCGACGGGCGGGCGAGCGGCGTGGTCGATAGTCCGGACGGCCAGCAGATCATCGCCTACGGGCGGCTGCATGGACCCGACTGGTACCTGATGCTGGCCTATCCCAAGGCCGCGGTGGCGAAGACCGCGGCCCGGTCGGCTTCCTGGGTCCTGCTGCTCGGCGCTGTCGCCACGGTGGCCCAGATCCTGGTCTTCATTTTCGTGGCGCGCCGGACGATCACCTGGCCGCTGCAGCGCCTGGCGGCCTCCTGCGAACCGGCTGGGCCGGGCGAGATCGCCCGGCCGGACCTGGGCGCCGAAGCCGGCCGCCAGGACGAGATCGGCGTGCTTGCGCGCGCCCTGGTGTCCGAGCGGGAAAAGGTCGAGGGGGTGATGGCGTCGCTGGAGGACCGCGTCGCCGAGCGCACCGCCCAGCTCGAGCGCGCCAACGCCGAGAAGTCGCGCTTCCTGGCCAACATGAGCCATGAGCTGCGGACTCCGCTGAACGGCGTCATCGCCGTGTCCGAGACGCTTTCGCGCGAGCAGGCCACGACGCGGGGCCGCGAGCTCGCCGACCTTATCGTCTCGTCGGGGCGCCTGCTGGAGCGGGTGCTGACCGACATTCTCGACTTCTCGAAGATCGAGGCAGGCGAGATCAAGCTGACCCGCGACTGCTTCGACATGACGACACTGGTCGGGCGGATCGCCGAGCTGCACCGGGCGTCGGCCGAGGCCAAGGGGTTGGATTTCGGGTGGAGCGTGGCGCCGGGCGCCGACCGGCGCTTCGCCGGGGACACCGTGCGCCTGACCCAGGTGCTCTCGAACCTGCTCTCCAACGCGGTGAAGTTCACCGAAGCGGGCGAGGTGCGGCTGTCGGTGGACGTGGCGGGCGACCAGATCCGGTTCAGCGTCCGCGACACCGGCATCGGCTTCGACGAGGAGGTCCGCCAGCGGCTCTTCCGGCGGTTCGAGCAGGCCGACGATTCCATCCGCCGGCGGTTCGGCGGCACGGGCCTGGGCCTGGCGATCAGCCGCTCCCTCGTGGAGCTGATGGGCGGGGCGGTGGACGTGACGTCCACGCCGGGCGCGGGCTCGGTGTTCACCGTCACGGTTCCGCTGGAAGCCGTGGAGGGCGAGGCGGTGGAGGCGGCCGAGGATCCGTACGAGGCGGTCGATATCGCGGGCGCGCGGGTGCTGCTGGCCGAGGACCATCCGACCAACCAGCAGGTCGTGCAGCTCGTGCTGGGCGCCGTTGGTATCCAGCCGGTGGTCGTCGAGAACGGCGTCCAGGCCCTGGACGCCCTTCGGGCGGCGTCGTTCGACGTGGTGCTGATGGACATGCAGATGCCCGAACTGGACGGCCTGTCGGCGACGGCGCAGCTGCGGGCATGGGAAGAGGCCGAGGGACGCCCGCGCACGCCGGTGATCATGCTGACCGCCAATGCCCTGGACGAGCACGTGCGGGCCAGCCACGAGGCCGGGGCCGACGCCCACCTCTCCAAGCCGATCCGCGCCGATGCGCTGATCGCGGCGATCGTGCAGGCGATGGCCGGGCGCACTCAGGGGGCCGAGGCGGCCGCCTGATCCCCGTCGAGGTAGATCGGGTTTCCGATCAGCCAAGGCCGGCCATCGGGGCCGACGACCATGGCCCGGAGCCAGTGACGGCCCGCCGCCCCGGCTACCGCCAGGTCCACGGTCTCGTCATCCCCGGTCAGCGTCCGTGGTTCCAGCACCTGGGTCGCGGCGTCGGCGCGGAACACCAGCCGTCCGCCCGCCGCGCCCTTCACGCGGATGCGAAGCCGCACGTCCTCGCCGGGCCGAAGGCTCAGGAAATCGCCCATCCGCGCGGTGAAGCCATTGGCTTCGGCCGTCATGTCCAGCAGCCGGTCGGGCGAGCCCTGGACGTCGAGGAAGGCGTGGCCGGCCCGCAGCCCCGCCAGGATGGCGTCCTGGCTGAGGTTCTCGGCATGGACAACCGTCGTGGGCACGCCGACGGCGCGGTCGCCCGCGAGGGCGGGGTCGTGGTTGTCCGAGCCGCCGACCGCCGTGATCCGCCGCCCCTCGTTCAGCCGGGCCTCCCAGAAGCCGATCCCGGAGAGCGGACCTGAGCTGATGGCCCCGTTGACCACCTCGACCGTCTGGATCCGGGTGTCGCCGGTCGAGGCCGTCCAGCCGCAGCCCATGCAGACCTCGCCCGAAGGCAGCCCAGGGTGGTTGATCGACGCCAACCCGCCAGCGGCCGCCACCTGGTCGAGGATCGCGTCAAGGCTCGGCAGCCGGGGGGCGCCGAGCTGGAAGTCCAGCGGGGCGGTCACGCCGAGCACATTCATGTGGCCCCGGAAGGTGGTGATCTCGCGTCCGGGGATCAGAAGCAGGTCGCCAAAGAAGGGCTGCAGCTCGGCCAGGGCCTGGTGGTGCGAGGTGGTGTTGTGCTCGGTCACCGCCACGAAATCGAGTCCACGCCCGGCGGCCGCTTCCAGCGTCCGGAACAACGGGCAAGGCACGCGGGCGCCGGTCCGCCCCGCGCACGATCCGTCCGAGTGGCCGGTGTGCAGGTGCAGGTCGCCCCGATACCAGGCGGGGCCGGACTTCAGCGGCGCCTCGGCGAATCCATGGAAGACGGGGCTGTCGCCAAGGGTGATCTTCGCCGTGTATTCCGCGCGCCCATCCTTCCGCAGGTTGGGCACGCCCAGGATCAGCCGCCATTCGCCGACCGGCAGCGGACCGGGCAGGTAGGAGGGCGTGGCCCAGGTCTCGGTCAGGGTGAAGCGCGACCTGTTCCCACCGCTCCAGCCCCGGAACCGCTGCGGGTCGCGCAGGCCGAGGTCGATCACCGCCTTCTCGTCCTTGCCGGTGTAGGCGAATTCCACGGTGACAGCGGTGGTCCCGGCCGGAACGCGGAACGGGACCTCGCGATAGGTCTGATGGTCGGCCCCGGTCATTACCCCCGACAGCGTCAGGGTTCCGGCGAAGGTGGGCGTGGCCGACAGCGCGGCGAGCGCCGCCAGCCACGCCGCCCGCATCAGGGCGCCTCGTTCGAGAAGATGATCGTGCCCGACGCGGCGAACATGCCGCCGACGCCATGGCAGACGCTGATCTTCGCGTCCGGCACCTGGGCGGGGGCGATCCCGCGCATCTGCCGAACGCTCTCCTGCAGGGCGTACATGCCGTACATCCCAGAGTGCATGTACGAGAGGCCGCCGCCGTTGGTGTTCAGCGGGAGCTTCCCCCCGATGGCCGTGTTCCGCTCGCGGATGAAGGCCGCGGCCTCGCCCGGCTTGCAGAAGCCGAGGTCCTCCAGGCCGTAGAGCGGCAGGTGGGCGAAGGCGTCATAGATCATCAGGTGGTCCACGTCGGCGTGGCTGATGCCGGCGGTTTCGAACGCCTTCTTCCCCGAGATCTTGAACGCGGTCGACGACGTGAAGTCGTACATCTGCGAGACCATCGGCGTCTCGACGCTCTCGCCTGTGCCGAGCACATAGACCGGCTTCTGCGGGAAGTCCTTCGCCCGGTCGGCCGAGGTCAGGATCAGGGCGCCGCCGCCATCGGTGACCAGGCAGCACATGAGGAGGCGGAACGGCCAGGCGATCATCGGCGAGTTCAGCACGTCGTCGACGGTGATCGGGTCCTTCATACTGGCGCGCGGGTTCTTCGCCGCCCACTCGCGCTGGATCACCGCGACCCAGGCCAGGTCCTCTTCCGTGAGGCCATAGGTCTTGAGGTAGCGAAGCACCGGCACGGTGAACATGGTCGGCGGGGTCGTGACGCCGTAGGGCAGCTCGAACTGGCCCATCAGGCTCGAGGGCGAGCGGGCGAAGCCGCCGGCGCCCACGCGGCTGCGGCCGCTCTCGCCGTGGGTGATCAGGATGGTCTTCGCCAGACCGGCGTTGATCGCCGCCGCCGCGTGGCGGACGTGTAGCATGAACGAGCAGCCGCCCACCGACGTGCCGTCGGCGTAGGTGGGCTTGATGCCCAGGTAGTGGGCCAGCTCCACCGGGCTGATCCCGGCGGTGGCGACGCCATCGATGTCCGACGGCTTCAGGCCCGCGTCGGCCATGGCGTTGAGTGCGGCGTCGGCGTGGAGGGCGATCACGGACTGGTCCGGGATCTTGCCCATGCGGGTGGTTTCGGCGGCCCCGACGACCGCGACGGATTTCGGCTTCATGTGGCTCACCCCTTGACCGGCGCGAACAGGGGCAGGGTGATGTCGTCGGTCTGCTTGGCGAACGACACCGTCAGCGGCATGTCGAGCTGCAGCGCCTCGGGCGTCTGCGGGCAGTCCACGATGTTGGTCATCATGGTCGGACCCTCGTCCAGCTTCACCACGGCGATGGCGTAGGGCTCGGTCCCCATGTCGGGACGCGGGCGGTGGTTGATGACGTAGCTCCACAGCACGCCCCGGCCGCTGGCCTTATAGACCTCGACCTCGCGGTTCCCGCACTTGGGGCAGAACGGCCGCGGCGGGAAATAGCTCTCGGTGCAGGCGACGCAGCGCTGGAGGCGCAGTTCGCCGTCCTTGCACCCGTCCCAGAAGTGGCGTGTCTCCGGCGTCGGCTCCGGCAGTATGCGTGGCGGCATGAGGTAATCCGTCCCTTCGAAATATCGGTTTGCTCTTGGCCCGGAAATCACCGGGCGGCGCAGCAAAGACGACCCCGTGGCGATTGTCACCCCTGGATGGAGTCGGCCGCCCGCTGTGGCATCCTTGCGCGATGCACGACCCCTACAACCTCCAACGGTTTGTCGAGGCCCAGGACCAGGGCGACGCCTACGCTCACGCCCTGGCCGAGCTGCGCGCGGGGCGTAAGCGCACCCACTGGATGTGGTTCGTGCTGCCCCAGCTCGCCGGCCTGGGATCCAGCGCCATGGCCCAGCGCTACGCCCTCGCTTCCCTCGACGAGGCCCGCGCCTACTTGGCTCATCCGATTCTCGGCCCGCGGCTGCTGGCCTGCGTGGCGGCCCT
Organism: Pseudomonadota bacterium; assembly: GCA_046725615.1. GTDB lineage: Bacteria > Pseudomonadota > Alphaproteobacteria > Caulobacterales > Caulobacteraceae > Phenylobacterium. The sequence continues at coordinate 43,662 of JBKOYY010000018.1, forward strand.
GAACGGTCTCGCGGGCGTGACCGCCCATGAGGTGCTGGGCAGCCCGGACGACATGAAGTTCCGTTCGTGCCTCACCTTGTTCGCAGCGGCGGCGCCGGCGGAGCACGCGTTCACGCAGGCCCTGGACCTCTACTACGGCGGCGAGCCCGACCCGGCGACAACGCGGTTGCTCAAGGGAACATAGGCGCGAGCGCGGGAGGCCAGTGGGCGCCCCTACAATCGCTGTCGGCGCCTGGGCGTGCGACCGAATGGCGTTCTTTTCTTTTTTCTTCGGAACCCGCTTGACGCCTGCCGCAGCCTCTCATAGAAACCGCGCCTCGCCGGACGCAACGGGGTTCACACCTCGCCGCAGCCGACGAGAGCGGTCTCCGCGGTTCGGTCCAAACGAACGGTCTGAGACGGCTTCCTGCGGTGTCCAGCGTTCATGTGCTGGTGTCGCGGCGGGCGGTTTCCGCCACGGTGCTCTGCCTCGTGCAAGCACCACCAAAACATGACTTCGCTGAGTAAGCGTTGGGTCCGGTTTTCCGGGCAATGGTCTTTGACATTGTTGAATTGGAAAGAGAAACGCAGGCGGCGGCGTCCTTGCGATAGTCCTAACCAGACTATCTCGACGCTGACTGTGACTGCGGTCTCTTGAAGACACCATGAATATGGTCGCGGCTTAATTGTCGTGG
>JBKOYY010000118.1:0-26072 GCA_046725615.1 Pseudomonadota bacterium
GCGCCTGCGGGCGGCGGACGTGTTCGGACGGTTCAGGGCGTTCTATCCGCTGACCACCGGCGGTACGAAGATCATCGTCCATTCCAAGACCAGCGTCTTCGACGACCGTGTCGTGCGCGTGGGGTCGGCCAACCTCAACAACCGCTCCTTCGGGTTCGACACCGAGATCGAGCTGGGCGTGGAGGCCGGGGACGACGAGGCGCGGCTGGCGGTATCGGCGCTTCGCGACCGGCTGGTGGGCCACTTCCTGGGCTTCACCGGGGACGCGGTGGCCAAGGCGCGGGCCGAGCATGGCGGGCTCGTGCCGGCGATCGACGCGCTGAACCGCGAGGGCCGGCTGGCGGAGATCGACCCGCGCCCCCGCTCGCCCGTCGGCGATTTCATCGCGACCTACCACCTGGGCGATCCGGCCGACGTGGCCGACTCCTGGCTTCCGGTCCGCCGTCGTCAGCGGCTGTACGACCAGGCGCGGGCCCTGTGTGACGAGCGCAGCGATCCGCGGGCGCGGACCTGAGGGTCAGCCGAGCTCGAAGTCCATCACCAGCGGCAGGTGGTCAGAGGCCACCCGGGCGAGGGGATCATAGGGGGCGAAGATGTCTTCCACCTCGATGCCGGGGCTGACGAAGTGGTGGTCGATCCGCAGCACGGGCAACGGCGAGGGGAAGGTGGCGTTGGGCTGCTTGCGCCGGGCGATGCGCCGGGCGGGCTGCAGGCGCTGGGTCAGGGTGCGGTAGACGACCGAGCTGGCCGTGGCGTTGAAATCGCCGGTCAGGATCGCCGGCCACTGGCAGTCCTTGTGCTCCAGCCAGGCGGGGCCGGCCAGGTGCGCGGCCTGGATCTGCTGCTCGCGGGGCACGAGGCCCAGATGGGTGTTGATGACCTGCAGCGGGCGGCCGCCCACCTCCACCTCGATCCACACCGCCCCGCGCGGCTCCAGCGCCGGCATCCGCGGATAGCCGGGCAGGGGCCCCGACTTCACCAGCCGCTCGGGCAGCGAGGTGAGGATGGCGTCGCCATAGCGCTCCTCCTCGACCACGAAGGCTGGATGGAAATGGCACACCATCTCCAGCCGCTCGGCGATCTCGTGCGCCTGGTCGACGTTGTTCGTCCGCCGGCGGCCGACGTCGAGCTCCTGTAGCGCCACGATGTCGGGGTTCAGCGCTGCCAGCACGTCGGCGATGCGCGCCACGTCCAGCCGTCGGTCGTTCCCGACGCAGCGATGCACGTTGTAGGTCACGATGCGAGGCATGTGGGCGGCGGTTTGAAGAGGTTGTGCGGCGAAGGCAAGGCGGCATTGGCCCTGGCGCCGCTCTTGCTTTAACGGTTTCATAACCAAAGCGTAGGGAACCGAAATGCTCCACCTGATCGCCATGGCCGCGGCCGTCGTCTCCTCCGCCTCGACGATCCAGGCGGCGCCGTCGCCCGCGCTGACGCAGGTGGAATGGGTCGCCACGCCCACCGGCCAGGACATCGCCAACGTCTATCCGCCGACGGCCGTGGCCGCCGGCAAGAGCGGCGCGGTGCTGCTGGACTGCAAGGTGGCCAGCGAAGGCTCGCTGGAGGGGTGCCAGGTCGAGATCGAGGACCCGGTCGGCCTGGAGTTCGGCCTCGCGGCGCTGGAGCTGGCGCCGCTGTTCAAGATGGCCGCCAAGGCCCCCGACGGCTCGGACGTCGCCGGCCGCAAGATCCGCATCCCGATCATGTTCCAGCTCGTGACGACCGGGGATTGAGGAGCGCTGAGATTCAGCCTTAGGGTTTGCCTCGCGGTATCTCGGGGGGAATCCAATGTTGACTGTGTTGCTGGCCGCCATGTTGCAGGCGGCCGCTGCCGCGGCCCCTGCGCCGGAGACGCCGGCGGCGGCTGTGGTGTCCAACCCGGAATGGACCAGGCGGCCCGACGCGCAGGATCTCCGTCGCTTCTACCCAAGAGAGGCGATGCGCAAGGGCCTGCCGGGGCGGGCGGTGATCTCGTGCGGGGTCAATGCCGAAGGCCTGCTTATCGATTGCTCCGTCTACGAGGAGACGCCGCCGGGCGAAGGGTTTGGCGAGGCCGCGCTCAAGATGGCGCCGCTGTTCAAGATGTCGCCGCAGACTCCTAACGGACAGTCGGTTGCGGGCGGCTCGGTTCGGATTCCGCTCCGCTTCTCCATTGACAGTCGCATCGATCCCGTAAGCGCCCTTTTGGCCTGCTACGGCCAGACCGCGGCGGCCGCCGACAAGGACCCGCCGGACGAGGCGGCGCTTGCGGCGTACGGCTTCTTCGCCGCCCAGGTCGCATTTCACCAAGCCGCGTCGAGGAGCAAGCCGGACGCCTTTGAGAATTCGCTTCGATCTGCTCGCATGAGCGCGATCTCCGGCAATCCAGCGCGGGGCTCGAGTCTCAAGGAATGCCTCGCGTTCGCGAAGAAGGCCACGGCGCCTGAGGACTAGCGGGCGGCGCTGCGGCCGGAGGAGGACGCCATGATCACGTTGCTGCTGGCGGCGTTGGCGCAGGTGGGCGCGTCGACTAACCTTAGCGAAGGGAGCCCTCCCGGCCACCCGATCTCAATCCCGCCGCGGGAAATCACCGATCCCGACTGGCGCAAGCCGAAGAACGTCGACAGCCCGCTGCGGTTCTACCCGGAGGCCGCCCAGCGGCGGGGGATCGAGGGCTCCGCAACCATCTCCTGTGTGGTCGATGCGGAAGGGGCGCTGCACGACTGCGCCGTGCTGGAGGAGACGCCTGCCGGCTGGGGATTCGGGGAGGCGGCGATCCGGATGTCGGTGCTCCTAACAATGAAGCCGAAGAGCCGGAGCGGCCAGAGTGTCGAGGGCGGCGTCGTGAAGATCCCGCTCCGTTTCCAGCTGCCGCGCTGACGCATCCGCTTACGTTGACGTTAGCGTCATCTTTTCTCCCGGCATCCCCTTGCGTATAGGGTCGGCGCAATCCGATACGGCGTAAGCCGCGCGCAAGGGAGCCTGGCCATGAACCTCGACTTCACCCCCGAAGAAAACGCCTTCCGCGAAGAGGTCCGGGCCTTCATCCGCGACAACTATCCGGCCGAGCTGCGCAAGGCGCAGGACGAGGGCCGCCCGCTGACCAAGACCGAGTACCTCCTGTGGCACAAGGTGCTGGCGAAGAAGGGCTGGGTGGCGCCGGGCTGGCCGAAGGAGCTGGGCGGCACGGGCTGGACCCCCACCCAGAAGTACATCTGGTCGGAAGAGACCGCGAAGGCCGACTGCCTGCCGACCCTGCCGTTCGGCCTGTCGATGCTGGCGCCGGTGCTCTACACGTTCGGCACCGACGAGCAGAAGAAGAAGTTCCTGCCGGGAATCTACAACGGCGACGTCTGGTGGTGCCAGGGCTACTCGGAGCCGGGCGCCGGCTCCGACCTCGCCAGCCTGAAGACCCGCGCCGAGCGCGTAAAGGGCGACGACGGCAAGGAATACTACATCGTCAATGGCCAGAAGACCTGGACGACCCTCGGCCAGTACGCCGACTGGGGCTTCTTCCTCGTCCGCACCGACCCTGACGCCAAGCCGCAGTCGGGCATCTCGTTCCTGCTGATCGACATGAAGACGCCGGGCATCACCGTGCGCCCGATCATCACCCTGGAAGGCGGCCACGAGGTCAACGATGTCTTCCTCGACAATGTGAAGGTGCCGGTCGAGAACCGCATCTTCCACGAAAACCAGGGCTGGACCTGCGCCAAGGCGCTGCTCGCCCACGAGCGCACCGGCATCGCGGGCGTCGCCCGCTCCAAGCGCAACCTGGAAAAGCTGCGCAGCATCGCCAACACCGAGCGCTCGGACACCGGCTCGGCCCTGCTGGCCGACGCCTTCTTCCGTCGCAAGGTCGCCGAGCTGGAGATCGACCTGACGGCGCTGGAGTTCACCGAGCTGCGCACCCTGGCCGGCGAGTCGAGCGGCAAGGGCCCTGGCCCGGAAAGCTCGATCCTCAAGATCAAGGGCACCGAGATCCAGCAGCGCCTGCAGGAGCTGGCGCTGGAGGCGGTGGGCCACTACGGCGCCCCGTTCCTGCGCGACATGGCCGCCTCGAACGAGACCGTCGGCCCCGACTACGCCGACGGCTCGGCGGGCGAGATGTTCAACGGCCGCAAGACCTCGATCTACGGCGGTTCGAATGAGATCCAGCGCAACATCATCTCGAAGATGGTGCTGGGCCTCTGATCGCCTGAAAGCCTAGCTGACAGCACGCCCCGGCCGGGGTATCGGTCGGGGCGACAAACAAGCGTTTGAGACAACGCCGCCCGAGAGGCGGCGAACATAGCGGAGCCGCCGAGGATGGATTTCAGCTTCACCGAAGAACAGTCGATGCTCCGTGACACGGTCGCGGCCTACCTGGCGGACCACTACGACTTCGACAAGCGCCGGGCCGTGGTGACCAAGGAGCCGGGCTGGCGTCCGGACGTGTGGAAGGCCTTCGCCGAGGAGCTGGGCATCCTGGGCGCGCCGTTCTCGGAAGATCTGGGCGGCCTGGGTGGCGGCGCCATCGAGAACATGATCGTGATGGAAGAGTTCGGTAAGGCGCTGGTCGTCGAGCCGTACCTGGGCACGGTGGTGATCGGCGGCGGCTTCCTGAAGCACTCGGGTCATGCCGGCGCGGCAGACCTGATCGGCGGCATCATCGGCGGCCAGAACATCTTCGCCTTCGCCTACGCCGAGCCCAAGGGCCGCTACAACCTGGCCGCCCTCGAGACGACGGCCAAGAAGGACGGCGCCGGCTGGGTCCTGAACGGCCACAAGGCCGTGGTGATCGGCGCGCCGTTCGCCACCCACCTGATCGTCACCGCCCGCACCTCGGGCGGCCCGCGCGACGCCAATGGCGTCTCGGTGTTCATCGTGGAGAAGGGCGCCAAGGGCGTCACGACCCGCGACTACCCCACCGTCGACGGCAACCGCGCCTCGGAAGTCTACTTCGAGAACGTGTCCCTGGGCGCCGACGCCCTGGTCGGCCCGGCCGACGGCGGCCTGCCGCTGGTCGAGAAGGTGGTGGACGAGGCGATCGTCGCCACCTGCGCCGAGGCCTGCGGCGTCCTGCGCAAGCTGCAGGAAGGCACGGTGGAATACACCAAGCAGCGCAAGCAGTTCGGCGTGCCGATCAGCTCGTTCCAGGTGCTTCAGCACCGCATGGTCGACATGTTCATCAACCTCGAGCAGTCGATCTCGATGACCTACATGGCCACGATCAAGAGCTCGGACGACGCCGAGCGCGCCAAGGCCGCCTCGGCCGCGAAGGTGCAGATCGGCAAGGCCTGCAAGTTCGTCGGCCAGAACGCCATCCAGCTGCATGGCGGCATGGGCATGACCGACGAGATGGCCATCGGCCACTACTTCAAGCGCGCGACCATGATCGAGAGCGCGTTCGGCTCGGTGGATCACCACCTGGCCCGCTACGAATTCCTGTCGCTGGGCAAGGCGGCCTAGGCCGTCCCACAGCGCTGAGTTTTGCGGCCGCCGGCAGGAATGTCGGCGGCCGTTTTCGTTGCGGGCCTCAGCGCCAGGCGGCCAGGGCCGCCGCCGGCTCCTCCATCGCCCGCCAGCTCCGGCGCAGCGCCACGGGCCCGCGCTCCAGGACCAGGTAGCAGCCGCCACCGGCGTGGCCGGGACGGTCCTCGTTTCCGATCGTCACGCTCTGCAGGTGCGCGGTGAGCAGGGCGCCGACACCACCATGTGAGACGACAAGCACCACGCCCTCGGGGCTCGCGGCGTCGACGCCGCCCATGGCCGAGACGATGCGGTCCTGGGCGTGACGGGCGGTTTCCCAGCCGCGGACGCTCGCGTCGGGGTTCGCGAAGAACTGGTCCACCACCTCCCAGAATTCGGGCGGGGCGATATAGCCGGTGGCGCTGCGGTCGTTCTCGCCCAGGCCCTCGTCAACATGATGCGGCGCGTCCAGCCGCGCGGCCAGGATCACGGCGCCGTCGAGCGCCTTCTGCTCGTCGCTGGACCACACGGCCGCGACCGGGCGCCCGGCCAAGACGTGTGCGAAGGCCTCCATGCGGGCCCGCCCGATGGCGGACAGTGGCCAGCGTGGCACGGGGACCGCCGGGTCGATGACAACCTCGGGGTGGGTGATGAAGATGATCGCGCTCATGCGGTCCGTCGGGTTGTCCGAAAGAACCGGCTGGGCCACAGCTTTGCGATGGGCAAGGAGATTCACACGACCGGCGTCTTCGCCGATGGCGGCGATGAGGGGCGGTTGCAGTGGGAAGCCCCGAAGCTGGTCTTCCGCGGGGCCGCGCGGCGGGCCTGGTCGGGCGAGGCGCTGAAGGGCGTCCGTGCCGAGGGCGGCGATCTGGTGCTGGCGGACGGCGCACGCTTCAGGCTCGGGGAGGTCCAGGCGGCGCGCTGGGCCGAGGCCATCGCCAATCCCAAGGGCCGGCTGGACAAGATCGGTGTGAAGCCGGGCATGCGTGTCGCGCTCCTGGGCGTGGACGACGCGGCGCTGCCTGGCGAGTTGTCGGCCCGGGACGCCGGGCCCGTAGGCGACATCCGCGACCTGGACATCCTGTTCTACGCGGCCGACGACGCCGCCGAGCTCGCGCGGATCGGCGATCTCGTTCCGGCTCTGGCGGAGAAGGGCGCCCTGTGGGTGGTCTCGCGCAAGGGCAAGGCGGCGACGGTGAAGGATGTCGAGGTCATGGCGGCCGCCAAGGCGTGCGGCCTCGTCGATAACAAGGTGGTGGGCTTTTCCGCGACCCACACGGCTCTGAGGTTCGTCAGGCGGCGGCGCTAGCTTTCTCGCCGTCCGCGCTTGTCCCGGACGCCGGCCCCAACTAACCGGTGTTCATGTCCTTCCGTGACTTCGCGATGTTGCTGGCGATGTGCCTGGTCTGGGCCGTCAACAACGTGCTGTCGAAGTATGTGGTGAGCGGGCTCGACGTGCCGCCGCTGTTCTATGCGGCCTCGCGCTTCGTGATCGTCGCAGCCTGCACCTTCCCGTTCCTCTGGCCTGCGCCCAAGCCGCTGTGGCGGCTGGTGGCCGTGGCGCTGCTGATGGGCGGCGGGAACTTCGCCCTGATGTTCGTGGGCCTGAAGATGTCGACGGCGTCGTCGGCGGCGGTGGTGCTGCAGCTGGGCATGCCGATGACGACACTGCTGTCGGTCCTGCTGCTGGGCGAGCGCATCCGATGGCGGCGCGGCCTGGGCATCGCCCTGACCTTCGCCGGGGCCATGACCGTCATGTGGGACCCCCACGGATTCTCGATCTCCACCGGCCTGCTGTTCGTGGCGGCGGCGGCGTTCATGGGCTCTCTGGGCGCGGTGCTGATGAAGCAGATGGAGGGGGTGAAGCCGTTGACCTACCAGGCCTGGGTGGGCTGGACTTCGGTCTGGCCGCTGGCGGCGCTGTCGTTCTGGTTCGAGCCTGGCGCGGCGCAGCAGGCAGTGGCGGCCGGCTGGCCCTTTCTGGGCGCGGTGGTGTTCTCGGCGCTCGTCGTCAGCCTGGTGGCGCACACGGTCTACTACTGGCTGATCCAGCGGTACGAGGCGAACCTGATCTCGGCATTGACCCTCATGACGCCCCTGGCCACGATCGCCCTCGGCGTGGCGGTGATGGGCGACCCGTTCGGGCCGCGGATGATCATCGGCAGCGCCGTGGCGCTCACGGGCGTGCTCATCATCGTGCTGCGCGGCAACCAGGTAATGCCGATGCTGCTGGCCATCCGGAACCGCGACCAATGACCTTCATCGACGCGCCGTCGCCGAACTTCGACCCGCGGACGGTCCCGCCCAGTATCCTGGTGCTGCACTACACCGGGATGCGGACAGGCGAGGAGGCGATCGCGCGGCTGCGCGACCCCGAGGCGAAGGTCAGCGCGCACTATGTGGTCGAGGAGGATGGGCGCGTTTTCCAGTTGGTGGCCGAGGAACGGCGGGCCTGGCACGCCGGAGTCTCTTACTGGCGCGGCCGGCGGAACGTGAACGGAGAGTCCATCGGTATCGAGATCGTCAATCCGGGGCACGAGTTCGGCTACCGCGCCTTTCCCGAGGCCCAGGTGGCGGCGGTGATCGCCCTTGTGGGAGACATCCGCACCCGGTGGGAAATCGAGGACCGCGACATCGTCGGTCACTCCGACGTCGCGCCGTCGCGTAAGGAGGACCCGGGCGAACTGTTCCCCTGGAAGCGCCTGGCCGAGGCGGGCCACGGGCTGTGGGCCGAGGCGCCCTCCGCGCCGGGCGAGCCGATCGGGGAAGGCGAAGAGGGGGCAGCCGTCTTTGCGCTGCAGGCCGGGTTCACGCGCCTCGGCTACGACCTGCCGCCGTCGGGCCGGTTCGACGGCGACACCACGGCGGTGGTGCGGGCCTTCCAGAGGCACTGGCGGCCCGAGCGGGTCGATGGCCTTGCCGATGGCGAGACGCGGGCCCGGCTGATCGCACTGCTGAGACTCGCCGGCTGAAAGCCGACGGACCTATCGCAGTCATTGCTGATGGAATAACGACGATTCCCCAATTAGGCGAACGCTGTTGTCCGAGCGGCCGCCGGGTGTTGAATGGTTCGGTTAATGATGGGGGTGGGCGCTGCTGTTCAGACCAATCTGAAGGGGTGCTCCATGAAGCTTTCACGTTTAGCGCTTTGCGCCGCCTTGGCGCTGGGTACGGCCACCGCTGCGAACGCGGGGGCGATCATCGCGCCGATTTCCGGGGTCATCGACTCTGGCGGGCCCGGCTTCGGCCTGCTGTCCCAGACGTTCGACCAGTCTGGGCTCCTGACCGGCTACACGCCGGGGGTGACCGACTTCGACACCTATATTGCCGGCAATCCGCAACACGACTTCGTCTTCTCCGGCAACGAATGGTTCAGCAACCAAGGTACGACCAGCGCGCAGGTCACGTATGACTTCGGGTCGGTGGTCAGCATCGACGCCTTCGCGCTGTGGCATGAGGACGCCTCCGGCTTCACCCGGTTCGCGATGTCGGCCGACGGGAATCCGAACTTCCTGTTCGGGAGCCCGGCGGACAATCCGATCAACTCGAACTATGGCCCGCAGGTCTTCACCTTCGGCCAGACCATCTCGACGCGTTATCTGACGCTGGCGATGGACGGGTGCCCGCAGGCCCCTGACAACGGCTTCAACGCCTGCGCCATCGGCGAGGTCGCCTTCCGCACCGGAGGCGTGGTGCCCGAGCCTTCGACCTGGGCGCTGATGATCCTCGGCTTCGGCACGGCCGGCGCGATGCTCCGGCGTCGCTCCCACGCCGTCGCCTGACCCTATGCAGGCCCGGACGCCCCCCGTCAGGCGGGGCGATCCGTGGCTTGACCTGGGACTGGCCAGCACTCACTTATCCGCCCGGATCAGACGGCCGGGCGGTCGCGGGCGAAAGCTCGAGGAAAGTCCGGGCTCCACGACGACATGGCGGCGGGTAACGCCCGCCGGGGGCGACCCCAGGGATAGCGCCACAGAGAGCAGACCGCCCTGCTCCGCCAAGGCTACGCAGGGCTTCGCCCTCCGAAGCTGGAAGCGAAGGAGGGTAAGGGTGAAAGGGTGCGGTAAGAGCGCACCGGGCCGCTGGTAACAGAGGTCGCATGGCAAGCCCCGCCAGGAGCAAGACCGAATAGGGATCCCGCGCCCCTTCGCCTCGGCGGGGAGGGTAGGGCCGTCGCCGGCCCGAGGGATCCGGGTAGGTCGCGAGAACCGGCCCGCGAGGGTCGGTCCAGAGGAATGACCGCCGCGTCCCCGCGAGGGGGCGGCACAGAACCCGGCTTACAGGCCGTCTGATCTCCCCTCCTGAACTCTCCCCCATCTTCGCCAAGCAGTGCGGCGCGCTGACGCGGGTAAACACTGTCTGATTAACCGGTTCTCTGTATGTTCTGTGAATAACCGCCAGTTGTTAACCATAAGGGGCGCGGAGGTCCCTGAATTCCCGAGATGAGCCCATTCAGTGTCATTGAAACCCATTTGGTCCCATGTTAACCCAATCACAATTCGCCAGTTCGAGCGGTGGGTCGGGCGCGGGCTCGGGGATCTGGCGGAGGGAGGGCCTGGGGCGAGATGTTTCTCTCGACCTTCGAGAAGCAGCTGGACTCGAAGCGGCGCATCGTCGTGCCGCAGGAGTTCCGTGCGGCGGTCTCGGGCCCCTTTGATGGCGTCTTCTGCTTCCCCTCGATCGAGGCCGACTGCCTGGAAGGCGGCGGCAAGGCGCTGTTCGACCGCTACAACGGCGTGATCGAGGAGCTGGACTTCGGCGATCCGCTGCGGACGGCGCTGGAGACCTCGATCCTGGGCGGCATGGCCAAGCTGTCGTTCGACACCGCCGGCCGCATCACCCTTCCGGAAACCCTCTGCGAGATGTTCGGCCTGAGCGACTGGGTGACGGTCGTGGGGCTGGGCGACCGGTTCCAGATCTGGGAGCGCGGCGCGTTCAACGCCTATCGCGCGGCCCAACGCGACGCCGCCCGCCAGGGCCTGGCGCAACTTCGCGCGCAACAGCGCGCGGCCCGGCTGGGAGGCGCGGCGTGAACGCGGCCTCGAATCAGCCTCATGTTTCGGTGCTGCTCGATGAAGTGATCGAGAACCTGGCCTGCGGGCCGGGCGATATCGTCATCGACGGCACCTTCGGCGCGGGGGGCTACTCCCGCGCGATCCTGGCGACGGGCGCGAAGGTCGTGGCGTTTGACCGCGACCCTACGGTGCGTCGCTTCGCTGCGGGATTTCCGGAAGACCGCTTCCGCCTTGTGGAAGCGCGATTCTCGGAAATGGACGCAGTGCTGGGCGAGGGTCACGCCGACGGCGTGGCCCTCGACCTCGGCGTCTCCTCCATGCAGATCGATCAGGCCGAGCGCGGCTTCTCGTTCATGCAGGACGGGCCGCTGGACATGCGGATGGGCGATGAGGGGCCAACCGCGGCCGATCTCGTCAACACCGCCGAGCAGGACGAGCTGGCGCGCATCCTCTTCGTCTACGGCGAGGAGCGGGAGAGCCGCCGCATCGCCCGGGCCATCGTCAAGCGCCGCGCCGAGCAGCCGTTCAGCCGCACGCTGGAGCTGGCTGAGTTCGTCGAGCAGGCGCTGGGCGGTCGCCGCGGGGCCAAGATCCATCCCGCCACCCGGACCTTCCAGGGCCTGCGGATCGCCGTGAACGACGAGCTCGGCGAACTGGAGGCCGGCCTCGAGGCGGCCGAGCGGGTCCTGAAGGCCGGCGGGCGCCTCTGCGTCGTCACGTTCCATTCGCTCGAAGACAGAATCGTCAAAAACTTCCTCAGCGTGCGGGCGGGTCGGACTCCGGCGGGATCGCGCCACGCGCCGCCGGTCGAGCAGGGGGCCGCGCCGAGCTTCCGTCTTCTCTTCAACGGCGCCCAGGGCCCGTCCGAGACGGAGATCCGGGCCAACCCCCGCGCCCGCTCGGCGAAGCTGAGGGCGGCCGTGCGCACCGATGCGCCGGTCTGGAGGGCGGCGGCATGAGCGTGTTCACCCGCAAGGTGCGGGGTTTCCGCCTGTTGGACCTGATCGGCGTCGGCGTCCTGGTGGCCCTCATCCTGGGGGTCTACCTCGCCAAGACCATGGCCGGTCGTGAGCGCGCCGAGATCGCCAAGGTGGAGCGGCAGATCTCGGCCGAGAAGGCGCGCATCCGACTGCTGCAGGCCGAGGTGGCGCACCTGGAACAGCCCGGCCGGATCGAGCGGCTGGCGGTCACCTACCTGAAGATGGAGCCCGTCTACGTCCAGCGCGAGGCGACGGTGGACCAGATCGTCGATCTGGCCCGCGCCGGCCCGCCGCCGAAGTACAAGGCCCCGTCGGCGGTCGCCGCCATGGTGAGCGGCTCGGCCCACACGCCGGGCGTTCCCCCGCCGCCGCCGGCCATCGCCAATCCGGTGCGCGTCGCACAGGCCGAGCCGGCGCCCAAGGCCGAGGCGGAGCCATGAGCCTGGGGCAGCACGCCTTCGCCCGCATGGGGCTGCCGCGCTGGCTGATCGAGCGGATGTGGGGGCTGGAGCACGCCTTCGAGCGAGCGCGGGCGTCGGGCAAGGCCGAGGACGACACCCGCCTGCGGATCTTCTTCGTGCTGGCGCTGTTCAGCCTGGGGTTCATGACCCTGGCCATCGGCGCGACGCGCGCGGCGCTGTTCGCGGACGCCCGTGGCGGGCCGGGCGGCGCGCCGCTGGGGGCGTCCCGCGCCGACCTCGTCGACCGCAACGGCCAGCTGCTGGCCGCCGACCTGCTGCACTACGGCCTTTACATCGACCCGCGCGAGATCTGGGACACGGCCGAGACGCGCCGGGCCCTGCTGGCGGCGCTGCCGGATCTGGAGCCGGCGCGGCTGGAGCGCGCCCTGCGCGGCAACCGCCGGATCTTCGTCCTGGGCGCCCTTACCCCGGCCGAGCGCAACCGCGTGCATGAGCTGGGGCTGCCGGGCGTGACCTTCGAGCCCGAGCAGCGCCGGGTCTATCCGCTGGGCCCGACGGCGGCGCATGTGATCGGCTTCGCCGACGCGGGCGGCGAGGGCGTGGCCGGCGCCGAGGCGGCGTTCAACGACGAGGTCCGGGGCCTGGCGCGCAGCGGCGCCGCCGCGCCCCTGTCGATCGACCTGAGGGTCCAGGGCGCGCTGGAGGACGAGCTCTGGAAGGCCGTCGCCGAGTTCAAGCCGGTGGGCGCCGTCGGCCTCGTCACCGACATCCACACCGGGGAAATCCTGGGGCTGGCGAGCTGGCCGGTCTATGATCCGAACAAGCCCGGCAAGGCGGGCGTCTACGCCCAGACCAACCGCGCCGCGGCCTCGGTGTTCGAGATGGGCTCGACGTTCAAAGGGTTCACGGTCGCCATCGGCCTCGACGCGGGCGTCGCCACGCCCGAGAGCACCTTCGACGCGCGCGAGCCCTACAAGCTCGGCTATCGCACCATCCACGACTATCACGCGGCCCGGAAGATCCTGACCCTGGTCGAGGTGTTCCAGCACAGCTCGAACATCGGCACCGCCAAGCTGGGCGTCGCGATCGGCCCTCAGCGCATGGGGCGCTACTTCGACGGCCTGGGCCTGACCACGCCGGCCAAGGTGGAGCTGATCGAGAGCGCCCGGCCGCTGACGCCCAAGGTGTGGAACGACGACGCCGTCGCCTCGACTTCGTTCGGCCACGGCATCAACGTCAGCCCTCTGGCCCTGGCGCGTGCCTATGGGGCGGTGCTGAACGGCGGCAAGCTTCTGCCGCTGACCGTCCGCAAGCTGGAACCGGGCGCGAAGGTCGACGGTCCCCGGGTGATGAGCGAGCGCACGTCGCTGCAGATGCTGTCGATCATGCGGGCCAATGTGGCCGGCGCGGCAGGCAGCGGCCGGTCGGCCAACATCCCGGGCCTGGCCGTGGGCGGCAAGACCGGCACGGGCGAGAAGTACGACCCGGCCATCCGCGGCTACAATCACCAGAAGCAGGTCTCGTCGTTCGCGGCGGTGTTCCCGACCTATGGCGGCATCGACACCAAGCGCTACTTCGTTCTGATCCTGCTGGATGAGCCCAAGGGCACCGCCGCTTCGGCCGGCTACGCCACCGGCGGCTGGGTCGCGGCGCCGGCCGCGGGCCGGGTGATCGAGCGCATCGCGCCGTTCCTGGGCGTCAAGCGCCGGCCGGAACTGGCCCAGGCCATCCCGGTGGACATGGGCGACGTCGAAGCCATGGGCGAGGGGCGATGAGCGTGCGCCTGACCCGCCTCGTGAAGCGCGACCTCGGGACCGATCCCGAGATCACCGGCGTCACGGCCGACAGCCGCAAGGTGAAGCCCGGCTTCCTGTTCGCCGCCTTGCCGGGCTCGCGGGCGGACGGGGCGTCGTTCGCCCAGAAGGCTGTCGAGGCGGGCGCGGCGGCGGTGATCGCCGACCAGGACCTGAACCTTTCCGTACCCACCGTGGTCTGCCGGGACCCGCGCCGCGGTTACGCCCTGGCCGCCGCCAACTTCTGGGGCCGGCAGCCGCAGACCTGCGTCGCGGTGACGGGCACCAACGGCAAGACGTCGGTCGCCAACTTCTGCCGCCAGATGTTCGCCGGCGCCGGCCACGTCTCGGCCAGCATGGGGACCCTGGGCCTCACCGTCTCGCGGCCGGACGGAACGCATGACCAGCTCACGCCTCCCGGCCTGACGACGCCGGACGCCGGCGACGTGGCCGAACTGCTGACGCGGATCAGCCAGCTGGGCGTCACCCATTTCGCGATGGAGGCCAGCTCGCACGGGATCGACCAGCGGCGCCTCGACGGCGTGCGGCTGGCGGCGGCGGGCTTCCTGAACCTGACCCAGGACCACCTCGACTACCACGGCACGATGGACGCCTATATGCGGGCCAAGCTGCGGCTGTTCGAGCAGCTGATGCCGCGCGGCGCCACCGCGGTGCTGAACGCCGACAGCGACGCCTTTCCGTTCTTCGCCGCCGCCTCGGTGGTGTCGGGTCAGCGGGTGATGAGCGTGGGCGAGACCGGCCAGGCGCTGAAGCTGGTGGAGCGGACGCTGCTGCCGGAAGGCCAGCGCCTGTCGATCCGCGCCGACGGCCGGATGTGGGACGTCCGCCTGCCGCTGGCCGGCGGCTTCCAGGCGTCGAACGCCCTGGTCGCGGCGGGCCTCTGCCGGGCGGCGGGGCTGAGCTGGGAACAGGCCTTCGCGGGTCTCGAGGCCCTGACCGGCGCGCCGGGAAGACTGCAGCGGGTAGGAACGGGGCCGCATGGCGGCGAGGCCTATGTGGACTATGCCCACACGCCCGACGGGCTGGAGACGGTGCTGCAGGCCTTGCGCCCGCACGTGCGCGGCCGCCTGATCGTGGTGTTCGGCGCCGGCGGCGACCGCGACAAGGGCAAGCGTCCGCTGATGGGGCAGGTGGCGGTGAATCTGGCGGACGTCGCCATCGTGACCGACGACAATCCGCGCTCGGAGGTTCCGGCCGCGATCCGCGCCGACGTCCTGGCTGGCGCGCAGGGCGGGCTGAGCGGCGGCGCCAGGGAGATCGGCGACCGGCGCGAGGCGATCCGCGCCGCGGCCGCGATGCTCCGCGACGGCGACATCCTGGTGGTGGCCGGCAAGGGCCACGAGCAAGGCCAGATCGTCGGCGACGTGGTCCACCCCTTCGACGATGTGACCGAGACCGCTCAGGCGCTGGAGCTTGTTCATGGCTGACCCGCGCCCCCTCTGGACCTCGGAGGAGATCGCACGGGCGACGGGCGGAACGGCGGGCGCAAGCTTCACCGTCGGCGGCGTCTCGATCGACACGCGCAGCATCGAGCCCGGGGATCTGTTCGTCGCCCTGGCCGGCGTGCGCGACGGCCACGAGTTCGTCGCCCAGGCGATGGCCGGCGGCGCGGCGGGCGCGCTGGTCTCGCAGGACGTGGAAGGCCCTTCGGTCAAGGTCGCGGACACCCTCGCGGCGCTCGAGAAGCTGGGCGTCGCCGCCCGCGAACGGGCGGCGGCAGCGCGCCGGGGCGCCGTCACCGGCTCTGTGGGCAAGACCTCGGTGACCCAGGCCATCATGGCCGGGCTGCGGCTGGCGGGGCCAGCCCACTCGTCGGTGAAGAGCTACAACAACCACATCGGCGTGCCGCTGACCCTCGCCCGGATGCCGGCGTCGACCGAGCGGGCGGTGTTCGAGATCGGCATGAACCACGCCGACGAGATCCGGCCGCTGACGCGGATGGTCCGCCCGCACGCGGCCGTAGTGACCACCGTCGGCCCGGTCCACACCGAGAACTTCCCGGACGGGGAGGCGGGCGTCGCCTGCGCCAAGGCGGAGATCTTCGAGGGGCTGGAGCCGGGCGGCGTGGCCATCCTCAACGCCGACAACAAGTGGTTCGAATTCCTGTCGGGCGAGGCGCGCAAGGTGGGGGCCAGGGTGCTGAGCTTTGGCTCTGGCGAGCGCTGCGACGCCAGCCTGATCGACTTCCAGGTCCCCGGAGGCCACGCCGTGGTCCAGGCGCGCCTGCACGGCAAGGCGCTGGATTTCCCCATCCTGCAGACCGGTCTGCACTGGGGCCTCAACAGCATGGCCGTGCTGCTGATGCTGGAGGCGCTGGACGTCGATCTCGACAAGTCGCTGGCGGCCCTGGGATCGTTCGAGCCCCTGGCGGGCCGCGGGGCCGAGAGCGCCGTCGCGCTGCCGGGCGGCGCCTTCACGCTGATCGACGAGAGCTACAACGCCAACCCGATCTCGATGGCTTCGGCCATCCGCACCCTGGGCGCCCGGGCTACGGGCGGCCGGCGGGTCGTGGCGCTGACCGACATGCTGGAACTGGGGCCCGAGGCCAAGGCCTTCCACGCCGGCCTGAACGAGCCGCTGGAGGCTGCGTCAATCGACCTCGTCTTCTGCGCCGGTCCCTTGATGAAATCCCTCTGGGACACCCTTCCGCCGACTCGTCGGGGCGGCTACGCCGAAACTGCGGCGGAGCTCGCGCCGCAGGTCGTCCAGGCCGTAGAGCCAGGCGACGTGGTGATGGTGAAGGGGTCGAACGGGTCGAAGGCCGGGCTGGTGGCCCGGGCCCTCCTCACGCGCGGCTCCGGGGAGGCCGGCTGATGTTCTATTGGCTCTATCTGACGTTCGCCTCGACGCACTACGTCCCGGTCCTGAACCTCCTCAAGTACCAGACCACCCGCACGGGCCTTGCGATCGTGACGGCCCAGTTCGTGGTCGTGGCCATGGGCTCGCGCTTCATCCGCTGGATGCAGGCCAAGCAGGGCAAGGGCCAGCCGATCCGCACCGACGGGATCCAGCGCCACGTGATCGAGAAGGCGGGCACGCCGACGATGGGCGGCGTGATGATCCTGGCCGGCCTGTTTGCGGGCACGCTGCTGTGGGCCGACCTCGGGAACGTCTACGTCTGGGCCGTGCTGCTGGTGACCGGCGGCTACGGCCTGCTCGGCTTCTCGGACGACTACGCCAAGGTCACCAAGCAGTCGACGGCGGGCATCTCCGGCAAGGTGCGCCTGGGCCTTGAGGCGGCGATCGCCATGGCCGCGATCCTGCTGATCATCTTCTTCGCGCCAAAGCCGCCGGAGAACCCCGAGCTGCTCACCTCGGTGACCTTCCCGATCTTCAAGCAGTACTTCGTGGACCTCTCGTGGGGCTATCTGCTGTTCGGCGCCTTCATCATCGTCGGCGCGGCCAATGCGGTGAACTTTACCGACGGCCTCGACGGCTTGGCCACGGTGCCGGTGATGATCGCCGCATCGGCCTACGGCCTGATCGCCTACCTGGTCGGCAACTACGTGTTCTCGAACTACCTGCAGCTCCACTTCGTGCCGGGCGTCGGCGAGCTGGCGGTGTTCTGCGGGGCGGTGATCGGGGCCGGCCTGGGCTTCCTCTGGTACAACGCCCCGCCGGCGAAGATCTTCATGGGCGACACCGGTTCGCTGGCCCTCGGCGGCGCGGTCGGCGCCATCGCCGTCTCCACCCGCCACGAGATCGTCCTCGGCATCATCGGCGGCCTGTTCGTGGCCGAGACCCTGTCGGTGATGATCCAGGTGGCCTGGTTCAAGCGCACCGGCCGGCGGATCTTCCTGATGGCGCCGGTGCACCACCACTTCGAGAAGCTGGGCTGGTCGGAGTCCACCGTGGTGATCCGCTTCTGGATCGTGGCGGTGATGCTGGCGCTGCTGGGCCTCGCCACCCTCAAGCTGCGGTAGGGAGGGCCTGCGTCGCGTCATGATCCCGGTCCGTGCCTTCGAAGGGAAGACCGTCGCCGTGTTCGGCCTCGCCCGTACGGGCCTGGCCGCGGCGCGCGCCCTCGTGGCCGGCGGTGCCCAGGTGGCGCTGTGGGATGACAAGCCGGCGACGCGCGAGGCGGCCGCCGCAGAGGGCTTCGAGCTCACCGACCTGACCGCCGCTGACTGGTCGCGCTTCGCCGCCCTGATGCTGTCGCCGGGCGTGCCGCTCACCCATCCGAAACCGCACTGGACGGTGGAGCGCGCCCGCGCCGCCGGCGTCGAGATCCTGGGCGACATCGAACTGTTCGCCCGCACCGTGAACGCCGCGCCCGAACACCGTCGCCCGAAGGTCGTGGCGATCACCGGCACCAACGGCAAGTCCACCACCACGGCCCTCATCGGGCACATCTGCCGCGAGGCCGGGCGCGACACACGGGTCGGGGGCAACATCGGCCTGGGCGTCCTCAGCCTCGAGGACATGCACGGCGGGGCCGTTTATGTCCTGGAGCTGTCGTCCTACCAGCTCGACCTCACCTCCAGCCTCAAGGCCGACGTCGCCGTCATCCTCAACGTCTCGCCCGACCACCTGGAGCGGCACGGGACGATGGAGAACTACGTCGCCGCCAAGCGCCGCATCCTGTTCAACCAGGGCAAGGGCGACACCGCCGTCATCGGGGTCGACGACGCCTACGGGCAGCGGATCTGCACCGAGATCACCGCCGCCAACTGCCGGACCATCGTGCCGATCTCGGCCAGCAAGGCGATGAGCCGCGGGATCTATGCCCTCGACGGGCTGCTGTATGACGCCTCGGGCGAGCGGGCCGCCGAGGTCGCGGACCTGAAGCGCGCACGCTCGCTGCCCGGCCGGCACAACTGGCAGAATGCGGCCGCCGCCTACGCCGCGGCCAAGGGCCTCGGCATCGACCCGGCCGCAGCCGCGCGGGCGCTGATGACGTTCCCGGGCCTCGCCCATCGCATGGAAACGGTGGCGCTGATCGGGCGGGTACGGTTCGTGAACGACAGCAAGGCCACCAACGCGGACGCCGCGCGCCAGGCGCTTTCCAGCTATCCGCAGGTCTACTGGATCGCCGGCGGCCAGCCGAAGACCGGCGGCATCGACGATCTGGCCGACCTCTTCCCGCGGGTCATCAAGGCCTATCTGGTCGGCGAGGCCGAGGACGCCTTCGCCGCGACCCTGGAGGGCAAGGTCCCGGCGGTGAAGTGCGGCGACATCGCGGCGGCCGCGCGCGCGGCCTATGCCGACGCGGCGGCCAGCGGCAAGGATGCGATCGTCCTGCTGTCGCCCGCCTGCGCTTCATTCGACCAGTTCGCCGACTTCGAGCAGCGTGGCGAGGCGTTCCGCGCCGCCGCCCAGGCCATTGCCGCCGGCCGTACGACAGAGGGGGCTGCATGACGCAGGTCAGCCAGGCTCACGCCTTCGCCCGCTCGGACCGCTCCCCCCTGGGTGTGTGGTGGTGGACGGTGGATCGCTGGATGCTGGGGGTCGTCGGCCTCCTGATCGGCATCGGCGTCCTGATGTCGTTCGCCGCCAGCCCGGCGGCGGCTGCGCGGATGAACATCGGCGATCCGTTCCACTTCGCCGTTCGCCAGTGCGTGTTTGCCGGGGCCGCCGCGTTCGTGCTGCTGACCGTCTCGATGCTGGACGTGAAAGGCGTGCGGAGGGCCGCCTTCGTCATCTGGCTGGTGGCGATCGCGGTGATGATCGCCCTGCCGTTCATCGGCCACAACGCCAAGGGCGCGACCCGCTGGCTGCAGTTCGGCAGCTTCACCTTCCAGCCCTCGGAATACATGAAGCCCGCTTTGATCATCCTGGTCGCCTGGATGTTCGCCGAGGGCCAGAAAGGGCAGGGGGTGCCGGGGGTCTCCATCGCCTTCGCGCTCTACGTCGTGTCGATCGGCCTGCTGCTGATCCAGCCGGACGTTGGCCAGACGGTGTTGATCACCGTGGCCTTCGGCGCCGCCTTCTGGATGGCCGGGGTGCCGATGTCGTGGGTGATGCTGCTGGGCGCGCTGGCCGTCGGAGGGCTGTCGTCGACCTACTTCCTGTTCCCGCACGTGGCGAGCCGGGTGGACCGGTTCCTCAGCCCCGACAAGGCCGACACGCACCAGGTGGACCGCGCGGCCGAGGCGATCGCGGCGGGCGGCTTCTTCGGCCGCGGGCCGGGCGAGGGGGTGATGAAGCGCCACGTGCCCGACCTGCACACCGACTTCATCTATTCGGTCGGGGCCGAGGAGTATGGCCTGCTGTTCAGCCTGCTGCTGATCTCGCTTTTCGCGTTCGTCGTGGTCCGCGGCCTCTATCGCGCCATGAAGCTCAGCGATCCCTTCGAGCAGGTGGCGGCCGCGGGGCTGTTCGTGCTCGTGGGGCAGCAGGCGATCATCAACGTGGCGGTGAACCTCAACCTGATCCCGACCAAGGGCATGACGCTGCCCTTCATCAGCTACGGCGGCTCCTCGATGCTGGCCATGGGCCTGACCATGGGCCTCGCTCTGGCGCTGACCCGCCGCCGGCCGGGCGCCTACACCCCCACCGAAGGCCTCGCCAAGGCCGGTGCGTTCGCATAGAGGCGCCGGACCATGCGTAAGATCGCCGTCGTCGCCGCCGGGGGAACCGGCGGACACCTGTTTCCCGCCCAGGCGCTGGCCGAGGCGCTGATCGCCCGCGGCTGGGGCATCCTGCTGGCCTCGGACGAGCGCGTGGCGGGCCTGGCCCAGGACTTCCCCGCCGAACGCCGCATCGGCCTGTCGGCCGCCACCTTCAAGCCGGGCGATCCCATCGGCATGGCGCGGGCGGGCATCGCCGTGCTGCGCGGCGCGATGCAGGCGCGGGCGGTGTTCCGCGAGGTGGGGCCGGACGTGGTGGTGGGTTTCGGCGGCTATCCTTCCGCCCCGGCGCTGGTGGCGGCGATCATGGACCGCCGCCCGACGGTGATCCACGAGCAGAACGCGGTCATGGGCCGGGCCAACCGGTTCCTGGCGCCGCATGTGAAGACCGTGGCCTGCGCCTTTCCGACCCTGGCCAAGGCGCCGAAAGGCGTGGCCGAGCGGGCCCGCGTGGTCGGCAACCCGGTGCGGCCGCCGATCCGGGCGCTGGCCGAGGTCGCCTACGTCCCGCCCGAGCCCGACGGCCCGCTCCGCCTGCTGGTCACCGGCGGCAGCCAGGGCGCGCGCCTGTTGTCCGAACTGGTGCCCGAGGCCGTGAAGGCGCTGCCCGAGGATCTCCGCCGCCGGCTGGTGGTGCAGCAGCAGACGCGGGCCGAGAGCATGAACACGGCCCGCCGGGCCTATCGTGACGCCCTGGTGGACGCCGAGATCGCGCCCTTCTTCCGCGACATGGCGAGCCGGCTCCGCGACGCGCATCTGGTGATCGGCCGCTCGGGCGCGGGCAGCGTCTGCGAGTTCGCCGTCGCCGGGAAGCCCGCCATCCTGGTGCCGCTGGCCATCGCCATCGACGACGACCAGGGCCAGAACGCCAAGCTGCTGGCCGACGTGGGCGGGGCGGAAGTGGCGCGCGAGAGCCAGCTCACGGTCGACAGCCTGGCCAAGGCGCTGGAGACCCTGTTGAACAACCCGGCGCGCCTGGCCCGGATGGCGGCGGCCGCCCGCTCGGTCGCCATGCCCGACGCGGCGGAGCGCCTCGCCGACGTGGTCGAAGAGACGGCGGCCCGGCGCTAGGGACGCCCCTTCCGAAACGCCGGGAAGCGTCCTAGGACTGCGGCATGAACCGTCGCCCAGTCCCCTTCGAAATCGGTCCCGTGCACTTCATCGGCATCGGGGGCATCGGCATGAGCGGCATCGCCGAGATCATGATGCGAACCGGCTATACGGTGCAGGGCTCGGACGCCAAGGCCAGCGCCAACACCGAGCGGCTTGAGAAGCTGGGCGCGAAGATCTTCGTGGGCCACGACCCGGCCAACGTCGAGGGGGCCTACGCCGTGGTCTATTCGACCGCCGTGAAGCCCGACAATCCGGAGATGGTGGCGGCGCGCGAGAAGCGCCTTCCGCTCGTCCGGCGCGCCGAGATGCTGGCCGAGCTGATGCGGCTCCAGTTCTCGGTCGCGGTGGGCGGCACCCACGGCAAGACCACCACCACCTCGATGATCGCTTCGCTGCTCGACGCGGGCGGCCTCGACCCCACGGTGGTCAACGGCGGGATCATCAACGCCTACGGCACCAACGCCAAGGTCGGCGCCGGCGACTGGATCGTGGTGGAGGCCGACGAGAGCGACGGCACCTTCCTGAAGCTGAAGTCCACCTGCGCGGTCGTCACCAACATCGACCCCGAGCATCTGGACCACTACGGCGAGTTCGAGGCCGTGAAGAAGGCCTTCCGCGACTTCGTGGAGAACATCCCGTTCTACGGCTTCGCGGCGATCTGCACCGACCACCCCGAGGTGCTGGCCATGGCCGCGCGGGTCGAGAACCGGCGGCTGGTCACCTACGGCGTCAACCCGCAGGCCGAGGTGCGCGCCGAGAACATCACCATGGGCCCCGACGGCGCCCGAT
The DNA here is from genome assembly GCA_046725615.1 of Pseudomonadota bacterium. GTDB lineage: Bacteria > Pseudomonadota > Alphaproteobacteria > Caulobacterales > Caulobacteraceae > Phenylobacterium. The sequence continues at coordinate 22,133 of JBKOYY010000118.1, forward strand.
ACGACGCCGTCATCCGGCCGCGCTCGGGCGATCCGATCCGCTACCGCGACCTGCACCTGCCGATGGCGGGCCACCATAACGTGCTGAACTCGCTGGCCGCGGTGGCGGTGGCCCGGGAACTGGGACTGGACGAGGCGGCGATCCGCAAAGGCCTAGCCGAGTTCGGCGGCGTGAAGCGGCGCTTCACCACCACCGGGGTGGCGAACGGCGTGCGCGTCGTCGACGACTACGGCCACCACCCGGTGGAAATCGCCTCGGTGCTGAAGGCCGCTCGGGCCGTGACCGAGGGCAAGGTCGTCGCCGTGGTCCAGCCGCACCGCTACACCCGCCTGCGCGACCTGTTCGATGAGTTCAGCGCCTGCTTCGCCGACGCCGACGTGGTGCTGGTGGCCGATGTCTACGCCGCCGGCGAGCAACCCATCGAGGGCGTCAGCAAGGACAGCCTGGTCGACGGCCTGCGCCGCTACGGCCACCGCCGCGCCCTGCCGCTAGGCTCGCCGGGCGAGCTGGCGGCCATGGTGAAGGCCGAGACTGCGCCGGGCGACCTGGTCGTGCTGCTCGGCGCCGGCGACATCACCAGCTGGGCCTACGCCCTGCCGGGCGAACTGGAAGCCCTGGGCAAGGCCGGCGCATGAGCGACTGGAGGGACGATCTCCCCCCCGTCCGTGGCAAGTTGCTGCGAGACGAGCCGCTGGGACCGTTCACCTGGTTCCGGGTGGGCGGCGCGGCCGAGCTCTTGTTCTTGCCGGCTGACCACGAGGATCTGGCGACGTTCCTGAAGGCGCTGCCGGCCGCGGTCCCGGTGACGGTGCTGGGCGTGGGCTCGAACGTCATCATCCGCGACGGCGGCGTGCCGGGGGCGGTTGTCCGTCTGGCGGGCCGAGGCTTCGCGGGCGTGCAGGCCGACCCTGCGACCCAGCGGATCGTGGCCGGATCAGCGGCGCTGGACGCACAGGTCGCTCGCGCGGCGGCCAAGGCGGGGATCGCCGGGCTGGAGTTCTATGCCGGCATCCCGGGCACGGTCGGCGGCGCCCTGACCATGAACGCCGGGTGCTACGGGTCCGAAACCAAGGACGTGCTTGTCTCCGCCTGGGGCTACGATCGCTCCGGGACGCGGCGGGAGCTGGCGTTGGCGGACTTCGGCTACACCTACCGGCACTCCCAGGCGCCGGCGGACATCATCTGGGTCGAGGCGACCTATCAGGGTCGGCCCAACAGCCCCGAGGCCGTGCAGGCGCGGATCGACGAGATCACCGCACGCCGCGAGACGACCCAGCCGATCCGCGAGAAGACCGGCGGCTCTACCTTCAAGAACCCGCCGGGCCACTCCTCGTGGAAGCTGGTGGATGAGGCGGGCTGGCGCGGAAAGCCCTATGGTGGAGCGATGTTCTCGCCGCTGCATTCCAACTTCATGATCAATACTGGGACCGCCACGGCGGCCGACCTGGAGGGTCTTGGCGAGGCGGTGCGCGCGGACGTGAAGGCCAGGACCGGCATCGACCTCCACTGGGAGATCAAGCGGATCGGGAGCCCCTGACATGGCGGACGCGGCCCTCATTCTCGTGCGGCACGGCCGTCCCAAGATCGATCCGGATACGCCGGCCACGGGCTGGCCGCTGTGTCCCGAGGGACGGGAGGCGGTGGAGCGCTTGGCCGAACGGTTGGCGGCCTACGCCCCGACCGCGATCGTCTCCAGCCCCGAACCGAAGGCGAAGGAGACCGCCGACATCCTGGCGGCGCGCGTCGGCCTGACGGTCGAGCTGGACCCCGGTCTGCACGAGCACAAGCGGCAGCACCGCTCCTTCGGCACGGAGCAGGAGTTCCGCGACAGCGTGGCGGCGGTCTTCGCCCGGCCGGCCGAAGCCGTGCACGGCGGGGAGACGGCGCACGAGGCCTCGGAGCGCATCGCGGCGGCCCTCGCCAAGCATCGCGGCCAGCCGCTGGTGGCGGTGACCCACGGCACCGTGCTCAGCATGTACCTGGCCGAACGCCTCGCCTGTGACCCCCTCGACCTCTGGCGCAGCCTGCACATGCCCGACGCCTTCGTGTTGGACGCCGGGGGCGGGCTGATCGAGCGCATCAGCTAGGCCGCCGACGGCAGCATACGCTCCGCCGCCACAAGGCGCGCGCTGGCCGCGCCGCGCGCGACGAGGGTCCCCGACAGGTCCATCAGGCGGCCTTCCAGGAAGGCGATGCTCTTGCCCGCCTGCACCACCTGGCCCTCGCCGTAGAGCGGTCCGGGCCGCGCTGGCGACAGGAAGCTGACGTGAAGGTCGATGGTCGGGGTGAAGACCCGGCCCTCGCCAAAGATGAACATCGCCGGCCCCATGGTGTCGTCCAGCATGGCCGCCAGGAAGCCGCCCTGGATGAAGCCGGCCGGATTGCAGAACTGCGGTCGCCCCTCGAACCGCACGCGGATCCAGCCGTCGGCGGGTCGCGCGTCCACCACCTCCCAGCCCAAAAGGTCGGCGCAGGGCGGGCGGGGCAGGCCGTCAAGCGCCGTGGGAACAGGCATCGGAAGCTCCTTCGTCGCCGGCGACCTTGGCGCCGGGCTGCTGACACCATGGTGGCGAGAGCGGCGCCTTGACGGGACTCGGCCAGGGTGGGACCGGCAGGCATGCGCTTCTTCTCCACAGCCCCCGCCCTTCTTCTGACGGCCGCGACTCTGGCTCTCGCCGTTCCGGCCGCCGCTCAGGATCTCGCCGGCGGCGCCGCCGCGATCCGCGACAAGGCCCTCATCGACCAGACCGCCTGGAGCGTCGCTGAGTCCCTCACCACGGAGGTCGGCCCGCGGATGGTCGGCAGCCAGGGCATGGAGCGGGCCCGCGACTGGGCCGTGGCCAAGCTGAAGGAGCTGGGTTTCGAGAACGTGCGGGTGGAGTCGTTCACGACGTCCGCCTGGTCCCGGGGCGCGGAGTCCGTCGAGGTGGTTGGCCCGTGGCCGATCAAGCTGCAGGCGCTCGGCCTGGGCGGCTCGGCCTCGACGCCGGCCGGCGGCGTGACCGCGCCGATCGTACTGTTCACCAGCTTCCAGGCCATGCTCGACCAGCCTCCGGGCGCGCTGGCGGGCAAGATCGCCGTGGTGACCCAGAAGATGGGGCGTACCCAGGACGGCTCCAGCTACGGCGCCGTCGGCGTCCAGCGCCGGGCCGGAGCGGTCGAGGCCGCCAAACGCGGAGCGGTGGGCTACCTGATCCGCTCGATCTCCACGGACGACACGCGGCTGCCGCACACCGGCGGCGGCGCGCCGGCGACCATCCCCGCCGCGGCCCTGTCGACGCCGGACGCCGACCTGCTGGAGAACATGGTGCGGCGCGGGCGGCCGGTGACGGTCCGCATGGCCATGACCTCGTCGGTGAACCCCAAGGCCCAGGCCTGGAACATCTCGGGCGAGATCCGGGGCCGCGAAGCGCCGGACGAGGTGATCGTGGTCGGCGGCCACCTCGACAGCTGGGACCCGGGCACGGGCGCCGTGGACGACGCGGCCGGCATCGCCATCATGACGGCCGCCGCCAAGCTGGTGGCCCAGGCCGGCCCGCCGCGCCGCACGATCCGCGTGGTGATGTGGGGCTCGGAAGAGCAGGGCGGTTCTTCTGAAGCCTATGCCGCCGCGCACAAGGACGAGGCTCCGCGCATCGTCGTGGCCGGCGAGAGCGACAGCGGGGCCGGGCGGATCTGGACCATCAATCTGCCGCGCGCCGGCAGCGACCATGCGGCCATGAAGGCGTTCCGCGCCAGCCTGCCGCCGCTGAAGGTGGCGGTGAGCCCGGCCGCGCCGGCTTTCGGCGGGGCCGATATCCGCGGCCTCATCGGGCTGGGCGCGCCGTTCGTGGACTTCGGCCAGGACGCCAGCCGCTACTTCGACCTGCACCACTCGGCCGACGACACGCTGGACAAGATCGATCCTGCGGAGCTGGCCCAGAACGTCGCCGTCTGGGCG
>JBKOYY010000045.1:0-6139 GCA_046725615.1 Pseudomonadota bacterium
GGGCAGCGGAGTCTGGGCGAAGGTCGGGCCGGCGGCCGAAAGGACCGCCAGCGCCGAGAGCGTCAGGAAAAGGCGCGCGCGCATCGGGGCCTAGCGGGCGCCCGAGACGATGGCGGTGCGGGCGTTGCGGTTCTTCTGCCACGCCTCCTCGCCGCTGCCGGCGTCGAGCGGCTGCTCCTTGCCGAACGAGATGGTGGCGATGCGGTCGGCCGCGATGCCGCGGTTGACGAGGAACTCGCGCACCGAGTTGGCGCGCCGCGCGCCGAGGGCGAGGTTGTATTCGCGGGTGCCGCGTTCGTCGGCGTTGCCTTCGATGCGGACGCGGACCGAGCCGTACTGGCGCAGCCAGTTCGCCTGGGCGTCGAGGATCGGCTGGGCGTCGGCGCGGATGTCGTGCGCATCGGTGTCGAAGTAGACGCGGTCGCCCACGTTCACCACGAAGTCCTGGGCCGATCCGGGAACCGGCGCGGTGGACTGCTGATCGACCGGGCCAGGGCCGGGCGGCAGCGGCGTCTGGGGCGCCTGGGTCTGGGCCGGCGGCTGCTGGACCGGATACGAGGGCTGGGCCTTCTTGGCGCAGGCCGCAAGGGAAGTGGCGGCGACGCCCACGAGGGCGAGCCGGACCAGGGTGTAGCCGTTCAAGCTGCGGACCATCTGGGTCTCCTGCGGTCGAGGTTGCGAATCACTATCGAGATGGATCGGGCGGGATTGGGGCGCAAGACTAGTTAAGCAAAGGCGACCATGCGGGGTCGGATCCAGCGCCTGGATAGGGCATCGGCTGAAGGATTCGACCCGTGACATCCACACTCCATAACTTGGGCGGGCCACCGGGAGTTTCACGCGAGAACATCAGGACGCGTCCATTGGGCGCCCAGGTGGGGCCCTCGTCCAGATAGCTCGTGGTGAGCAGGCGCTCGTCGGACCCATCCGGGCGCATGACGCCGATGTGGAACTGGCCCCCCGCCTGCTTGGTGAAGGCGACGAACTCGCCGGTCGGGCTCCACACCGGCGTGGTGTAGCGGCCCGAGCCGTTGGAGATCCGCCGCGCCCCGGAGCCGTCCGCACCCATCACATAGAGCTGGGGCGAGCCCGACCGGTCGGAGTTGAACACGATCCGCGTGCCGTCCGGCGAGAACGAGGGCGAGGTGTCGATCGATGGATCCGAGGTCAGCCGGCTGGACGCGCGGTTGGACAGGTTCATCACGTAGATGTCGCTGTTGCCGCCCCGCTCGACCGAGAAGGCGACGCGGCCACCATCGGGCGAGAACCGGGGCGCGAACACCATGCCCTGGAAGGAACCCAGGCTTTCGCGCCGGCCGCTTTCGAGGTTGTAGAGGTAGACCGACGCGGAGTCCGGCCGCAGGGCCATGTAGGTGATCTCCTGGCTGGTCGGCGAGAAGCGCGGCGTCATGACGATGGAGTCGCCGCCGGTCAGGTAGCTGGGGTTGGCGCCGTCCTGGTCCATGATCGCCAGCCGCTTCGTCGTCTTGCCGCGCGCGCCGCTCTCGGCGACGAAGACGACGCGGGTATCGAAGTAGCCCTTTTCACCGGTCAGGCGCTCGTAGACCGCGTCGGAGATCTTGTGCGCCACGCGCCGCCAGTTCTCGGGGCTGGAGGTGAACTGCAGGCCGAGGAGCTGCTGCTCGGCGAACACGTCCCACAGGCGGAAGTCGACCCGCAGACGGCCGCCCTCCACGGTCACCTGGCCGTTCACCAGGGCCTGGGCGTTGATCGTCTTCCAGTCCGCGAAGCGCGGCTGTACCGCGGCGGTCAGATCCTTCTCGATGAAGCTGGCCGGGTCGAGCGGCCGGAAGAGGCCGGAGCGCTGCAGGTTGGCCCCGATCACCTGGGCGATGTCGCCACCTACCTGGCCGCCCCCGAAGGCTGGCACGGCGATCGGCAGGGGCTGGACGTCGGCGCGGTTGACGTTGATCTCGATCTCGGCGCGGGCCGGACGGGCGATCGCCAGGGCGGTGATCACGCAGAGCAGCGAAAACAGCAGGGCCTTCATCAGGCCGGCGGGGCTGCGGGCGGTCTTGGTCATCGGTCGCAGGCCTCTCGGGCGTTGAAGTTGACCGCGATGCGGTCGCCGTAGAATTCGCGGGGCAGGCCGCGGAAGGGCGCGGCGGCGTAGACCGCGCGCACGGCCCGATCGGCGGCGGCCTGGGAAACGGGCGTCCGGGCGCCCTTGATCTCGGAGCCGACGTCGCCGACCACCTGGCCGCCGACGCCGAGCTGGAAGGTCACACGCACCAGCACGTCGCGGCCGCCTTCGACCTCGCAGTTCGGGTTCCAGCGGCGCTGGAGCTCCTCGGCCAGCCCTTGCAGGGCGGCGCCGGCGGCCAGGCCCGTGCCGACGGTCTGGCGCGCGACGGGCGCCGTCTCCGCACGCGTGGCGCCCTTCGGCGCAGACGATGGCCGCGGGGGTGCGTTGCGCGCCGGCCGGGTGAGACTGGCGGCGAGCGCGTCGAGGTCGAGGCTCTTTTCCGCCGGTTTCGGCGGGGCCTTGGCGGCCGGGGCGGGGGCCTTCTCCGCCGGCTTGGGCGCAGCCTTGGGCGAAGGCGGCGGGGGCGCGGGTTGCGGCGGCGGCGGAGCCGGCTCGGGCGGCGCCTCGGCGACCGGCGTTTCGGTCTGCGCTGGGAGCGTCTCGGGCCCCTGAACGGCGGGGCGGGTGTCGACGTCGGGCGCGCTAGCCACGATCGTCACCGGCACGACCGAGCCCACCTTGAGGTCGCGGCTGCCCCAGCTGATCATGAAGGCGGCCGCCACCCCGACGTGCAGCGCGATGGAGCCCAGCGCCGCCGGAGAGACTTCGAACCGCCTGGCGCGGGCCGTCGTCACGGGGCGGCCTCCTCCCCGGAGCCGTCGTCCGTCGCCTGGGCGCCCGACGAGGGGCCGCCGGTGTCGGTGATCAGGTTGATTGCGGTGAAGCCCGAGGTGGACAGCGAGGCCATCACCCGCGCCACGACCTCATAGCTCGCCCGGCCGTCGGCACGGACGTAGATCGGCCGGCTCGTGTCGCTGGCCATTTCCTTAAGGCGCGGCGACAGGTTGGCGAAGGGAGTCTCCGTCTCGCCCACATAGATGCGGCCGTCCGACCGGATCGACAGCGTGATCGGGTCGGGCACGTCCTGCATGGCGCCGGCCTCGGTCTTGGGCAGCTCCACCGGAACCCCGGCGGTGAGCAGCGGAGCCGAGATCATGAAGATGATCAGCAGCACCAGCATCACGTCGACCAGCGGGGTGACGTTGATCTCGCTGAGCGCGCCGCGGCGACCGCGCCCGTAGCGCCGGCGCCGCTTGGCGCCGCCGCCCGCGGCGAAGGCGTCATTGGCCGATAGCGCCATGGTCAGGCCCGATCCGCGAGGCGGCGCTGGATGGCGGTGGAAAGGTCGTCGGCGAAGCCCTCGAGGCGGGCCGCGTACTTGCCGGCCGCCGTCGAAAAGCTGTTGTAGAAGATGTAGGCCGGGATCGCCGCGACGAGGCCGATGGCAGTGGCGAACAGGGCCTCGGCGATCGAGGGCGCCACCACGGCCAGCGACGTGTTCTTCTGGATCGCGATGGCCTGGAACGAGCCCATGATGCCCCACACGGTGCCGAACAGGCCGACGAATGGAGAGGCGGTCGCCACGATGGCCAGCGAGCCCAGGCCGGCTTCGACCTCAGCCGTCTCGCGGGCGATGGTGGTGTCGAGCTGGCGGTCGATCCGCTGGATCAGGAAGGCGATCTGACCCTCGCTGGCCGCACCCTTGGCGCGCGCGTCCCGCCACTCCTTCAGGGCGCCCTGCAGCATGCGGGGCAAGGCGTGCTTGGGCCGCTCGCCGGCCTCGGCGGCGACCTCCTCCAGGCTGCGGCCGGAAGCTACCGCGTCCTCGAACCGGTCGGCTTCGCGGTTCAGGCGGGCGAACTTCACCAGCTTGTCGATGATGATCGTCCACGACCACAGCGACGCCAGGGCCAGGCCGATCATCACCAGCTTCACGACCCAGTCGGCGCGCATGAACAGGGAGACGATGCTGAAGCTCTCTGGGGTGACGGCGTCGGCCGGGCTCATCGGATCTCCTGGTCGTGTCGGCTCTGGTTGGCGGGCGTAGGTGGCGATCTTATGGCGCGAGGTACGGCGCGATGGCGTCGGTCAGTCCCGCGGGAGGGCGGCGCGCGCGTCCGGCGGCGTCGATGCAGGCGGCATGAACCTGCGCCTCGGCGATCAGTTCCTCGCCCCGCAGGATGCGCTGGCCAATGAACAGCCGTGGGCCCTTTACCGCGTCATAGGTCGTGCGGACCGTCAGCGCGTCGTCGACCCGGGCGGCGCGGCGATAGTCGACCTCGATCCGGGTCACCGTGAAGGCCGCGTTCTGCGCCAGCAGCGCCTGATGGCTGACGCCCATCACCCGCAGGAAGTCGCTGCGGCCACGCTCGAAATAGCGGAGGTAGTTGGCGTGGTAGACGACCCCGGTGAAGTCGGTGTCCTCGTAGTAGATCCGGACCGGCAGGACGTGCTCGCGCCCCTCGATCCAGCCGGCGGACGGGTCCTGGCTCATTCGAACAGATCCCCGGCCGGCGGCTGGCCCACACCCTTCGGAGCGGACAGGCCGAGGTGGTCGTAGGCCTTGGCGCAGGCCATCCGGCCGCGCGGCGTACGCTGGATGAAGCCCTGCTGCAGGAGGAACGGTTCGATGACGTCCTCCACCGCGTCGCGCGCCTCGGCGATCGCATAGGCCAGGGTCTCCACCCCGGCCGGGCCGCCGGCGTAGTTCTCGATCAGGGCGCGCAGGTAGCGCCGGTCCAGGGCGTCGAGACCCTGTTCGTCCACGTCCAGGCGGGCGAGCGCGGCGGCGGCGGCCTGGCGGCCCACCACCTCGGCGCCGTCGGCGGCGGCGAAGTCCCGCACCCGGCGCAGCAGACGTCCCGCCACCCGCGGCGTGCCACGCGAGCGGGCGGCGATCTCCAGCGCGCCCTCGGGAGTCAGCGCCATGCCCATCTTGGCCGCCGCGCCCATCAGCACCTGCTGCAGTTCCTCGTGAGTGTAGAACTCCAGTCTGATCGGGATGCCGAAGCGGTCGCGCAGCGGCGTGGCCAGCAGGCCCGCGCGGGTCGTCGCCGCCACGAGGGTGAAGGGCGCGAGGTCGATCCGGATGGAGCGCGCCGACGGGCCCTCGCCGATCACGAGGTCCAGCACGTGGTCCTCCATGGCCGGATAGAGGATCTCCTCCACGTTGGCGGCCAGCCGGTGAATCTCGTCGATGAAGAGGACGTCGCGGGGCTCGAGGTTGGTGAGGATGGCGGCCAGGTCCCCCGCCTTGGCCAGCACCGGCCCGGAGGTGGCGCGGAAGTTCACGCCCAGCTCGCGGGCGACGATCTGGGCCAGCGTGGTCTTGCCCAGGCCCGGGGGGCCGAACAGCAGCACGTGGTCCAGGGCCTCGGCCCGGTTCTTGGCCGCCTCGATGAACACCGAAAGGTTCGCCTTCGCCTGCCGCTGGCCGACGAACTCGGCCAGGGTCTGGGGGCGGAGCGCCTTGTCGGTAGGTTCGAACGGCTGGGCGTCGCCCGAGACGATGCGGGTCACCGGCCGAGCTCCTGCAGGGCCGCCTTGATGAGCGCCGGCGGTTCGGCCTCCTCGCCCAGACGCACGGCGGCGGCCTCGACCACGCGGCGTGCGGCCGGCTCGGCGACGCCGAGGCCCATGAGCGCGGCGACCGCCTCGCCCGGGGCGGAGGGCTTGGCGGGCTGGGCGGCCGGGATGGACGCGTGGAAGGCGGCGACCGGTCCATCGTGGATCGGCTTGCCCTTCAGCTCGGTGACGATCCGCAGGGCCAGCTTCGGCCCGACCCCGTTGGCCCGCGCCACCGCGGCCTTGTCGTCGCGCGCCACGGCCGAAGCGAGCTCGGCCGGCGGCAGGACATCCAGCACCGCCAGCGCCGCCTTGGGCCCGACGCCCTGGATCGTCCGCAGCAGTACGAAGGCCTGACGGTCGTCGCGGGTCAGGAAGCCGTACAGCGTCAGGCCGGTCTGTTCGCCCCAGTGGCTCTCGACGTGCAGCAGCGCTTCCTGGCCGATCTCTGGCAGTCGCGCGAGGGTGCGGGCTCCGCAGCGGGCCACATAGCCCACGCCCTGTCTCTTATACACATCTCCGAGCCCA
>JBKOYY010000019.1:0-11857 GCA_046725615.1 Pseudomonadota bacterium
GACTTGCACTGGGGCCGCCGGGGATTGCCCGGCGCGATGGGGCGGGAACAGCACGGTCGGGGCGGCAACGACAAGCACGCAACGGTTGCCTGCCGTTGGGGCGGCTTGCGAAACTGTCTGGGCGCCTAGGAAATAGGCGCCGAAAGTTCAAAAAGCGATCATGTCGGAAAACGGCGCCCTGGTGCGAAATTCCGGCCCGGGATCGCGGCAAAGTTTGATTGGGAGACGGCTGGAGCATGGACGAACGGACCCCGGTGCTCATCGGAGCGGGCCAATTCACCTATCGGGGCGATCCCGCGTCGTCGCCGTCGCCGACGGAATTGCTGAAGATTGCGGCGGATCGGGCCGCGGAGGACGCCGGCATCGGCGCGGCGGGCCTGGCGGCCATCGATACCCTGGCGGTCGTCGGCTACACGATCGATGCGCCCGGCTCGAAGCGCGGGATGATCCCGCACTCCACGAATCCGCCGGCGCAGCTCTCCAAGCAGCTCGGCGCGAACCCCCGCTGGTCCGTCTATACCGAAATGGGCGGCAACACGCCCCAGTACGTGATCAACACCCTGGCCGAGCGCGTGGCGAAGGGTGAGACGCAGCTCGCTCTCACCGTCGGCGCCGAGTTCCTGGGCTCGGCGATGAAGCGGGCCACCAAGGGGCTCTCGTTCGACGATTGGAAGGCGAAGGAAGACGAGACCCTTCCTGCGCCGCAACGCCTCGGCGACCCGCGTCCCGGCAACACCGCCTATGAGGCGCGGCACGGGCTGGACCGCCCGATCAACATCTATCCCCTGTTCGAGAACGCCCTTAGGGCCCGCGACGGCCGGTCGATCCCCGACCATCAGGCGCGGCTGGGCAAGCTGTTTTCGAAGTTCACCGAGGTGGCGGCGCAGAATCCCGAGGCCTGGTTCCCGATCAGGCGTTCCGCCGAGGAACTGGTCACGGTGAACGAGAAGAACCGGATGATCGGTTTCCCGTACCCGAAGCTGCTGAACGCCATCATGGAGGTCGACCAGTCGGCCGGCGTGATCGTGGCCAGCGTCGCCAAGGCCCGGGAATTGGGCGTTCCCGAGGATCGCTGGGTCTATCTGCACGGTTGCGCCGACGCGGCCGACCTGTGGCACCCGCTAGACCGACAGAACTTCCACTCCAGCCCCGCCATGCGGCTCACCGGCAAGCGGGCGTTCGAGATGGCCGGCATCGGCCTGGACCAGATCGGCCTGATCGACCTCTACTCGTGCTTCCCCGTCGCGGTGGAAGTCGGGGCCGAGGAACTCGGGCTGTCGCTGGATGACCCGCGCGGCCTGACGGTCACCGGCGGGCTGCCGTACGCCGGCGGTCCCGGCAACAACTACGTCATGCACTCGGTTGCGGTGATGCTGCACCGGCTGCGCGAGCGGCGCGGGGAATATGGCTTGATCACCGGCAACGGATGGTACCTGACCAAGCAGTCCACCGGCATCTACTCCACGACGCGGCCGGACAAGCCGTTCGAGCGGCAGGACCCTGCGGTTCTGCAGCGCGAGATCGACGCGCTCCCGCACCCCGAGATCACCGAGACTCCGCAGGGCGCCGGGACGATCGAGACCTACACCGTCATCCACCGCCGCGAAGGGCCGTTCCGGGCGATCATCATCGGCCGAGACGAGAACGGCCGGCGTTTCGCCGCCTACAGCCCGGAGGATCCGGCGCTGCTGGCCGGAATGGAGGTCACGGAACAGGTCGGACGGAAGGGAACCGTCACCCAGGTTGACGGCGTGAACGTCTTCACCCCGAACTGAGCCCATGGCGCGCCTGTACCTGATCCGACACGGAAAGCCCTCGTCCACCTGGGGCGACCACGACGAAGATCCCGGGCTGGACGAGACGGGGCGGGCGCAGGCGAATGCCGCTCGCGACTGGCTGCTGGGCCTTCCCGAGGACCAACGGCCGAAGCGGGTGGTCAGCTCGCCCTTGCGCCGCTGCCGGGAGACCGCGGAGCCCACGGCCGCCGCGCTCGGCGTCGCGTCCGAGATCGACCCTGTCGTGGGGGAGATACCGACGCCGGCGGCGCTCTCGGCGGACGAGCGTCCGGCCTGGCTGCGAAAGGCTTTCACCGGGACTTGGGCCGAAATCGAGGGCGATCTCGACTACGACGGCTGGCGGGCCGCGATCGTCGAGTCGCTGGCGTCGCGCGGCGACACGGCGGTGTTCTCGCACTACGTGGCGATCAATGCGGCGGTCTCGCGGCTTCTCGGCGTGGATCAGGTGCTGGCCTTCCGGCCGGACCATGCCTCGATCACGGTGCTGGAGACCGACGGGCGGACGGTGCGGCTGGTCGCCACGGGCGCCGAGGCCCAGACCCAGGTGCTCTGACCGGACGCCGCCAGGACTTGAACGGGCGCGCGGCGCGGGGGATGAGGAAGCTCAGTCCGCCAAGGAGCGCTTTGTGTCCGCCCGCCCGATCCTGACCGTCGCCGAGATGACCGCCGCGGACCGGGCCGCCATCGCCGCCGGCACGCCCGGCGAGGTGCTGATGGAGCGCGCCGGCCAGGGCGTCGCTGACGCCATTGCGGCGCGCTTCGAGCCTCAGCCAATCACGGTGCTATGCGGGCCCGGCAACAACGGCGGCGACGGCTATGTCGTCGCCCGGCTGCTCAAGGAGGTGGGCTGGCCGGTAGATCTGCGCGCCCTGGCCGAGCCGACCACCTCCGACGCCCAGGCGATGCGCGCCCGCTGGGACGGGCCGATCAGTCCCGTAAAGGGGCCGGTTGGCGAGGGTCTGGTCGTCGACGCCCTGTTCGGGGCGGGTCTCGTCCGGCCGCTTGACGGCGTCGCCGCGGCCGTCGCCCAGGCGCTGGCCGAGCGATCCGATCAGGTGGTCGCCATCGACACGCCGAGCGGGTTGCCGGGAGACACGGGCTTGCCGCTGGGCCCTGCGGTATGCGCCGGGCTCACGGTGACCTTCCACGCCCGCAAGCCGGGCCATGTGCTGGAACCGGGCCGCAGCCTCTGCGGTGAGGTCGTGGTCGTGGACATCGGGCTTGGCGAGACGCCCTCGAAGCTGACCGAGAATTCGCCCGACGGCTGGGCGGAACGGTTCCCCTGGCCCACGGCGCGGTCGCATAAGCACGCGCGTGGGCGACTGATCGTGGTCAGTGGCGACGCCTGGAGCACCGGGGCGGCGCGGCTCGCTTCGCGGGCGGGGCTGAGGATCGGCGCTGGCCTGGTGACGATCCTGTCGCCGGAGGAGGCCCTGGCCTCGAACGCCGCCCACCTTGAGGCGGTGATGCTGAGGCCGTTCGCTACGGAGAGCGAGCTGGAGCAGGCCGCCGACCACGCCGACGCCGCCATCGTCGGCCCCGCCGCGGGGGTGACTGACACTACACTCCTGAACGTGCTGGCGCTGGCGCGCACCGGTGCGGCCCTGGTGATCGACGCCGACGCCATCACCGTCTTCCGGGACGATCCGGACGAACTGTTCTCGGTGTTGGACCGCGACGACGTGCTGACCCCGCACCCCGGCGAGTTCGAGCGACTGTTCCCGGGCGTGCTCAAGACCGCGCCCGAGCGCATCTCGGCGGCGCGGCAGGCGGCGCAGAGGGCTGGAGCGGTCGTACTGCTGAAGGGGCCAGACACGGTGATCGCCGCACCCGACGGGCGGGCGGCGGTGAACCTCAATGGCTCGCCCTGGCTGGCCACGGCCGGATCGGGCGACGTGCTGGCCGGGTTCATCGGCGGTCTGGTCAGCCAGGGAATGGATAGTTTTGACGCGGCCTGCGCCGGGGCCTGGATCCATGCCGAGGCGGCCGAACTGCATGGGCCGGGGCTGATCTCGGAGGATCTGCCGGGCCTCGCTCCGCGCGTACTGCGCCGACTCTACGCCGAGAGATGATGTCCGAACGCTTGACCCGATAAGGGTCGCCCCGGCCCCGCGACGGGGGGCGGGGGCCGGGGCGTACGGCGGCGGATGTCGGGGAACAGGGCCGCCACCGCGTTTCTGTCCGTTGTGTGGGAGATGCTCGGACCTGGGAGGTACGGGCTCGGCGCGACCCCGGATGCAGGCGGATGCATCCAGCAGTAGAATTTTTTTCAGCGTCCGGCGCGGGCCTGTTCGCGCAGGGTGTCGGCGGCGAGGGCCAGGCTGGCCAGGAGCAGAGGCAGCAGGAAGAAGAAGAGGCGGTAGCCCAGGAAGGCTGCGGCCAGGGCGGCGGGCTCCAGCCCCTTGGTGAGCGTCGAGACGGAGCCTTCGAACACCCCGACGCCGCCGGGCACGTGCGAGACAAGGCCGACGACGACCGAGGGTGCGTAGGCGCCTACGAAGGTGAAGTAGCCGATCGAGCCGGCCGGCAGGAGCACCCAGATGATGGCGGCGGCGACCGCATTGTCGACCGCGCCTATGGACGCCTGAGCGATGGCGACCCGCCAGGACGGCAGGCGCACGCTGTGGCCGAACGCGCGCAGGGGGCGGTGCAGCACCGCGCAGAGAAGGACGTAGGCGAGGACGCCCGACAGAAGGGCCGCACCGGCGCCGTCGGCGACCGGATTGGCGATGCGGCTGACCTGGGCGATGTCGCGGCTGCCGGCCAGGAGCAGCGCCAGGCCCGCCAATGTCGACAACCCGACAGTGAACGAAAAGCCGTGGAAGAGGGTGGCCGCCGCGACCTGGCGCAGCGTGACGCCGTGCTTGGCATAGTATCGCGCCCGGACGGCGCCCGAGACGATGAGGTTCGCCCCGAGCGTATGGGCGATCGCGCTGGCGATGAACGAGCCGGCGAGAGCGGAGGGCACGGCGATCCGGGCTCCCGCCCAGCGCAGGCCCATCCACTCTACGAAGCCCATCAGGACGAAGCTTGATGCCGACAGACCGAGCGCCAGCAGGACGGAACTCCAACCCCAGGCGCGAATCGCGGCCATCACCTGATCGAGGCTCAGCGTGTGGAACTCGCGCCAGAGGATGTAAGCGGCCGCGCCCAGGAGCAGGAAAGCCACGAGGTGCCAGACCAGCTGCCGCAACAGCCGGAAGAAGCGCCGGCCCTGGGTGGCGGGCAGGGCGGCGGCCAGCTCCTCCTCGAGATCCTCGGGCGGCGGGGCGTCGCGATCGTCGGTGTCGAGCGGAAGCACGGGGCGGATCCTGAATCGGCGACAGGCGCCATGGTCCCCGGCTGGAACCGAAGCGCAAGGCGCCGGTTTCTCTCGCAGTTTCACGACGGAATCGAGGAGATGCCCATGCGGCGCGAAGACTGGCGTGAGGAAGAACGCGATCGTTGGCGGCGCTCGCGGGACCACGGGGCCGAACTCGAGGACTACGGGCAGGCCGACTACTCCGACCTGTACGGCTATGACCCCGAGCGGCGGACCGGCTATCGTGCGTACGACGACGGCCGTCGGGGGACCGACCCGCGACGGCCGATCGAGCGCCCCCAGTTCGACCGGGAAGACCCCCTTTCCGACGCTCGACCGCGGGCCTACGGCGAGAGCCGCTACGAGCGCGGGGATCGCCGCGACCTTGAGCGCCGCCGCGATGGCCGCCCATCGGATCGGGTGCTCTGGGCGGTGATCATGGAACGCCTGGAGGACGAACGGCGGCTGGACCTGTCCGGCGTGGATGTCGACGTACGTGACGGTGAAGTGTTCCTGGACGGGATGGTGCGACACAAGGCCGACAAGAGGCGCATCGAGGACGTCGCGGACATCGACGGCGTCCGGAACGTGCAGAACAACCTGCGCGTGCGGGAACGTCGGCGCTGGACCTTTATCTGACCGCGCCGGGGGTTCGCGGGAACCCTCAACAAGGGCTTGGCCGTTGAAGCCGTATGAGCAAACCTGTTGTCGTCTCGATCCCCCACGACCTGGGCAGGGCTGAAGCCCGCCGCCGGATCGAGGAGGGTGTTGGAAGGCTCACCAGCCAGATCGGCGCCTTGGGCGACCTCAAGCAGGCTTGGGAGGGCGACACGCTGCGCTTCTCGCTTCAGGCCATAGGTCAGACGGTGACGGGCCTCATCGCAGTGGCTGAGCGCGACGTTCGCCTGGAGGTCACTCTGCCGGGGATCTTCGGCATGATCGCCGGCAAGGTCCGCTCAAGGCTCCAGTCCGAAGGCCAGATCCTGCTCGGTCCCTCTAAGGGCGGTCGCGGCTGATCCGGCAACCGCCCGACGCGCGGGGCGTTCTAGGCGAGACACACGAGGAGAACTTCATGCCCCATCGGCAGACTGAACAGGAAGCCCAGCGCGCCTTCACCCACGGCTCGAGCGGTGCCACGGCGGACATGGCTTCGGACCCCACCGGCGCCATTCAGGAACATCGCCACATCGACGCCCCGGCGACCCGTCCCGCCGAGGCCGCGCCCGAGGGCGAGAAGGTCGACCACATGGCCGAGCGCGAGGCCAAGGCCGAGGATCGTCAGGAGGCCTTGCTGGACGAGGCCATCGAAGAGACGTTCCCCGGCTCGGACCCCATCAGCCCGAAGCACATCACCTGAGGCCTACCGGATCGCCTCGTACGCCTCCTGGGCCTCCATCCACTCCAGCTCCGCCGCTTCGAGCGCCGCCTGGGCAGCGTCGCGGCGGCGACCGAGATCGGCGGCCTTGCCCGGATCTCCGGAAAAGGTCGCCGGGTCCAATAGCGCCCGGTCAATGAGGGCAAGCGCCTCCGTCGCGCGCGCCAGGGCCGCCTCGGCGGCCTCGGCACGGCGGCGGGCCGTTCCTGTGGGCGCCTTGGGCTTGGGTGGCGGCGCAGGGGGCGGGGCCTCCACTACGGGTTCGACCTTGACCTGGGTCGGACTACGCGCCGCCTGGCGCGCCCGCTCCAGCACATAGGCCGCGTAGTCCTCCATGTCGCCGTCGAACGGCTGGATGGTCCCGTCGGCCGCCAGCCACAGACGGTCGGCCACTAGCTCCATGAGCGAGCGGTCGTGCGTGATGAGGATCACTGCGCCTTCGTAGTCGTTCAGCGCGTCCAGCAGGGCCCGGCGACTGTCGATGTCGAGGTGGTTGGTCGGCTCGTCCAGGATCAGAAGGTGTGGCGCCTCCATGGCCACCAGGTTCAACAGCAGGCGGGCGCGCTCTCCCCCGGACAGATTGGCGACGGTCGTTTCCACCTTCTCGAAGCCGATCCCGTATTGGGCGAGGCGCGACCGCCGCGAGGCTTCGCTGGCCTCGGGCATCACGCGGCGGATGATCTCCAGCGGCGTGTCGGTGGGGTCCATCGCCTCGATCTGGTGCTGGTGGAACCAGCCGACCTTCATGCGCGGGCTGCGGTGTAGCTTCCCCGACTCGGTCGAGAGCGCCCCGGCCACCAGCTTGGCGAAGGTCGACTTGCCGGCCCCGTTGACCCCGAGCAGTCCGATACGGTCGTCGACATCGAGCCGCAGGTTCAGCTTCTTCAGGATCGGCGGGCCGCCGTAGCCGACCGCGGCCTCTTCCAGCCGCAGCAGCGGCGGGGCCAGCGGCCGATCGGGGGAGGGGAGGACGAACGGCGTCACCCGTTCCTCCACCACGGCGGAAACCGGAGGCAGCTTGGCGATCATCTTCAAGCGCGACTGGGCCTGGGTCGCCTTCGAGGCCTTGGCCCGGAAACGGTCGACGAAGGATTGCAGGTGCGCGCGCTGCGCTTCGATCTTCACCCGCGTCGCCTCCTGGAGGCGCAGCTTCTCGGTGAGCTGGCGCTCGAAGTCGTCGTAGCCGCCCGTGTAGAGCTCGAGCTTGCCGTCCTTCAGGTGGAGGATGTGGTCGCACGAGTTGTTGAGCAGTTCGCGGTCGTGGCTGATGACGATCGCCGTGTGCGGGTACTTTTTGAGGCGCGCCTCGAGCCAGAGGGCGCCTTCGAGGTCGAGGTAGTTCGTCGGCTCGTCGAGCAGCAGCAGGTCGGGTTCGGCGAACAGGCTGGCGGCGAGCGCGACGCGCATCCGCCAGCCGCCTGAAAACTCGGCCATCGGGCGCTGCAGGTCGGCCTGGGTGAAGCCGAGGCCGGCCAGGATTTCGGCGGCGCGGGAGGGCGCCCGGTCGGCGTCGATCTCGATCAGGCGGGCATAGTTTTCGCCCATGTCCTCGGGCGGAGCGGTTTCAAGGCGCTGGAGCAGGGTGTGCCGTTCGACGTCGGCCTCGAGGACCGTATCCAGCAGGCTGACGGGCGTGGCGGGATGCTCCTGGTCGACCGAGCCGATGCGGGCCTGGCGGGGCACGCCCACCTCGCCGCCGCCTGGCGTGAGGTGGCCCAGGATGACCTTGAAGAGCGTGGACTTGCCGACGCCATTGCGGCCCACGAGGCCGACCTTGGCGTCCTTGGGCAGAATGACCGTGGCGTGGTCGAAGAAGCGGCGTCCCCAGGCGTCGAGGACGAGGTCGTTGATCTGAAGCATTGTCGGAACCGGAAATAGCGTTTCAGGCGCGGCCACGCACGTGCGGCCGCGGGGCGCATCGCATCAGCGGCAGGGGGGTGTTCGGACGCGTATGTCGCTGCGCGGTTCCATCGCGCGGGTCTCTACCAGAACCCTTTCGGTGCGTCACCGGCCGATCCGGCGGTTTGACGCTGCGTCACAGACGTCGGTGGGTTGCCTCGCGCGGGAGGTTAGCGATATAGACGCGCCCACCTCGCGAAGCCGCTTCGCGCACCTCCCAAAACTTGAGCCCCAACGGAGCCCATGACCGAACGCACCTTCTCGATCATCAAGCCGGACGCCACCGAGCGGAATCTGACCGGCAAGGTCAATGCGGTGATCGAGGACGCCGGCCTGCGCATCGTCGCCCAGCGGCGTATCCGCATGAGCCGCCAGCAGGCCGAAAAGTTCTACGAAGTCCACAAGGAGCGCCCGTTCTTCGGCGAGCTGGTCGACTTCATGACCTCGGGCCCGGTTGTGGTTCAGGTGCTGGAAGGCGAAGGCGCGGTCGCCAAGTACCGCGAAGTCATGGGCGCCACGAACCCGGCCCAGGCCGCTGACGGCACCATCCGCAAGCTGTTCGCCAAGAGCGTCGGCGAGAACTCGGTGCACGGCTCGGACAGTCTCGATAACGCCAAGCTCGAGATCGCCCAGTTCTTCACCGACGCCGACATCGTCGGCTGACCCGAACGCAACGAGTTCCGCCCGGCTGGGTTATCCCCGCCGGGCCACCTACCCAGCAGCCATAAGTGAGCATGAGAGAATCCAAGGTTATGCCTGGCTTCTCCGATCGCCTCGCCGCGCAGGCCGAGGCCCGGAAAGCCCTTCTCGCGAAGTTCAAGCCCAAGCCGGCCGTGCAGGCCGAGGGCGCTTTCGAGACCCGTGAACAGAAGAAGGCCCGCGAACTCGCGGAAGTGCGCGCTCGCCGCGCCGCCGAGAAGGAAGCCGCCCGTCTCGCCAAGGAGCAGGCCGAGGAAGAGGCGCGTCTCGCTCGTGAGAACGACGAGGAGCTGATGCTCCAGTTGAAGCGGGAAGAGCGCAAGGCCCGCAAGGCCGCCGAAAAGGAAGCCGCTCGCGCGAAGCGCGAGGCCAAGGCGGCGGGTCGCCGGGGCTGAGCCGCCGGGCGATCGTCCTCTGGACCTTCAGGCCGCCGGTGCGCCGGCGGCCGATTCTATTCTGAATTTCGCGCACTCTCCGGCGCCAACCGGGGATGACCTCTGCGTGGAACGCTGCGATCATCGGTGCGAAGGAGGCCGCCATGGACGGTCCGCACCTGATCTACTTCTCCGACCCGATGTGCTCCTGGTGCTACGGCTTCTCGCCGGTCGTCGACGAGATTCGACGCGCCTATGGCGATGCCTTGCCGATCCGCATCATCATGGGCGGTCTGCGTCCCGGGACGGAAGAGCCGATGACAGACAAGGCCAAGGCCGACGTCGCCGGCCACTGGACGCACGTCCATGAAGCCTCAGGCCTGCCCTTCGACCCCGTGGTGATCAGCCAGCCCGGCTTCGTCTACGACACGGACCCCGCGGCCCGCGCCGTCGTCGTCGTACGCCGCCAGGGCCAGGACGTGGCTGTGCGCTACCTCGGCGCGCTGCAGCGGGGCTTCTATGCTGAGGGCCGCGACATCACCCGGGCCGAGGTGTTGGCGGACATCGCCGCGGAGTACGGGCTCGACCGCGAGGCGTTCCTGGCGGATTGGACCACAGAGGAAACCCGGCAGGAGACGTGGCGGGACTACGCCATTTCCCAGAAGGCGGGGGTCACTGGCTTCCCGACGTTGGTCGGCGGCCCGAACGACCAGGGCGTCTATGGTGTCGTCACCCGGGGCTACGCGCCGCCGGAGCAGGTGCTGGCTATCCTGCGCGGCTGGATCGCCGGCATCGCCGCCTGATCATTGGATCGTCGCACCCCTGTCACGGCATGCGGCTATCAGCGGTCAAACTCTGCGCACCAAGCCGGGCGCATGGGCGCCGCTGACCGAATTCCCCGCCGATTGTGGGCAATTCGACCTCGCCCCTTGCGTCAGGGTTAACGCGTAGCTTGGGTGGTCGGCCGGTCTCTGGGGAGAGGTCGGCGGTGATCGATTTCTGGGGGTCTGCAATGAGTGCTGTCTATTTCAACCTGGCGGGAGGCGACTTCTTCCAGGACTGGTCCAACGCGGGCCTGATCACCACCAGCGACAACTGGGACGGCGTGCCCAGCATCGTCGGCTATCGCGGCGACGACATGACCGGATCGACGGGCGCCGATCCGCGGAACCTGATCGGCGACGGCACGATCGTGGTGGACGTCAACGCCAACCAGGCCAACCCGAACAGCTTCAGCACTGGGGGGGTGACCGAGTTCGCCCTGGCGGACGCCGTCGTCGGCCTGACCGGCTCGGGCACCGCCGACGCGCCCTATATTGTGCTCCACCTGGACGCCACGGGCCGCAAGAACCTGCACCTGGACGTGGACGTCCGCGACCTGGAGACCACCGACAACGCGGTCCAGTCGTTCAACATCCAGTACCGCGTGGGCGGAACCGGGGCATGGACGAACCTGCCGGGCGGCTACATTGCCGACGCCACCGACGCCTCCAACACGCTGGTCACGCACCTGTCCATCGACCTGCCGGCCGCCCTGAACGGCCAGTCGCAGATCCAGCTGCGGTTCATGACCACCAACGCCGCCGGCAATGACGAGTGGATCGGCGTCGACAACATCGGAGTCACCAGTCAGGCGCAGACCGCCACGGCGGTGTCGATCAACGATGTGACGGTCGTAGAGGGCGCGGCGGGGGTGATGCAGATGGTGTTCACCGTCGCCCGCAGCGACAACGCCAGCGCCTTCACCGTCGACTTCGCTACCCTGAACGGCACGGCCACGGCCGGTGCGGACTACACCGCGACCTCCGGTTCGCTGACCTTCACCGCCGGCGGGGAGCTGTCCCAGCAGGTGGCGGTTCAGATCGTCGGCGACACGGCGCCCGAGCCGAACGAGGTGCTGAAGCTGGTCCTGTCGAACCTGCAGGTCACCAGCGGCCAGGCCACCCTCGTCGATCCAGAAGGCGCCGGGACGATCGTGAACGATGACCAGCCCGTCCCGATCTACGTAATTCAGGGAGCTGGACACACTTCGGCCTTCGCAGGCCAATCGGTGACGACCGAGGGGGTCGTTACAGCGATCGACACCACCGGCGGCCGTGGCTTCTGGATCCAGGATCTGACCGGTGATGGCGACAACGGGACTTCGGACGCGGTCTTCGTCTTCACCGGCGTGGTCCCTTCGGTCGTCGTCGGCCAGACGGTGCGCGTCACGGGGACGGTCACGGAGTTCGACAACGGCGACGCGAACAACCTGCCGGTGACCGAAATCACCAGTCCCTCGATCACGGTGTTGGGCGGCGGCGCGGCCCTGCCGGCGGCCGTGGTGCTGGGCGCTGGTGGCCGCCCGCCGCCGACGGCGGTCATCGACGACGATGGGAACACCACCTACGACCCGACAACCGACGGCCTCGAC
>JBKOYY010000020.1:0-4205 GCA_046725615.1 Pseudomonadota bacterium
CTGCTGGTGCTCCTGATGATCATTCCGGGCCTGGCGCTGTTCTACGGCGGCCTCGTCCGCCAGAAGAACATGCTGTCGATGCTGATGCAGACGTCGACCGTGGCGGTGATCGGCATGATCGCCTGGGTGACGTACGGCTACAGCCTGGCCTTCACCGACGGCGGCGGCCTCGACACCTTCGTCGGCGGCGCCGGGCGGCTGTTCCTGAAGGACGTCACGCCCGCCTCGAACGTGGCGACGTTCTCCACCGGGATCTACATCCCCGAACTGGCCTTCATCGCCTTCCAGATGACGTTCGCGGCGATCACCGCCTGCCTCGTGCTGGGCGGCGTGGCCGAGCGGATGAAGTTCGCGGCCTGCGTGGTCTTCGCCGTGCTGTGGCCGCTGCTGTCGTACTATCCGATGGCGCACATGGTCTGGTGGTGGCCGGGTCCGGACGGCATCGCGACCGCTCCGACTGCGCCGGTCAAGTCGGGCCTTCTGTGGGGCTGGGGCGCGCTGGACTTCGCGGGCGGCACCGTGGTGCACATCAACGCCGGCGTCGCCGCCCTGGTGGGCGCCCTGATCCTCGGGCCGCGCAAGGGCTACGGCAAGGAGCCGATGCAGCCGCACTCGCTGACCCTGACCCTGGTGGGCGCGGGCCTGCTGTGGGTGGGCTGGTTCGGCTTCAACGCCGGCTCCAACCTGGAGGCCAACGGCTACGCCGCCCTGGCCCTGGTCAACACCTTCGTCGCCACCGCGGCCGCCGGCTTCTCATGGGCGATGACCGAGTGGGTGACCCGCAAGAAGGCCTCGCTGCTTGGCATGGCCTCGGGCCTGGTCGCCGGCCTCGTGGCCGTCACCCCGGCGGCCGGTTTCGCCGGCCCGATGGGCGCGCTGGTCCTCGGCCTGGTCGTCTCGCCGATCTGCGTCTTCTTCTGCGCAGTGGTGAAGAACGCCCTGAAGTACGACGACAGCCTGGACGCCTTCGGCATCCACGCGGTCGGCGGCATCGTCGGCGCCCTGGCCACCGGCATCCTGGTGTCGGCCTCGCTGGGCGGCGCGGGCATCGTCGACTACACGACCTGCGCGGCGGATGGCGACATCTCCACCTGCGATGCCCTGGCCAGCTACACCATGATGGGCCAGTTCCTCACCCAGCTGAAGGCGGTCCTCGTGGCGGTCGTCTGGTCGGCGGTGGCCTCCAGCATCGTGTTCTTCATCATCAAGTTCACGATCGGCCTGCGCTCCTCGCCGGAAGCCGAGGAGGAAGGCCTGGATATCGTCGAGCACGGCGAACGCGCCTACCACTCCTGATCTCGGGGGAGAAAGACGCCCGGCCGCACACCGCCGGGCGTCGTCAGGGGTCAGAGGGGGTCCTTCGGGGCCCCCTCTTCTTTTGTGGGTCGAGGGCGGGCGCGCGTCAGCCCCAGGGGCCGCCCAGGCGGCAGCGGCGGACCCACCAACGCGGCGCCAGGGCCGCCACCCGTTCGGCCAGACTCTCGGCCGCCAGGTCGTCGGCGCAGAGCGCGAAACAGGTGCCGCCTGACCCGGACACCCTGGCCAGCAGCGCCTCGGGCTCGGCCCGCAGGGTCTCGAGCACGGCGCCGACCTCGGGGGCCACCGCCACGGCGGGCGATTCCAGGTCGTTGCGCTGCATGGAGAGCCAGGCCGCCAGTTCGACCACGTGCTCGAAGGCCTCGGGCATCGGCGGAGGCGTCACGTCGCCGAACGCGCGGGAGGCGTCGAGCTCCCGATAGACCGCGGGGGTCGAGACGGCGACGCCCGGATTGACCAGCACCGCATGGATCTCGGGCAGGCCCGGCGCCGGCGAGAGCCGCTCGCCGTAGCCCTCGGCCAACACGGGCCGCGCCCACAGGCAGGCCGCGCCATCGGCGCCGAGACGCCCGGCCACGCGCTCGAGCCGGGCGTCGTCGATCTGGGGCGCGAACACGTCGCGGATCAGCCTCAGCAGCGCCCCCGCGTCGCTGGACCCACCGCCAAGCCCGCTCGCGATCGGCAGCTGCTTGTCGAGCGTCATGTAGAGCTCGGCCATGGGCCGGCCGAGCTCCTCGACGAAGGCCCGCACGGCCCGGATCATGAGGTTGTCGGCCTCGTTCCCCACCAGCCCGCGCGCGAATGGCCCGCCGATCACGAGGGCGCCCTCGCCCAGCTCGATCCGCACGCGGTCGCCGATGTCGGCGAAGGCCATCAGGCTGCACAGCGGATGATAACCGTCCGCCGCCGGCGCGCCGACGTGCAGGAACAGGTTCACCTTCGCCGGCGCGAACGCCTCGGGCATGGTCTACTGCCCGGCGAGCTTCGGCTGGGCGCCGAGCCCCGAGGCCAGCTTCTTCTCGGCGTCGGCCTTGATGCGCTCGTCAGGATTGAGGGTCAGCACGCGCCGCCACTGGAACCCCGCCTCGTCCTTGCGGCCCACCATCCAGTAGGCGTCGCCGAGGTGGTTGTTGATCTCGGGGTCGCCGGCTTCCAGCTCCACCGCCTCCTCCAGGACCTCGACCGCCTTCTTGTAATCCCCGAGCCGGTAGTGGGCCCAGCCCAGGCTGTCGACGATGGCGCCCGAGCGCGGATTGGCGGCCACCGCCTTCTCCACCATGCCCAGGGCTTCCTGCAGGCGCTCGCCGCGGTCGATCCAGGCGTAGCCGAGGTAGTTCAGCAGTTCAGGCTCGTCGGGCCGCAACTTCAGCGCCAGGCTGAGGTCCGCCTCGGCCTTGTCCCAGTGACCGCTGCGCTCCAGCGCCTGGCCGCGGGCGTAGTGCAGCGACCAGTCCGGCGTCTTCGACTCGGCGATCAGGCCGTCCAGCAGGCCAATGGCCTCCTCGAAGCGCTCGTTGGCGCGCAGCAGGTCCGACAGGGTCAGCCGCGCCTCCCGGTCGCCGGTCGCCGCGGCCGTCCGGGCAAGACGGATGGCGCCTTCCTTGTCGCCATCGTTCTGGTAGCTCCAGGCGAGCTTGGCCTGCGCGGCCGGGAACTCGGCCGACCCCACCTTGGGCTTGCCGTAGGCGGCGCGCGCGCCCGCCACGTCGCCGCCTTCCTGCAGCAGGTCGCCGAGCATCAGCCAGGCGTCATTCCGGGTCGGATCGAGGTCCAGCGCCAGGCGCAGGTAGGCAAGCCCCACCTGCTCCTGCTTGGCGCTGATCATGGTAGCGGCGGGCGCCAGGAGGGCGAAGGCCGCGCCCTCGCGGATCGACGGCATGACCGGGGCCGCCTTGCCCGCCGCCACCCGGGCCCGGGCGGCCTTCAGGCCGAGGTTGCCGGGGTTGCGTTGCAGGGCTTCGTCGTAGAGCGCCAGCGCCTCGGGCCGGCGGCCGCGCCGCTCGAGAAACGCTCCGTGCGCCAGGACCGCAATCTCGCTGGGCCGGGCGACCCCGGTCAGGGCCTTGAAGTTGGTCTCGGCCTCGTCATAGCGCTTGTAGCGCTCGAAGAGGTGCGCCTGGCCGATCTGGCCGAAGTAGTCGACGCCGCCGTCGCCACGCACCTGGGGTCGCACGACCGCGCCCTCAGGATCGCCCGCCGACGCCGCCACCCAGGGGCCCAACAGCGCCGCCGCCCCGCGATGAGGAAAGCCGATGCCGTCGCCGGCCAGCTCGGTCTTGGCGACCTTGCCACGTCCCCGGGACAGGGCGTCCACCACCTTCACCAGCCGGCCAAGCCGCTTCCCCGGCTCGGACGCGGCCGGCCCGTCGGGCGCCAGCGCTGCGGCCTTGCCGATCTCGCCGGCCATCAGCGCCGCCTGGAAGGCCCGCTCGGCCACCGCCGGATCGTCGCCGCTCTCGGCGCGGGCCAGGTCCAGGAAACGGGCCGCCTCGTTGTTTCGGCCCTCGCTGAGCGCCGCGTTGCCGGCCAGGAACATGCCATAGGCGCTGTCGGCGGCGGCGGGGGCCGCCGGCATGGCGGGGTCCGCAGGCGTGGTGGTGGCGCAGCCCGCCAGGAGAACGGCGGGGGCGGCGAAGGCAAGCAGAACGGAACGCATGGCCTGACTCTGGGCGCGCCGGCGGTTCGCCGCAAGCGCCCAGACGTCACACGAGCTGAACGGGCTCACATATTCGGGTAGTTCGGCCCGTCACCACCCTGCGGCGTGGTCCAGTCGATGTTCTGCGACGGGTCCTTGATGTCGCAGGTCTTGCAGTGGACGCAGTTCTGGAAGTTGATCTGGAACTTCGGGTTCTGCCCCGCCTCGTCGTAGCTGTCTCTTATACACATCT
>JBKOYY010000055.1:0-41928 GCA_046725615.1 Pseudomonadota bacterium
CCTTGGCGCTGGAGAGGTGGCCCTCGGACGAAAAGAACCGCTTGGTCTCCGGCGTTCGTCGGACCTGGTCGTAGAACGCGTCGAGCGCGCCCGGCAGGGCGTCCATCACCAGCGTGCGCGTGGCGCGGATGCGCTCACGCGCCGCATTGTCGAGACGCATGAATTCGAGACGCTCGGAGAGCGAGTCGGTCGCAGACATGGATATTCTCCTCGTCCGACGCTGCGGCCGCACAGGCCGCGAGCATCGTTAACGAACACCCCCGAAGGGCCCCCAAGTGTTACGCAGAGAAAAACGAGAATCTCTGATACGAGTAGCGATCCGCAGGCCATAATTAATAGTTAACGCGGAGGGAGAGGCTGAAAAAACTGCAAGAATAGATTGAGGACAATATATTCGCTAACCATGCCGCATTAAATAATTGCAGCGCTAATCATCGACCTTGTCGTTAACTATGACCTTGAATCTATTTGACAAGGATCAACGACACCCTGACCGACAGCGACTTACGGGCGGCGCGTGATTCGGGGGTGGACAGAAAATGACCGGAGACAAACGACGCGCCCTGGGGCGGGAACTTTCCGTGGTGGCCCGACGGTGGCGCACGCGGTTGGACGAACGGCTCAAGTCGCTGGAGATGAGTCAGGCCCGCTGGGCGGTGCTGAACGCGATCCGTCAGGCAGGGACCGGCCTGAGCCAGAAGGCCCTGGCCGAGCAGGCCGGCATCGAGCCGGCGACGCTGGTGCGAATGATCGACGCCCTTGAGGCCCAGGGGCTGGTGGAGCGCTGCGTGTCGCAGGACGATCGCCGCATCAACCTGGTGAGCCTGCAGCCCGCGGCCCTGCCGCTGATCGAGCAGATGGACGAGATCGACGCGGCGCTGAGCCGCGAACTCCTGCACGAGTACGAGGGCGAGGACCTCCGCGCGCTGGTCGAGCTGCTTCGGTCGCTGCGCAGCAAGCTGGAACAGGCCTGAGCCGCGACCGGGGAGCCGTCGTCCCCGGAGAGCGCCAGGTCGTCAGGTCAGGCTGTAGCCGACGCCTGGGGTCGCCTTCAGGCGGTCGGCTCCCAGCTTCCTGCGGAGCTGGCCGATGTAGACCCGCAGGTATTGGATGTCGGCGCGCCCGGCGCCCCAGACGGCGCGCAGCAGGTCGCTGTGCGTCACGACCGTCCCGCGCCTCAGCGCCAGCTCGCACAGCAGATCGTACTCCTTCGGCGACAGGGAAATGGGCCGTCCGCCCCGGGTCACGAGGCGCCGTCCCATGTCGATGACAAGATCGCCGGCCTGCACCACCGGCTCCGAGCCTCGCGCCTGCACGCCGTGGCGCAGCCCCGCGCGGATACGCGCCAGCAGCTCCTCGATCCCGAACGGCTTCTGGATGTAGTCGTCCGCGCCCAGGTCCAGCGCATCGACCTTCATCGCCTCGGCCTCCCGGGCGGACAGGACGATGATCGGAACAAGACTGCGGGTTCGGATCTCGCGGATGACAGCCAGGCCGTCGCGGTCCGGCAGCCCCAGATCGAGCAGCACCAGATCGGGACGGTAGTGCGCGAACCAGCGCAGCCCTTCCGCCGCCGTCCCCGCCGCCACCACCTGATAGCCGGCCGCCTTGAGGGTCGCGGCGAGCGCCGCGCGAAGGGCGTTGTCGTCCTCGACCAGCAGCAGCGTCGCCGGGTCGGAAGCCGCCTCGCTCATGCCGCGCCGGCCGCCGGCGCCAGCAACCGGACCCGGGCGCCGCGACCGCCCCGCCGATTGGCCGCCTCGACCCGACCGCCCTGCGCCTCGAGGAACCCCCGAGCGATGGACAGGCCGAGTCCCGTGCCCGGCGGACGCCCGTCTCCCGAGACACCGCGGGCGAACTTCTCGAACAGCGCCTCGACCGGCCCCGGGAACCCCGGCCCCTCGTCGAGGACCTCGATCCACCCCATGTCGCCCCGCCTGCCGGCGCGGATGCGCACCTCCGAACCCTGCGGCGAGTACTTGCCCGCGTTCTCGAGCAGGTTGGCCAGCGCGCTCTCGAAGAGCGCCCCGTCGACCATCAGCGGACTCCCGCCGGCGACCTCGTTGACCACCGGGTGACCTTCCAGCGCCGGCCGGGCCCGCTCGATCGCGGCGGCCACGAGGTCCGCCGGCGCGGCGGGCGCCGGGCGCACCGCCAGGGCCCCGGCCTGCAGTCGATTCATATCCAGGAGATTTTCCACCATGCGGGTCAGCCGCGCCGTCTCGCGCTCGGCGGCGCCCAGGAGCTCGCGCCGCGTCTCCGGTCCGTGCCGGTCGTCGAAGGCCTGCAGGCTCTGGAGCGTGACGAGAATGGTCGAGAGCGGGGTCTTCAGGTCGTGGGACACCGCCGCCAGCAGGTCGGCCTTCATCCGCTCGCCGGCAAGCTGCACCTGGTCCTCGACCACCTGCCGCTGGTAGGCCTCGCGGTCGAGCGCCACGGAGAGGTGGCCGGCGACGATCCCCACCAGCCGTTCGGGCGCCTCGGGGCGAGAGGCCGCTTCGCCCGACAGCCGAACGCCGATGACCGCCTGCTGGCGATGCGGCGTGGTCAGCGGCCAGAAGTCGAAGGTCGCGCCGTCGACGGGATAGGCGCCGCCGCGCGTGGAGCACCCCGACGCCAGCGACCAGCGTGCGGCCTCCAGGTCGGCGTCGGCAAGCGTCTCGACGCCGGCGAGGGCGGTCGGGGCCAACCCGCCCGGCCTGTCCAGCAGGACGACGGCGGGCGCGCCGAAGAGCCGCCCCAGGGCCTCCGCGCAACGGGCGGCGAGCGCCTCCCGCGTGGAATCGCCGACCAGGCCGCGAGCCAGCGACTGCAACGCGATGGCCTGAGACGCGGCCTGCCGGGCCTCCAGCGCGCGTCGGCGCGCATCCGCCGCGACGGCGCTGACCACGGCCGCCGTGATAAGCAGCAGGATGAGCGCCCACACATTCGCGGGATCGGCCACCCGCAGCGTGAAGCGCGGCTCGATCAGGAAGAAGTTGTACGACAGGACTCCGGCCAGCGCCGAGACCATGGCCGGGCCGAAGCCGAAGCTGACGGCCGCTATCACTACCGGCAGCACGAACACGAGCGAAAGGTTGGGCGCCGGCATGGCGCGGTCGACGACGATCGCGGCGAGCGTCGCCGCGGCCACCATGGCGATCGCCCCGGAATAGCCGGCCCAGGCGGGAATGCGGGCGACGGGATCTGTGGGCGCCGGTGTCATGGCGCGCCTCCTTTCGGCGCGGGTGTGCGGCGGAAAGAATGGGCGGGCTTGCTCCGGACGCAAGGCCGCGCGGCCCGCCGCCCCCCACAACCACATGGGATCTTTATGCCGCCCCGGGGGACAAGCGAGGTCTCTAGAACCAGGGCGTATCTTCCACTCCCATGACCGACACCACTCGCTCCGCGCCGGCCGCCGCGACTCCGTTGAGCCGCTTCGCAGCACTGGCCATCGGCTCGGCCGGCGTCGTCTACGGCGACATCGGCACCAGCCCGCTCTACGCCTTCAAGGAATCCATCTCGCATCTACGGCGCTCGGGCGTCGCGCCAGCGCATGACGTGATCGGCGTCATCTCGCTGATGTTCTGGGCGCTGATGGTGATCGTCACGCTGAAGTACGTCCTCGTCCTCCTGCGCTTCGACAACCGCGGCGAAGGCGGAACGCTGTCGCTGATGGCGCTGGTGCAGAAGGCCGGCGGGCGGGGCGCGGGCGCGGTCCTGATGGTGGGCATGCTGGGCGCGGGGCTCTTCTTCGGCGACGCGATGCTGACGCCGGCCATCTCGGTGCTGTCCGCTGTCGAGGGCCTCGAGACAGTGGAGGGACTGGGCGGCCGCATCGACCCCTTCGTCGTGCCGATCGCCCTGGCCGTCCTCGCCGGACTGTTCGTCCTGCAACGCCGGGGGACCGGCGGCGTCGGCCGCTGGTTCGGCCCCATCTGCCTCGTCTGGTTCGCCGTCCTGGCCGTCCTCGGACTCGGGCAGATCGTCCGGGCGCCGCAGATCCTCCTGGCCCTGAACCCGCTGGAGGGCCTGGGCCTGCTCCAGCGGCATCCCACGCTGGCGCCGGCCGTGCTGGGCTCGGTGTTCCTGACCGTCACCGGCGCCGAGGCGCTCTACGCCGACATGGGACACTTCGGCCGGCGACCGATCCAGGCCACGTGGCTGGCGCTGGTGTTTCCCTGCCTCACGCTCAACTACCTCGGCCAGGGAGCCCTGACGTTGATCGACCCCAGCGCCGCGGACAGCCCGTTCTTCCTGCTCGCGCCGCAATGGTTCCAGCTGCCGCTGGTCGCTTTGGCCACCGCCGCGACCGTGATCGCGAGCCAGGCCGTGATCTCGGGCGCCTTCTCCCTCGCCCAGCAGGCGATCCAGCTCGGACTGCTCCCGCGGATGACCCTCACGCCGACCTCGGAGGAGCACGAGGGCCAGATCTACGCTCCGCAGGTGAACTGGATCCTGATGCTCGGCGTGGCCGCCCTGGTGCTGGGCTATGGATCGTCAAGCGCGCTCGCGAGCGCCTACGGCATCTCGGTCGTGGGCGCGATGATCACCTCGTCGCTGCTCGCCATCGTCGCGGTGCACCGCCTGCGGGGACGGCCGATCTGGCGGGCCGTGCTGCTGTTCTCGCCGTTCATGATCGTCGAAGGCGCGTTCCTGGCCGCCAACCTGCTGAAGGTGGCGCACGGCGGCTTCATCCCCCTGCTCATCGCCGCGGCGCTGATCTTCGTGATGTGGACCTGGACCCGCGGCCGGGAACGCCTCGCCCGGGCAGAGCAGGGCGAACTCACCATCGGCGAGGTCGCGGCCATGCTGGAGCGACGCCCACCCATGCGGGCGCGCGGAACCGCGGTGTTCCTCACCACCGACCCCGGCAAGGCGCCGGCGAGCCTGTTGCACAACCTCAAGCACAACCAGGTCCTGCACGAACAGGTGATCCTGCTGACCGTAAGGGGAGTGAGGCGCCCGCGGGTGGCCGACGACGAGCGCGTCGAGGTGAGGGAGATTGCGCCGGGCTTCAAGGCGCTGGTCCTCAGCTTCGGCTTCATGGAGACGCCGAATGTCGCCAGGGGCCTGGCGCTGGCCAGGAGCAAGGGGCTGAAGTTCGACATCATGCGGACGTCGTTCTTCGTCAGCCGCCGCACCCTCCTGCCGCGGCGGCGGCGCGGCCTTCCACAACTCCAGGACCTGCTGTTCGTGTTCCTGATGCGGAACGCCGTGAGGGCGGCCGACTACTTCCAGATCCCGCCGACGCGGGTCGTGGAACTGGGCGCCCAGGTCACGCTGTAGCGCGCCCCGCTCAGGGCGCGGCGCGGGTCGCCTGTTCCTCGGCGCGACGGACGATCTCGCGCAGGCCTTCCAGCACCGCCGCCGCCTCGGGCGAGGCCTCGGACCAGGGCGCGGTGCGGAAGACGATCATGGTCTTCAGATGCGCCTCCACCGCGGTGGCGTTCCACACCCCGGCCTCGATGTAGTGGTCGCACAGGTCGCAGAGGCTGAAGGCCACGGTCCCGAGGGCCTGCTTCTCGCAGAGCCCGGCGAACCCGACGATCGTCCGCGCCCGGGCATAGACCTCAAGCCGCGGCTCGATCTCGGCCGCCGCCTTGGCGACCAGGTCGCCGAGTTGGGCCAGGGCCTCGTCGATCTCGGCCAGAAGTTCCGGGCGGATCTTCTCAAGCGCCGCCTCGCTGTCGGCGATCGCCTGGTCGCGACGCTTGCCCCCCGGCTGCGAGATCAGCTTGCCCAGGCGGTTCGGCGCGCGGGTGTAGATGACCGCACTCATCAGGCCCTCCGCTGGGGCTGGAGGATATTGTCGATCTCGTCCTGGCTCATATTGGGGTCCACGGCGGCTCCGAGCTCGCCCGTAAGGTCGGTCGAACGTCGACCGGACACGCCAGAGGGCGGTCCGAGGTTCTGGAAGCGCCGGTCGGGACCAGCGTAGGTCGCACAGGTTACGAAAGGACGATTGGCCTGGGCCATCCAGATGATCCGCTCCAGCAGCACCGTGGGCGACAGCGGCTTCATGACGACGAAGTGCGCCCCGCAGTCCCGGGCCCGCGCCACGTTGCGGCGGCTGGAGTGGGAGGTGACGATGATCACCGGAGCCATGGCGTTGGGCAGGCCCGACCGGCGCAGCTCGGCCACGAAGTCATAGCCGTCGGGCTCGTCGGCCTGGAGCGTCCCCTCGCAGACGATCAGGTCGAGCGGATCGCCCCGGACCGCGAAGCGCGCCTCCTCATAGTTCTCGGCCTTGATGAAGCCGGTGGCGCCGAACCCCATCAACACCTGGGTCAACACGTTCATGCCCTGAGGGTTGGGCTCGACGAGGAGGATCGCCGCCTTGCGGAGCTGGATGCGCGCCGCAAGGTTGGCCAGCATGGGCTCGTCGCTCATGCGGTCCGATCCGGTTCTCCGCCGGCGCGGGCCGCCCCTCGGGCGGCGATCGGCGATGGCGCGGGCATGGGCCTTCCTCGTCCGCCAGGCGGAAACTACGATCGCCTCCTCGTTAGCGGCACATCGTTGCGGTCCCGGTAAACCGGCGGTCCGGGAACGCGCCCCGCCCCTGCGACAAAACAGCCCAGGACCCCCGACGCGTCCGGGCCGGCGTCTTTGCGACGGACGCGGCGAATTTGCGACGAGCGGGGGCGTCCGGGGGGAAGCGGCGCCGTATCAGGCAGGTGAAAGCCGCCGGTGCGGCGAGAGTGGAGTCTCCATGTCCGAGTTCGTTTCAGCGTCCCGGCCGACCTTCCGGCCCGCGGCCCTGGCGCTGGCCGCCGCGTTCGCCGCCGGCCTCGCCGGTCCGGCGGAGGCCGAAAGCTTCCTGAAGAGCCTCGCGCGGCAGGCCGCGCAGCGCGCCGCCGCGGCCGCCGTCGCCGCGAACAACGGCCAGTCGGCTGAGGTCCAGGCGCCGGCCGCGGACCAGGACGACGGCGGCGCCGCCGCCGAGCCTGAAGCGCCCGCCGAGACCCCCACGACCGGGCCGACGCCGTGGCCGGTCAACGCCGGCGCCCGCAACGTCCAATATCCGTCGCAGCTCCGCTTCGCCGAGGCGCTCCAGAGCGAGAAGAAGGCGTTCGAGGAGTTCAGCAAGGTGAGCTGCGACGACTGCGAAGGCGGCTACAGCTACGACGCCTGGGCGCAGCACTTCGTCCGGCTCGACGGCTCATACAAGGCCTGGGAAAAGAAGCTGGGCGCCCTGGCCATGGGCGAGACCCTGAGCTGGCAGGGATCGCAGTCGAAGGGCGCGATCACCGTGGTCGGCGAGCAGTCGATCAACGGCTGGCCGTGCAAGCAGCTCAAGTGGACGCTGACCAAGCCGAAGGGCCGCGCCGAGCGGCCCGGGTTGATCTGTTTTGCCAAGGAGAGTTCGTATTCCGGCTCTGACAGCTGGAACATCGCATTCTGAGGCGCCTCAGGCGGCGAGGGCCTCTTCGTCGAAGACCAGGCTGTCCTCGAAGTCGAGCAGCACGTCCATGAACTCCTCGGGGGCGATCACTCCCCGCCCCTTCGGGAAGCGATAGCCCCAGAAGCTCAGGATGTGCTGGACAGCGCCGCACTGCTCGCCCAGCGCCATGAACATCTGCGGCGCGGCCAGCAGGAAGTCGCGGAAGGCCGTGGGCTGGCCGTCGAGGGTCAGCGAGGCGTAGGCCCGATCGTAGACGGCGAGCATGCCCTGCACGCCGTTGACCGCGTCGGTGATCGCGACCTGCAGGCGCTCCCGCGCGGCCGGAATGTAGGCCGAGGTCTCGGGCGTGTGGGGACCGCGGGGCTGGGTTCCGAGGATCTGGCCCAGCACCCGGCCCAGCTTCGGCGTCAGCTCCGAGAGGACCCACTTGTAGTAGAGGAACCCGCGCCAGCAGAAGACGCCGTCGGCATAGTCCTTGTCCGAGAGGCGCAGCGTCTCCTTGAGCGGTTCGAAGCCGCTGTCCGCGGAGTTAGAAAGCAGCTTGTCCACCAGCTTGGACGCCGCCTGGGCGCCGCCGCCCGAGCCGGCCGAGAGGGTGACCAGCGCCATCACTTCAGCCCGCACGAAGTCGTACATGCGCTGGACGTCGGCGTCGGTGATGGCGAAGAACGCCCGCGCCGGTTCGAAGCCGTGGCGCTTCAGATGCTCGCGCAGCAGGAACGGATCCAGCGACGGCAGGGCGTTGATCAGCTCCAGGATCTGCCGGTCGTATCGGCCCGGCTTGATCTCCTCGCCCAACAGGTCCTCGGCCGCCAGTTCGAAGTCCTTCTGGCCCATCATCAGGAACCGCGCGCCGAGCTTCAGGTCGGACCCGTCGATGGGGATCATGATCTTGGTGGTGGTGGCGAACGGCTTGACCAGCAGCTCCCGCTCGTGCGGTCGCACCCGGTGCTTGACGATGATGCCGTGGTTCAGGAGCCGGCTGCGGAAGAACGGCTGCGCTTCCAGGCTCGGATCGTCGGGCTGATTGCGATGGGTCGCAGCGAGGTTCAGCACCCGCGCCGTGGAGGCGGATTGCTCGAGGGCGACGAGGCTGCGAACGGTGCGGTCCTGCACTACCATTGCTCTGCGGTCCCGGAGGCGGGCGACGTGCGATCACCACAAGCGCCGAAGTCCTAAGCAGCCGGTAAATGAACCCGCGCGACCCATACGCGCAGGTCCGTTCCGATACCCAGAATGAGCACCTTGCCTGACGCGCCGGAAACGGCGTCCTCTGCCGCAAAACACGGGAATGGGAGACGCCGGGCCATGAAGATCGACCTCTTGTCGCCGGCCAGCTTCGACGGCGGCCAGCCACATCGGCAGTACGAGTGGCTGCGCGAGCATCAGCCCGTGGCCTGGCACGACGAACCGGGCGGCAAGGGCTTCTGGGCGGTGACCCGGCACGCCGACGTCTGGGCCGTGGATCGCGACTTCCAGACCTTCTCCTCCGAGCCGACGATCATGATCCAGGACCCGCTGTCGGAAGTGGGCGGCCTAGGTCCCTACAAGATGATGCTGATGATGGATCCGCCCGAGCACACGGGCTTCCGCAAACTCATCCGCTCCGAGTTCACCGAGCCGGCCGCGAAGATGCGCGGCGAACGGATCCAGGCGCTGGCGAAGCAGATCGTGGACGCGGTCGCCGACAAGGGGGAGTGCGACTTCGTCGACGACGTCGCCGGCGAGATGCCCAGCTACGTGATCGCCGAGCTGATGGGGCTGCCGCTGGACGACGGGCGCGAGCTCTACAAGCTGACCGAGATCATCCACACCGCACCCGAGGCCCTGCCCCCGGGCGCCGGCGGCCAGGCGGTGATGAAGATGTTCGAGTACGGCTCGAAGGTCATCGCCGAGAAGCGGGCGCGGCCGGGCGACGACCTGGCCTCTCGCCTGCTGGCCTGCGAGGTCGATGGCCGCAAGCTCGAGGACCCGGAATTCCTGCTGTTCTTCCTGCTGCTGATCGACGCCGGCGGGGACACCACCCGCAACCTGCTGTCAGGCGGCCTGCTGGCGCTGATGGAGCACCCGGACCAGTACGCCTGGCTGATGGCGGATCTTGAGGCCCGCCTGCCGGCCGCGCGCGAGGAGCTGCTGCGCTGGGTGAGCCCGGTGATCTACATGCGGCGTACGGCCAAGCGCGACACCGAGCTGGCCGGCCAGACGATCCGCGAGGGCGACAAGGTCGTGATGTACTTCGGCGCCGCCAACCGCGACCCGGCCGCGTTCGACCGGCCCGACGTGCTGGACCTGTCGCGCCGGGAAAACCCGCACATGGCCTTCGGCAACGGCCCGCACGTCTGCCTCGGCCAGCACCTGGCGCGCATCGAGATCGACGCGATGCTGCGCGAGGTGCTGACGCGGATGAAGGACTTCGAGCTCGCGGCGCCGGTCCACTGGCTCGAGTCGAACTTCATCTCCGGCCCGAAGGCGATGCCGGTCCGGTTCCGGACGGCATAGCCCGGGCGCGAGAACTCAGGCCGGCGGCCTCAGTGCTGGGTATGCGGGCCGCCGGGCTCGCTGACCTGGCAGAGGGCCGCGGCGCTGACCGATGTGTCGCCGAGCGAGATGTCGCCCAGCGAGATGATGCCCACCAGCCGCTTCTCGCGGTTCAGCACCGGCAGGCGGCGGACCTTGTGCTCGCTCATCCGCGCCGACGCTTCCTGAAGGTCGTCGTCCTCGAAGATGAACTGCAGGTCGCTGGACGTCATGGCGTCGCGCACCTTGGCGTCCGGCCCCACCCCTTCGGCGATGCAGCGGATGGCGATGTCCCGGTCGGTGATCATGCCGACCAGGCGGTCGTTCTCGCCGACGGGGATGGCGCCGGCGTCCAGGGCTTTCATCAGGCGGGCCGCCTCCCGGATGGTGGAATCGGGCGCGATGGTGCGGACGTCGGAACTCATGCAGTCACGAACGTTCATGGGAGTCCTCCCTGGCCTCGTTGTGAGGTGGCTCAGGAAAAACCCCGCCTGACCGGAGGGGGTTGCAGGCCGCGGGAACTAAATCAGCGCCGGCCCGCCAACGCGCGCGCGACCACCGGAGCCAGACGCGCGGCGATGATCGCGGCCCCGCGCGCGTTGGGGTGGATTCCGTCCGGCTGGTTGAGCGCGGGAACGCGGGCGACACCGTCGATCAGATTGGGATAGAGCGGCACGCCGTGGGCGCGGGCCAGGGCCGGCCAGATGGCGTTGAAGTCACGGGCATAGCCGCCCCCGATCTCCACGGGTGCGGCGATACCGGCCAGCACCACCCCGACCTTCCGGGCCTTCAGCCGGCGGATGATGCCGTCGAGATTGGCCCGGGTCCGCTTGGGGTCCTGCCCTTGCATCAGGTCGTTGGCGCCCAGGGCGACGATGACGAGGTCGGTGTCCTTGCGGACGCTGAAGTCGACCCGCGCGAGGCCGCCGGCGGTGGTGTCGCCCGAGACGCCAGCCGCGCGGACCTGGGCCGGCACGCCCAGCTTCTGCAGCTGCAGCCGCAGCTGGTTGGGCAGGGCCGACGCCGCCGGCAGGCCGTAGCCGGCGGTGATGGAGTCGCCCAGCATGGTGATCACCCGCGGCCGCGCCGCCTGCGCCAGGGCGGGCCCGGCGGCCAACACGAGCGGCAGAGCAAGCAGAGTGCGGCGGGTGGGTCTTGGCGCGGCCATGAACGTCCTATGTAAGGAAGGCCCCGTTCCGCTCAACCTCCCGGAGTCCCGCTTGACCGACGCGCCGCCGCTGATCCTCGACGACGTGGGCCTGACCCTGCCCTCCGCGGCGGGACCCGTTGAAATCCTCCGCCACCTCTCCCTGACCCTGAACGCGGGCGAACGCGTGGCGCTGGTGGGACCGTCGGGATCCGGCAAGTCGTCGCTGATCGCCGTGGCGGCAGGCCTTGAGCGGCCCAGCGCCGGGCGCGTGATGCTGTTCGGCAAGGACCTCGCCCGGCTGGACGAAGACGGGCGCGCGCGGCTGCGCCGTGGGCGGGTCAGCCTGGTCTTCCAGTCGTTCCACCTGCTGCCCAACATGACGGCCGAGGAGAACGTCGCCGCGCCGCTGGAGATCGCGCGCGCGCCGAACGCCATGGCCGAGGCGCGCGCCTGGCTGGACCGTGTCGGGCTCTCGGCGCGCCTGCGGCACTATCCGCACCAGCTCTCGGGCGGCGAGCAGCAGCGGGTCGCCCTGGCGCGGGCCCTGGCGCCGCGACCGCAGCTGATCTTTGCGGACGAGCCGACCGGCAACCTGGATTCCTCCAACGCCCGGCACGTGGCCGACCTGATGCTCGACCTCGTCACCGACGCCGGCGCCGCGCTCCTGCTGGTCACCCATGACCCGATCCTGGCGGCGCGGGCGCAGCGGGTGGTGACCCTGCGCGACGGCCGGCCCGTCTCCGAAGCCACCGGGACCGCGGCGTGATCCCGCTCTGGCTGCGGTTCGCCGGCCGGGAGCTGAGGAGCGGGGTCAAGGGCTTCCGCATCTTCCTCGCCTGCCTCGCGCTGGGCGTGGCGGCCATCGCCGCCGCCAGCTCCACGGCCGAGGCCTTCCGGCGCGGCCTCGCCACCGAGGCGCGGGCGATCCTGGGCGGGGACATCGCCATCTCGGTGCGCCAGCGACGGCTGGCCCCGATCGAAGTCGCAGAACTGCAGAAGCTGGGCACAGTCTCCACCGCGGTCGCCTCCCAGGCCATGGCCGAGGGGGCGAACGGCGAGCGGCGGCTGGTCGAATTGCGCGGCGTCGACGCCGCCTATCCGCTGGCGGGAACCGTCTCGGTGCGTGGCGCGCCCTCCCTGGCCGCAGCGCTGGAGCCGCGCGACGGCGCCTGGGGCGCGGCGGTGGAGCAAGCCCTGCTGGACCGTCTGGGCCTGAAGGTCGGGGACCGCTTCATGGCCGGGAATGTGCCCATGCGGGTGGGCGCGGTGCTTGAGGAGGAGCCGGACCGCCTGTCGCGCGGCTTCGCGCTTGGGCCGCGCGTGCTGACCCGGACGGGCGCGCTGGAACAGGGCGGGTTCCTGCAACCCGGCCTGCCGTTTGGCGAGACGACACGAGTGGCCCTGCGGCCCGGGCTGGAGCTGCAGGCCGCCAAGGCCGAGGCGCGCGACGCCATGCGCGGCTTCTTCCGCCTGCGCGATCGCAACGACGCCTCGCCGGGGGTGAGCCGCACGATCGACCAGCTCGAGTACTTCCTGGGCTTCATCGGGCTGGCCTCGCTGGTGGCCGGCGGGCTCGGGGTGTTCGGGGCGGTGAGCGCCTATGTGGACGGACGCAAGCCGGCCATCGCCACTCTGAAGGCGCTGAGCGCCGACAGCGGCCTGATCCGCAGCGTCTACCTGGCGCAGATCGGGCTGCTGGCCCTGGCGGGCGTCGCGATCGGGCTTGTGGTCGGCGCGGTGACGCCGCTGATCCTCGGCGCGGCCGTGCGGGACGAGCTGCCCGTACCGGCGCTCTTCGCCATCTACCCCTGGCCGCTGGTGAAGGCCGGCGTGTTCGGACTCCTGTCGGCGGCGGCCTTCTCGCTGGCGCCGCTGGCGCGGGCGCGCACCACGCCCCCGGCCAGCCTGTTCCGCAGCGACCTCTCAGGGCGGCTGGGCTTCGGCCCCGAACTGATCGGCGCGCTGCTGGCGGCCGCGGGCCTGGCGGGTCTCGCCGTCTGGACCGCCCCCACGCCGCTGGCGGCGGCGCTGATGATCGGCGGCGTGGCGACCGCCTTCGTCCTGCTCTGGGCGTTCGGCTGGGGTGCGGCGAAGCTGGCCGGACGGCTGCGCGGCGGCGCGCACGGCGCCCTGCGGATCGCGCTCGCCAACCTCGCCGGACCGCGCTCGGCAGCCCGCACGGCGGCGCCGGCCATCGGCCTCGGCGTCGGCCTGCTGGCGGCGGTGGTGCTGATCCAGTCCAGCCTCCTCACCCAGATCGCAGTGATCGCGCCCCAGACCGCCCCGGCCCTGGTCTTCACCGAGATCCCGGGCGAACGGGCTGCGGACTTCGACGCGACGGTGGCCCGGGCGCTGGGCCGGACGCCTGGGCAGGAGCGCTATCTGCGCGCGCCGCTGCTGTCGGGCCGGATCCTGGCCGTGCGCGGGCGCCCGGTGGACATCGAGAGGATCCCGCGCGAGGCGCGCTGGGCCTACGACAACGACGTCACCATCTCGGCCATCGACGCCGAGCCGCCCAACGCGGGTGTGCTCCAGGGCCGGTGGTGGCCGGCCGGCTACCGCGGGCCGCCGCTGGTGGCGCTGTCGGAGGACCCGGCGAAGGGCGGCGCGCTGAAGGTGGGCGACATGATCACGCTCTCGGTGCTGGGCGCCGAGATCGAGGCGAAAGTGGCCGTGATCCGGCGCATCGACTTCGGCAGCTTCGGCGCGAGTTTCCCGGTGGTGCTGACGCCGAACGCACTGGAGGGCGCCCAGCCGCGGCAGGTGGCCATAGCCAAGGCCACGCGCGCCGAGGAGGCGCGGATCGTGCGGGCGCTCGGCCCGGCGTTTCCCGAGGTGAACATCATCTCGGTGCGGGAACAGCTCGAGGCGGCCAGCTACCTTTTCGACCGCATCGCGCTGGCGATCCGGGGCGCGGCGGCGGTGGCGTTGTTGGCCGCCCTTCTGGTGCTGGCCGGGGCCATCGCGGCGCGGGCGCAGGAGCGCACGCGCGAAGCGGCGGTGCTGAAGGTGCTGGGCGCCTCGCGCGCACAGGTGCTGGCGGCCTATGTGCTGGAGTACGGGTTGGTGGGCGCGATCGCCGGCGCCGCCGGCGTGGGCCTCGGCTATGCGGCGGCCTGGCCGGTGGTCACCCGCGTCTTCGAGGCGACCTGGAGCGTGGACTGGGCGGGCGTCGCGGCTCTGCTGGGCGCGGCGGCGGCGGCGGCCGGCGCAGGCGGCCTGCTGGCGGCGTTCCAGGCGCTGTCTAGGCGGCCGGCCCCGGCGCTGCGGGCGGAGTAGTCGCGGCCCTGCGCAAGAGTGTCGCATGGCCGCCGCGGTAAGCATTTGGCATCGACGCACCCGCATCTTCGGCGACACCCATCGCCTGACCCGGAGCGCAAAATGCCGATCGACCTCACCCGCAAAGACCTCGCCGACTGGGCTTCCGCCGGCCTCGTCTTCCTGTCGGGCGCCACGACCGGCCACTATGCGGCGGTGGGCATGAACGCGATCCAGTGGGCGGGCGCCGCCACGGCGATCCTGGGTTCGATCACCGTGGCCGTCGCCGTGCGCGTATGGCCGCCCAAGGCCACCGTCCGCGCTGAGGACTAGGCCCGACCTCAGGCCTTCGGCGGGACGGGAGTCATGTCCTCGACCGGCGTCTTCGGCTCGACGCCCGGCGGCAGGTTCTCGGGCTCGGGCTGGCCGGCCGCGCCCAGCGAATGGACATAGCGGTAGATCGCCCGCAGGTCCGGATCGCTCATCTTCGCCAGGTTGTGGCTCGGCATGGGCGGCAGCAGCTTCTTGGTCTTCATGATCTCGACCCAGCCGTCCTCGGTCGTGTTGGCGGCCAGCAGGCGCAGGTTGCTGGCGTAGGACACGCCCCACGGCCCGCGGTAGCCGACCGAGCGGCCGGTCATGCGGTCGGCCTCGGGGTTCGTGCCGCCCGACTGCGGGAAGCCCTCGGTGTGGCAGTCGTTGCAGCCGCCGACCAGCACCAGGTAGCGGCCCGCCTCGATGTCGTTCGCCGCCACGACGCGCGGCCCGGCCGGCGCAGCCACGTCGGCCTTCGCGTCCGGCTTGGAGCAGGCCGACACCATCACGGCCGCGGACGCGGCCAACCAAACGATCCAGCGCATGGAGTCCCCCATAGATTTCGCTTCAGGGCGCCGCCCATAGCCGAACTACGGGGGAAAGCTCAGCGCAGTTTCGTGAAACTTTCGACAGGTCGACGAAGCAGCGACGAACTCACTCCCCCGGCGCCACCGGCACCAGGATCTCGCCACCCGCCTCACGGAACTTCTTCGACATCTCGGCCATGCCGGCTTCCACGTCGTTCTGGCCAGTATCGTTCTGGCCCCGGGCGGCGTCGCGAATGTCCTGGCTGATCTTCATCGAGCAGAACTTCGGCCCGCACATGGAGCAGAAGTGGGCGGTCTTGAACGCCTCCTTCGGCAGGCTCTCATCGTGGTATTCGCGCGCCGTCTCGGGATCGATGCCCAGGTTGAACTGGTCCTCCCAGCGGAACTCGAACCGCGCCCGGCTGATGGCGTCGTCCCAGGCCCGGGCCGCCGGATGCCCCTTGGCGAGGTCGGCGGCGTGGGCGGCCAGCTTGTAGGTCATCACGCCGACCTTCACGTCGTCGCGGTTGGGCAGGCCCAGGTGCTCCTTGGGCGTGACGTAGCAGAGCATCGCCGTGCCGAACCAGCCGATCATCGCCGCACCGATGGCCGAGGTGATGTGGTCGTAGCCCGGAGCGACGTCGGTCGTCAGCGGACCGAGCGTGTAGAACGGCGCCTCGCCGCAGGTCTTCAGCTGCTTGTCCATGTTGGCCTTGATCTTGTGCATCGGCACGTGGCCGGGGCCCTCGATCATCACCTGGACATTGTGCTTCCACGCGATCTGGGTGAGCTCGCCAAGGGTCTCCAGTTCGCCGAATTGGGCCGCGTCGTTGGCGTCGGCGATCGAGCCGGGGCGCAGGCCGTCGCCCAGGCTGAACGACACGTCGTACGCCTTCATGATCTCGCAGATCTCTTCGAAGTGCTCGTAGAGGAAGTTCTCCTTGTGGTGGGCCAGGCACCACTTGGCCATGATCGAGCCGCCGCGGCTGACGATGCCGGTCACCCGGTTTGCCGTCAGCGGCACATAGGCCAGGCGCACGCCGGCGTGGATGGTGAAGTAGTCCACGCCCTGCTCGGCCTGTTCGATCAGGGTGTCGCGGAACACCTCCCACGTCAGGTCCTCGGCGACGCCGTTCACCTTCTCCAGCGCCTGGTAGATCGGCACGGTGCCGATCGGCACCGGGCTGTTGCGGACGATCCAGTCGCGGATGTTGTGGATGTTGCGGCCGGTGGACAGGTCCATGACCGTGTCCGCGCCGCAGCGGATCGACCACACCATCTTGTCCACCTCGTCGGACACATGGC
This sequence comes from Pseudomonadota bacterium, assembly GCA_046725615.1. Classification (GTDB taxonomy): domain Bacteria; phylum Pseudomonadota; class Alphaproteobacteria; order Caulobacterales; family Caulobacteraceae; genus Phenylobacterium. Next base: position 16,457 of record JBKOYY010000055.1, read on the forward strand.
TGAGGACCGCCGAGTTGCCGATGTTGGCGTTGATCTTCACCAGGAAGTTCCGGCCGATGATCATCGGCTCGAGCTCGGTGTGGTTGATGTTGGCCGGGATGATCGCGCGGCCCCGGGCGATCTCGTCGCGGACGAACTCCGGCGTCACGAAATTCGGGATCTCGGCGCCGAAATCCTCGCCGTCGCGGATGAACGCCTCGCCCTGCTGGCGGCGCAGGTTCTCGCGGATCGCCACGTACTCCATCTCGGGCGTGATGATCCCGCGGCGGGCGTATTCGAGCTGGGTGACGTTGGCGCCCGGCTTGGCGCGGTAAACGCGCCGCGGCGCGGTGAACTCGGGCGCCAAGTGGGCGCCTTTCGCGAATCCGTTGTCCTCGGGCTTCACGGCCCGGGGAGTCTCCACGATCTCGATGTCGCCGCGGCTGACGACCCAGGGCTCACGGGTCTTCGACAGGCCCTTCTCGATGTCGATGGCCACCGTGGGGTCGGTATAGGGACCGGACGGATCGTACAGCGTCAGCGCAGGCTCGTTCGCCGACGGGTGCACAGCCACCTCCCGGAACGGCACGCGGATGTCGGGCCACAGCACACCGGGCTGGTAGACCTTCTTCGACCCCGGGCGCTCGCCGGTGGGGATCGTGGCGGCGTTCAGCTTGCCGGTCGGCTTGTTCATCGGTCGCGTCCTCAAGTCACAGGACGGATCACGGGCGTCAGGTCGGAACGCTAAGGGCCCTTCCCTTCGCCGGCATGACCCGGATCAGGTTCGACGGGTCGTGGGCTCACCCACCTCTCAGCCGCTCGCGCGCGGCCCCCCGAGGATGCCCGCGAGGTTAGGCCCGTTGGCGACGCGGGGAAAGGCCCTGCGTGCGGTGGAGCCGCCGCGATCAAGGGCGAAGACGGACGCTCGCCACGGTCGTATCATCCCCGTGGGGCGACGACGGAGTGAAGCCGATGAGACTGGCTATGATCCTTCTTGGCGCGGCGACGGTGAGCGCCTGCGCCATGACCCCCGCGCCGCGGGCCGACCTGGGCCCCGCGCCCGCCGACGGCGCCGGCCTGCCTACCGGCCAATGCTTCCGCTCGGCCGACATCCGCAACCACACGATCGCCGATCGCGACACGCTCCTGATCGACGTGAACGGCCGCGACACCTACCGGATCACGGTGAGCTCGGGCTGCCTGGCCGGGGCGATCCCCTCGGACCCGATCGTCACGCGCCAGCCCCCCGGCTCGCCGATCATCTGCCGGCCGATCGACATGGACATCGGCATCCTGCGCGGCGGCGTCGAGAGCCGCTGCATCGTCCGCTCGATCGTGAAGCTGACGCCCGAGCAGGTCGCCGCCCTGCCGCCGAAGTTGAAGCCGTAGCGCAACGGGTCTAGGCGGGAGGGATGCACCTTTCCCGCTTCAACCCCGTCCGCTTCGCCCACCTGCCCACGCCGTTCGAGCCGCTGCCCGGCCTGACGGAACGCCTCGCCCGTCCCGGCGGCGGCGGACCGGCGCTGTGGATCAAGCGTGACGACTGCACCGGCCTCGCCGGCGGCGGCAACAAGACCCGCAAGCTCGAGTACCTGCTGGGCGACGCCCTGGCGGCCGACGCCGACACCCTGGTGACACAGGGCGCCGTGCAGTCGAACCACGTGCGCCAGACGGCTGCGGCGGCGGCGAAGTTCGGGATGAAGTGCGAGATCATCCTGGAGGAGCGCACCGGCTCCAAGGCGGTCGATTACACCCGCTCCGGCAATGTGCTCCTCGACCAGCTCCTCGGCGCGCGGATCCGTAGCGTTCCGGGCGGGACCGATATGAACGCCGAGCTGGCGCGGGTGGCGGCCGAGGTTTCGGACGCCGGCGGCAAGCCGTATGTCATCCCCGGCGGCGGCTCGAACGTGATCGGCGCGCTGGGCTACGTCGAGTGCGCCCTGGAGCTCGTGGCCCAGGCCAACGAGATGGGGCTGGAGATCGACCGCATCGTCACCGCCACCGGCAGCGCCGGGACCCACGCCGGTCTCGTGGCGGGCCTGGCGGTGATGGGCGCCGACATCCCGGTGCTGGGCATCGGCGTGCGGGCGCCCAAGGACGCGCAGGAGGCCAACGTCTACCGACTGGCCCGCGAGACGGCCGCGCTGCTCGGGCACGAGGACCGCGTGACCCGCGAGATGGTGGTGGCGGACTGCGACTACGTCGGCGCGGGGTACGGCCTCATCGACCAGGGCGTGATCGACGCCCTGGCCATGATCGCGCGCAGCGACGGGATCCTGCTGGACCCGGTCTACACGGGGAAGGCGATGAAGGGTCTGATCGCCCTGTCGAACCAGGGCGCCTTCGATGGCGAGACGGTGGTGTTCCTGCACACTGGCGGCGCCCAGGGGCTGTTCGGCTACCAGTCAGAGATGGAAGGCAAGCTCGATGCCTGAGCGCTCGCTGATCCTCGGCGTGCTGGGCGGCATGGGCCCTGCGGCGACCGTCGAGTTCCTGGCCAAGATCCAGGCCTATACGCCCGCCGACGGCGACCAGGACCACATCCGGGTGATCGCCGACATCAATCCGAAGGTGCCCGACCGCAACACCCCGGGCTCGGGCACGGGCACGGTGCTGGCCGAGATGGCGGGCGCCCTGCGCGGCGCCGGCGCCGAGGTGCTGGCCATGCCCTGCAACACCGCACACGCCCATGCCGACCTGATCCAGCGGGCCTCGGGCCTGCCCCTGGTCAATATGATCGAGCTCGGCGCCGAGGCTGCGGCCCGGACGGGCGCGATGCGGGCGGGCGTGCTGGGGACCAAGGGCGCCCTGAAGCTGTACCGTGAATACCTCGCCGCCCACGCCATGGGCCTGGTCTCGCTGCCGCCCGAGCGGCAGGAGCAGTTCATGATCACCCTCTACCGCATCAAGTCGGGCGACCTTGGCCCCGACGTGAAACGCGAGATGATCGGCCATGCCGAAGCCCTGCGCGCGCTCGGCGCCGAGGTGCTGATCGCCGGCTGCACCGAGGTGCCGCTGGTGCTGGAGCCCGGCGACGTGAAGCTGGAGGTCATCGACCCCGGCGACATCCTGGCCCGGCGCTGCGTGGCGGTTTGTATGGGCTGGGAGCCCCTGCCGCACGTTCCGGCCTGACCGGGCGGAGGAGCCTACAGCGACCGCGCGCCGAAGGTGTCGCAGGCGGCCGGGTCGCCGGCCTGCACGCCCCGCCGGAACCAGCGCATCCGCTGCTCCGAGCTGCCGTGGGTGAAGGCGTCCGGCATCACCTGGCCCTGGGACTTGCGCTGCAGCGTGTCGTCGCCGACCGCGGAGGCGGCGCGCAGGCCGTCCTCGATGTCGCGCGGGTCCAGCGCCACCTGGCCGTTCGAGACCGCCGCCGCATGAGCCGCCCAGACGCCGGCATAGCAGTCGGCCTGCAGCTCGAGGCGCACCGAACCGCTCTCCGCGCCCTTGGCTCCCATCCGCTGGGCCCGGTCGCTGGCGCCGGTCAGGTTCTGGACGTGGTGGCCGATCTCATGGGCGATGACATAAGCCCGCGCCGCCTCCCCGCCGGCCCCGAACTTGGTCTCCAGCTCCTGCCAGAACGACAGGTCCAGGTAGACCTTCCGGTCGGCCGGACAGTAGAACGGCCCCATGGCCGACTGGCCCATGCCGCAACCGGTGCCCGTGGCCTGGTCGTAGAGGACCACCGCGTCCGGGCGGCGGTAGGTCTGGCCCTCGCGGCGGAACATCTCGGTCCACACCGCGTCGACGTTGCCCGAGACCACGTCCACGAAGCGGCCCGCCTCGTCCGCCGGGGTTCCGCGCACGCCTTCCTGCTGCTGGACCTGCTGGGCGCCGTTCACCACCCCCAGCGTCGTGGACGGGTCGATGCCGAAGACGAAGTAGCCGACCAGGGCCAGCACCACACCGCCGACCCCAAGGCCGCCGACGCCGACCGCGCCCATGCCGCGCCGGTCCTCGATATTGCCGCCGCCGTCACCGCCCCAACGCATGGAACCGCCTCGCTGCCGTTGCCTGTTCTCACAGAATGGCGACCAAGCCGGGCCGTTCCGTCAACGCCGTTCGTGCGCCGCCGCCTGGACCTTGCGGTTGGAGTCGGCGAGAGCCGCGTCGGGAACCGAGGGGAACGCCGCCGGCGGGGCGCTCGCCGCAGCGGGCGCCCCGCCGGGCGGCGGCTCGGGAGCCCGCACCGGCAGGTCGCGCTGCAGGCGCAGCTCCAGCACCGCGCGGTCGGCGCGCGCCTGGGCCTCGGCGGCCATCAGCTGGTTCTGCTGATCGATCAGGCGCCGCGCGAGGCTCTCCTGCTGCATCCGCTGGGTGTCGAGTTGCATCTGGTCGAGCGGCCCTGGAACCTGGGCCGCAGCCGGCGCGGCCGCGGCCAGGGCGAGGATCGGGACGACGACGACGCGCATGGACCGCATATGGGCGGCCGGCCCCAGGCCGTCTAGCGCCGCTCGACGGTGAAGCGGGCCAGCTCCTGGCGCGGCATCTCCCAGTCGGGCTTCAATTCGATGGCCTTCTGGTAGTCGAAGTAGGCCGCCTTCATGTTATCCAGCCCTTCGAAGGCCAGGGCGCGGTTGTAATAGGCCTTCTCAGGCTCCTGGACGCCCAGTTCCAGCGCCTTGTTGAGGTCGGCCAGACCCTCGGCGTAGCGCCGCGAGCCCACCAGCGCCGCGCCACGGTTCACGTACGCCTCGCCGATGTCGGGCTTCAGCTCGACCGCCCGGTTGAAGTCGAACATGGCCGAGCCGAACTCCTTGCGCCGCAGCTTCAGCACGCCGCGGTTCACATAGGTGCCCGCACGGTCGCGCAGGTCGAGCGCCTCGACCGCAAGGGCCGTGTTGCACGCCTCCTCGAAGCGCAGGTCGGATTCGCCCGATAGCGCAGCGTCCGAGCATTGTTTGGCCATGCCGCCCCCCAGCACGGTGACGGCCTGGGCGTGGGCCGCGCCTACGGCGAGCAGGCCCGCGCCGGCGGCGAGGGCCAGGAGGGTCTGAAGGTTCGGCATGGGGAGCTCCTGAACGTGCGGCGAGCGTCCGCCCGTAACTCCGGTCTGTCAATTCACGGAGCGGCGCCCGCCTCCGCGCGGAACCGCCGCAGCTCCCGGTGCAGGATGTAGACGCCGCTGGCGGCGACGATGAACGCGCCGATGAGGGTGAGCGGATGGGGCAGCTCTCCCCAGATCACCAGGCCGAGCAGGCTGGCCCAGACGAGCTGGGTGTAGTCGAAGGGCGCGATGACCCCGATGGGCGCCTGGCGCAGGGCCTCGGTCAGGAAGAGCTGGCCGACCCCGCCGATAAGACCCGCCACGACCAGCAGGCCCATCGTCGCCGGGTCCGGCGTCACCCAATGGAAGGCCGAGCCGACCAGGCCGATCGCGACGCCGCCCAGGGTGAAATAGAAAACGATCGTCGGCCCCTTCTCGGTGTCCGAGATCTGGCGGATGGCCACCATGGCGCCGGCTGCGCCCAGGGCGCTGAGGATCCCCAGGGTCACCCCCGGCACGTTCATCTGGCCCGGCAGCGGGCGGGCCATGATCAGTACGCCCACGAAGCCCACCAGCACCGCGGCCCAGCGGTGGCGGCCCACCTTCTCCGACAGCAGCAGGGCCGACAGCGCGGTCATGAACAGCGGCGAGGTGAACTGCAGGGCCGTGGCCTCGGTCAACGGCAGGTACTGCACGGCCGAAAAGCCGCAGACCATGCCCGAGAGGCCGACCGTGGCGCGGACCAGGTGGCCGAGCGGCCGCCGGGTCTTCAGCACCCCGAAGCCGGTGGTGCGCCAGATGTAGAGGCCCAGCGGCACGAAGGCGAAGAGGTTGCGGAAGAGGATGATCTCGAAGACCGGCACCCCGCGCGAACCGGTCCACTTCACCAGGGCCGACAGGCAGGCCATGCAGGCCATGGCCGCCACCCGGAAGGCGATGCCCGCGAACACGCGGGGTTGGGCGGTCGGGACGGAGGCGGTCACGGCGTCCTTAAGCGGACGCGCCGCCGGCTTCGTCAACCGCGCTGTGGCGCCACAGACGCGCTAGAACGCCTGGGCGTCGCCGAACAGCAGGGGCACGGTGCGCGCGACCAGCGCCAGGTCGCGGCCGAACGACCAGCGGTCGATGTAGTCGTTGTCGGCCTCGATGCGCTTCAGCAGACCCTCGTCATTGGCCACCTCGCCACGGTAGCCCATCACCTGCGCCTGGCCGGTCAGCCCAGGCCGGGCGCGGAACCGGGCGGCGTAGCCGGGCACGCGCTCAGCCCATTCCAGGTCGTGCGCCAGCGCGTGCGGGCGCGGGCCGACCATCGACATCTCGCCCTTCAGCACGTTGAGCAGCTGGGGCAGTTCGTCGAGGCTGAGCTTGCGCAGCAGACCGCCCAGCGGCGTCACCCGCGAATCGCCACGCACCGCCTGGCGCAGGTCGGCGCCGTCCTCGGTCACGCGCATGGTGCGGAATTTGTAGATTCGGAACGGGCGGCCATGCAGGCCAGTGCGCTGCTGGCGGAAGAGGATCGGCCCCTCGCTCTCCATCCAGATGGCCGTGCCGATCACGACCAGCAGCGGCAGGAAGGCCAGCAGGGCCAGCCCGGCGACGATCACGTCGAACGCCCGTTTCCGCCGGCTCAACGCCACGCGCGACGGCGTGGCCGAGGCCGCGACGAGGCCCGCCAGCTCCGCACCCTTGGCGGCGAGCGTCATACCCCTGCCCCGCTCACAGATGTCGACCGTCCCTGACTGCCCAACCGGCAGCGCTGCCGTAAGGTTCCCGATGTCGTCCGAAGATGGTGAATTTCTGTCCGATCGCCACGCCCCACCGTAAGCTGCGCGAAACAAAATAAGGAGGACGCGCCCCATGGCTCGGCGCCTGATCGACCTGTCGATCCCGATCACCAACGACATCGTCTCGGATCCCGAGGTGATGCGGCCCAAGGTGACCTATTCGAAGCATGCCGAGACCGTGGGCCAGATCGCGGCCTTCTTTCCAGGACTCGAGGCCGACGACCTGCCGGATCGCGAGGGCTGGGCGGTGGAGCAGGTCCGCCTGTCCACCCACAACGGCACCCACATGGACGCGCCCTGGCACTTCCACTCCACCACCGACCAGGCTGTCGGAGCCCGGCCGGCGCCGACCATCGACGAAGGGCCGCTGGACTACTTCCTGCAGCCGGGGGTGAAGCTGGACTTCCGCCATTTCCCCGACGGGTACGTCGCGACGGCGGCCGACGTGGAGGCGGAACTGAGGCGCATCGGCCATGAGCTCCGGCCGCTGGACATCGTGCTCGTCAACACCGCCGCCGGCGCGGCCTACGGCGACCCGGACTACATCCACCGCGGCTGTGGCATGGGCGAGGCGGCGACGCTGTACCTGACCGAGCGCGGGGTGAAGGTGGTGGGCACCGACGCCTGGTCGTGGGACGCGCCGTTCTCCCACACCGCGAAGCGCTGGGCGCAGGACCACGACCCGAAGATTATCTGGGAAGGCCACAAGGCCGGACGGCTGCGCGAGTACTACCAGATCGAAAAGCTGACCAACCTGGAGGTCCTGCCCGCCACGGGCTTCACCCTCTCGTGCTTCCCGGTGAAGATCGCCGGCGCCTCGGCAGGGTGGATCCGCGCGGTGGCGATCCTCGACTGAGACAGCGGTGTCGGAGTCCGCCGGGCCCGTTCGTCGTTCCGGCGACCTGAACCCCGAAGCGGAGGAACTGCGCATGGACCAAGGCCGTCAGCCGGGCCCGACGGACAACCCGACCACGGTGACGCGGACGTCGGACCGCGAACTGGTCGTCACCCGGGCCTTCCGCGCCCGGCCGCGCGCGGTGTTCGACGCCTGGACCCGGCCGGAGCTGTTCAGGCGCTGGTGGGCGCCGAAGTCGATGGGCGCAGGGATCAGCGCCTGCGAGATGGATGTCCGCGCGGGCGGCGGGTATCGCCTCACCTTCGGCGAGGGGCCCGCGGACGCCATGACCTTCTTCGGCCGCTACCGCGAGGTGGAGCCGCCGTCGCGCCTCGTCTGGACGAATGACGAGAGTGACGCCGCACCCCTGACCACCGTGACCTTCCAGGACAGGGGCGCCGGGACGCTGCTGGTGCTGAGCGAGGTCTATCCTTCCGCCGAGCCGCTCGAGGAGGCCGTCGCGGGCATGCAGGTCATGGCCCCGGAACAGTTCGCCCAGCTCGACGACCTGCTGGAGGAATTGCGCGCCGAGGGGACCTGAGACGCCGCCTGCCGCCCAGGGGCCTCCCCCACGCGACAACAAAAAAGCCCCGGCGGCGGCCGGGGCTTTCTGATCTCGGACCTGAGCGACGTCAGGCGGCGGCGAGACGGCGCTGGCGGCGCAGCAGGGCGCCGGCGCTGCCGAAGCCCATGATCATCAGCGCCCAGGTGGCCGGCTCCGGCACGCCGGGCGGCGGCGCGATGCACTCGGCGCAGGTCGCGTCCCGCGCGGCGACGTTATAGGTCTGGCCCGTAGCGCCGTCGAAGATGTCGGCGGTGAACCACCACCCGCCGGCGTTCGAGTTGAAATGGTTGCCGGTCCCGAGCGGCAGCTGCAGCTTGCCGGTGACGGGGTCGACGTTGAAGTTCAGGCCGGCGAACGTCAGGCCCGCGTCATCATGGAGGTAGAACTCCAGCGGTCCGCCGATGCCATTGGCGGCGCCGTTCTTCTCCACCCAGTGCCCGGGGACGTAGGTGTAGTCGAGGACCTTCACCTTCTTGGTGCTGGTCTGCGTCTCGTAAATCGGTTTGGTGTAGTCGTAGATCGGCTTGTTGTAGTTGTAGATCGGTTTGGACTGATCGTAGATCGGCTTGGACTTGTCGTAGACGGGATTTCCGTTCTTGTCGAAGACCGGCCTGCCGTTCTTGTCCAGCTTGGGCTCGTAGCCCTTGATCTCGTAGCCTTTGATCTCGTAGCCGCTCACCTGATAGCCGACGAGCACCTGGTTCGAGACCGTCTGGTCCTCGAAGTGGAACCCGGAGACCACGTTCTGGCCTTCGATCCAGTTGCTGCAGCAGCCGATCTTGTTGGTGAACGACCCGAACGGCGTAGCCTCGAAACCGGGCGACACGCTGCGGCCGCCGTCGAAGAAATTCTGGCCCGCGGCGTTCACCACCGTGACGCTGGTCGCGCTCTGCACGTTGTAGAGGAACGGCTCGTGCGGCCCCCCGGTGTTGATGAACAGCGAGTTCGGATTGGCCAGGGCGACCGTCACCTTGACCGTCTTCCCGAAATCGATGCCGTCCTCGATCGTGACCGTGCCGAACGGCGATTGCAGCGTCGGACCGTTGGCTCCGACGTCGCGGTACTCAAGATTGGAGGTCCAGGTCACGGCGGCGGCGGAGTTCGCCAGGGCCAGGGCGGCGGCCGTCACGGCGGCCATCATCAACTTGCGGGACATTACGCGGGTTTCCGAGAAAGATTTCGACAACCCTCTGCGCCGGGGCATGAAGCAGCACAACCTGACCGAAGGATAGTAGAACCTGCCCCCCTGGGGGCCGGAACAAGCACGTTCCGCAACCGCAGAGCGATATCCGGCGCAATCTGCGCCTCCGGTTCGTGTCACAAGGGATTTTCGGTCGGATTTGCGCCGGAGGCGAAGACCGGCTCGACCTACCCATTTCGTGGTGCCCCAGGCCGGACTCGAACCAGCACTCCCTCGCGGAAAGCAGATTTTGAGTCTGCCGCGTCTACCATTTCGCCACTGGGGCAGCGGGGCGGGAACATACGGCGAAGGGCCTCTGCGTCAACGCGAGCCTTGCGCCGAGGCGGTCAAGGTCGTACCTGATAATCGTTCGCAAAATTCGCGGGCGCGGGATCTCTCCGATGCACGACATGCTGGCCGAGCCGCTGGGCGGCGCCTCCGCGGCGCTCTCCTCGCCCGTCCAGCTCTCGCGGCTGAAGGTCGGCGACCGCGGCGTGATCGTGGACGTCCGGCGCGAGAGCCAGCACCGGGACCACGGCGTTGACGATGCCGAACTGGAGCGGCGGCTGCTGGAGTTCGGCTTCGTGGAAGGCGCGGCGCTGGAGGTGCTGCACGCCGGGCTGATCGGCGGCGATCCGATCGCGGTGAAGCTGGACGACATGCGCGTGGCTCTGCGCCGGCGCGACGCCGCGGACGTGTGGGTGCGGCTGGAGTCGAAATGAGTGAGGCCGTCCTCCGCCCGGCGCGCGTCGCGCTGGTCGGCAATCCCAACACCGGCAAGACCGCCCTCTTCAACGCCCTGACCGGCAGCCGGCAGAAGGTGGCCAACTACGCCGGCGTCACGGTCGAGCGGAAGGAAGGCTTTCTCGTCAGCCCGGGCGGGCGCAGCCTGTCGATCCTGGACCTGCCGGGCACCTACTCCCTGCGCGCGCGCAGCCCCGACGAGGCGGTGACCCGCGACGCCGTGCTCGGCCGCCTGGCGGGCGAAGCCGAGCCCGACGTGGTGGTGGCGGTCGCCGACGCGACCAACCTGCGGCTCGTCCTGCGGCTGATCCTGGAGCTGAAGGCCGTGGGCCGGCCGATGGTGCTGGCCCTCAACATGTACGACATCGCCCAGCGCCAGGGCCTGCGGATCGACCTCGACGGCCTGCGCGCCGAGCTGGGCTGCCCGATCGTCACCACCGTCGCCACGCGCAAGCGCGGCGTCCGCGAACTGGCCGAGCAGGTCGACGCCCTGATCGCCTCGGGCGCCGTCGCCCACGAGAACGTCTGGCGCGAGCCGTCGGCCGGCGAGATCCGCACCGCCCACCGCGAGGCGCAGCGCATCCTCAAGACCTATGTGCGGCCGCCGGAACACCCTGACACGATCACGGGGAAGGTCGACGCGGTGCTGCTGCATCCCGTCGCGGGCCTGGCCATTCTGCTCGCCCTCCTCTTCGTGATGTTCCAGGCCGTCTTCGCCTGGGCCGCGCCGGTTCAGGACGGGATCGAGGCCGGCGTCGCCTGGCTGGGCGCCCAGGTCGCCACGCTGATGCCGGACGGGATGCTGGAAAGCCTGGTCGTCGACGGCGTCTTCGCTGGCGTCGGCTCGGTGCTGGTGTTCCTGCCGCAGATCCTGGTGCTGTTCTTCTTCATCATCCTCCTGGAGGACTTCGGCTACATGGCCCGGGCCGCGTTCCTGATGGACCGGATCATGGGCGGCGCGGGCCTGCACGGACGCGCCTTCATCCCGCTGCTCTCCAGCTTCGCGTGCGCCATCCCCGGCATCATGGCCGCCCGGGTGATCGACCAGAAGCGCGACCGGTTGACCACCATCCTCGTGGCGCCGCTGATGACCTGCTCGGCGCGGATCCCCGTCTACACCCTGATCATCGGCGCCTTCATCCCCGACCGCGTGGTAGGCCCGGGCCTGAACCTGCAGGGCCTGGTGATGTTCGGCCTCTACGCCGCCGGCATCTTCAGCGCGCTGATCGTCTCAGCGGTGATCCGCAAGGTGTTCTGGCGCGGCGCGGTCGAGCCCTTCCTGATGGAGCTGCCGACCTACAAGCTGCCGTCCGCCGAGAGCGTGTTCCGCAACCTGATGCTCCGGGCGCAAATCTTCCTGTCGCGCGCGGGCCGCATCATCCTGCCGCTGATGGTGGCGGTGTGGGCGCTGTCGACCTTCCCGCTGCCGCCCGAGGGGGCGACCGAGCCGGCCATCGACTACAGCTTCGCCGGCATGATCGGCCACGCGATCCAGCCGCTGTTCGCCCCCATCGGCTTCAACTGGCAGATGGTGGTGGCGCTGATCCCCGGCTTCGCGGCGCGCGAGGTGGCGGTGGCCGCCCTCGGGACCGTCTATGCGATCGGCGACGCCGAGGCCAACGTCGGCGCCCTGGGCGCGCGCCTGGCGCAGCACTGGTCGCTGGCCACTGGTCTGTCGTTCCTCGCCTGGTACGTCTTCGCGCCCCAGTGCGTGGCCACCCTGGGCGTCGTCCGGCGCGAGACCAACTCCTGGGGTTGGACCGCGGTGATGTTCGGCTACATGGTCACGCTGGCCTATCTGGCCTCGTTCACGGTCTATCACGTGGCCGTCGCCCTCGGGGCGGGTTGACCGCCCGAAACCGGCAGTTGTGTTAACTGCTCTTTTTCCGTGCGCCTTAACCCGCCGATAAACCCACGGGCGCAAACCTGTTCTCACCATGCAGAACAAGCTGGACATCGCCCACGACACGCCGGCCGCCAAGCGGCCCATCAAGGTCAAGCAGACCCTGTGCAAGCGCGTCCGTGAGGCCCTCCTGTCGCTCGGCGGCGAAGCGCACCGGTCGATGGTGATCGAGCAAGTGGCCCGCAATCTCGGCCACGACGTCCGTTTCATTCCCGAGGAGCTGCAGATGCAGCTCATCGTCTCCTTCGAGGAGACGTGGAAGGACGAGCGAAAGCGCGCGACCTACGGCTTCCACCTCCCGTTCGGCGAGGGGTCGCACCGCTGGGGCGTCCGCACCGAGGCCTTCGCCTAAAGGCGTTCAGCGCAGGCTGGGGCTGGGCGGCGCCTCGCCGGCGAGCTGGCCGGCCGCCGCCTGCAGCCGTCCGAGCAGACGCTTCAGCAGCGCCACCTCCTCGGGCGAGAGGCCCGAGATCAGCGCCGCCTCGTAGGCCAGCGCCAGCGGCGCGATCTCGGCGTACAGCCGCCGACCTTCGGGCGTCAGGTCCAGCACATGGCTGCGCCCGTCGGCCTTGTTCTCGGCGCGGGTGACCAATCGGCGCTTCGAGAGACCCTGGGCCGCACGGCTCACCGTCACCTTGTCCATCACCGTGCGGGCGACGATCTGCACCTGCGTCAGCCCGCCGTCCTCGGCAAGGACGCAGATCACCCGCCACTGCGGCACCGTCAGGCCGAAGCGGTCCTCGTACGCCCGCGCGATCAGCCCGGACACGGCGTTCGACGCCACCGAGAGGCGGTAGGGCAGGTAGCCGTCCAGTCGCAGGCCGGCGGCCTGGTCGTCCTCGCCCTCCTGGCGGATCAGGCTCATGCCGGCGCAACCTGCTGTTCGATGGCGCCGAAGATCGAATGCCGGCGCGCATCCACCATCTGGATGCGGACGACGTCGCCGTGGCGCAGGAAGGGCGTCGAGGGCTTGCCGTCGAGGATGGTCTCCACCGTCCGCACCTCCGCGAGGCAGGAGTAGCCGAGGCCGCCCTGGGCGATCGGCTTGCCGGGCCCGCCGTCCGGGCCGCGGTTCGAGACGGTGCCCGAGCCGATGATCGAGCCCGCCGACAGCGCCCGGGTCTTGGCCGCGTGGGCGATCAGCGTGCCGAAGTCGAAGGTCATGTCGACGCCGGCGTCGGCCTCGCCCAGCGGCTTGCCGTTCAGCTCGACCTCGAGCTTGCCGTGCAGCTTGCCGTCCTTCCAGTTCGGCAGGGCGTCGGGCGTCACCGCCACCGGCGAGAAGGCGCTGGCGGGCTTGGACTGGAAGAAGCCGAAGTTCTTGCCGAGTTCGGCCGGGATCAGGTTCCGCAGGCTCACGTCGTTGCACAGCATCACCAGGCGGATCGCGGCCAGAGCCTCCTCGCGGCTGGCGCCCATCGGCACGTCGCCGGTGACCACGGCGATCTCGCCCTCCAGGTCGCAGCCCCAGGCCTCGTCCCGCAGCGGGATCGGGTCGCGGGGACCCAGGAAGCCGTCGGAGCCGCCCTGATACATCAGCGGGTCGGTCCAGAAGCTCTCGGGCATGTCGGCGGCGCGGGCCTGACGCACGAGGGCGACGTGGTTCACATAGGCCGAGCCGTCGGCCCACTGGTAGGCGCGTGGCAGCGGGCTCATGGCCTCGTGCTCGTGGAACCGCGCCTTCGGGACAGAGCCGTGCTCCAGGCTTTCGGCCAGGCCGCGCAGCTCGGGCTCGCAGCGGGTCCAGTCATCCAGGGCGTCCTGCAGCGTGAGCGCGATGCGGTCGGCGGGGGAGTACCAGGCCAGGTCGTTGGAGACGACCACCAGGCGACCGTCCCGCCCTCCCTTCAGCGACGCCAGCTTCATTCGCCACTCCCATCCTTGAATATCGTTGCGGCCCGCCGCACGCCGGTTTCGTAGGCGCGCGGTTCGTAGACGGTGACCTCCACGCGGATGTCGCCGCCGGCTTCAGTGTCCCACATGTAGGCCCGTTCGAAACAGGCGTCCCGTCCGCCGGGCGTGAAGCCGTCGAAGGTGTCGCCCCAGGGCGTGACCTTGGCGAGCTGTGTCCAGCCCAGGGTCAGGGCGCGGGCCAGTTCGTCGTCGGCGGCGGCCGCCAGGTCTTCGTCCAGGCTCATCCCGCGCCCCGCCCGTCGCGGACTAGGTGAAGACGAGTCACGCGCCCTTCCAGCTGTCGACGTAAGCCGGGTTCTCGACCGTGGACGCGGCCTCGCCCACCTCGAGCGGATCGCGCGTGTCGATCATCACCGCATACTCGTCGGTCGCCGGCTTGGGCTGGGTCAGCATGTTCTTGAGCGCCTTCGGGTGCGGCCCGTGGGTGAAGCCGGAAGGATGGAAGGTCATCATCCCGGCCTCGATGTGGTCGCGGCTGAAGAAGTCGCCGGCGTGGTAGAACAGCACCTCGTCGTAGTCGTCGTTGTTGTGGAAGAACGGGATCTTCAGCGCCCCCGGATCGGTCTCGAAGGGCCGCGGCGCGAAGGTGCAGACCACGAAGCGGTCCGAGACGAAGGTCGAGTGGACGCTGGGCGGCAGGTGGTAGCGGTGGCTGATCACCGGCCGGATGTGCCGCACGTTCAACCGCACGGGCGCGAGGTCGCCGTGCCAGCCGACCGCGTCCAGCGGGTTGTAGGGATAGGTCACCGTCGACACCTGCCCGCGCTTCTTGATTTCGACGCGGACGTCTCCCTCCTCGGCCTGATGGGCGCGGAAGGTCTCGTCCATGGCGGGCGTGTCCAGCAGGGCCGGATCGAACAGGGCATGGCCGCCCATCAGGCCCTTGTCGGGCAGCTTGTAGTGGGCGTTGGTGGCCTCGATCATCAGGATCGCCGTGGGCGAGCCGGGCCGCAGCCGCCACATGGTCCCGCGCGGCAGGTAAAGGTAGTCGCCGGCCTCGTAGGCGATCCGGCCGAAGTCCGAGAAGAGGTCGCCCTCGCCCTGGTGCACGAACAGCAACTGGTCGCCGTCGGCGTTGCGGGCCAGGGCCGGCATGGCCTGCGCCAGCTTCCAGAAGCGCATCTCGCAGGCGTTGTTGCGCAGCACCACGCCGGCCGCCCACGGCGACGGGTCGGCCGCGTTAAGGCGGGCGAGGTCGAAAGCGCGGGGGCGCAGAGGCCCCTCGAAGCTGGTCCAGCCCGTCGGCGGTCGGCGGTGGTGCAGGAACGCGGCGGGGCCGAAGAAGCCCTCCTTGCTCATCTCGCGCTCGTAGGTGCCCTCGGGCAGGTCGGCGTGCGCCTGCCGGGAGTGGTCGCCCTCGGCGCCCCGAACGGGAATCCAGTCGCCCTTCGCCATCACGGATCATCCTTGTAGACGCCGACGACGAGCGGTTCGCCGTCGGCGATGCGGGCCCGGTACATGCCCGAGGTGTTGAAGCTCCAGGCCATCTGGCCGTCCGGCGCAACGGCGATCACGCCGCCGTCGCCGCCCAGGGCCGTCAGCTCGCCCTGCACGACCTCGTCGACCGCGGCCTGCAGCGACAGTCCGCCATGGCGCACACGCGCGCAGATCTCATGCGCGACGCCCAGCCGGATGAAGTATTCGCCCGCGCCGGTGCACGAGACGGCGCAGGCCTGGTTCGAGGCGTAGGTCCCAGCTCCGATGAGGGGGGAATCGCCGACCCGGCCCCAACGCTTGGCGTTCGTGCCGCCGGTCGAGGTGCCGGCCGCCACGTCGCCCTGCGCGTCCAGCGCCACGACGCCGACGGTGCCGTACTTGCCCTCCTCGTGGACCAGCGCCGCCTTGCCCGTCGCCTCCGTCTCGGAGCCGGCCGGGCGCGCGGGCACGGGGAGGCCCTGGCGCGTCAGCGCCCTCTCCAGCGAACGCCAGCGCCGCGCGGTGAAGAACCACGCGGGATCGACCTGCTCCAGGCCCTGACTGCGGGCAAAGGCCTCGGCGCCCTCCCCGCCCAGCATGACGTGCGACGAGCCCTCGATGACCGCCCGCGCCGCCGAGATGGGGTGACGCGTCGTGGTCAAGCCGGCGACCGCGCCCGCGGCCAGCGTCCGGCCGTCCATGATCGAGGCGTCCAGCTCGATGCGGCCCTCGGCCGTGAAGGCCGCGCCGCGCCCGGCGTTGAACAGCGGGTCGTCCTCCAGCACGTGGATCGCAGCCTCGACCGCATCCATGGCCGAGCCGCCGGCGCGCAACACCGCGGCGCCGGCCTCGGCCGCCACCGCCATGGCCTCGCGATAGGCGGCCTCCTGCTCGGGCGTCAGCTGCTCGCGGGTGATCGAGCCGGCGCCGCCGTGCGCCACCAGGGCCCAACGCGGCGCCATCCGTCAGGCCTGCGCGGGCAGAACGCCCCGACGGATCTGGTCCAGCTCGATGGACTCGAACAGGGCCTTGAAGTTGCCCTCGCCGAAGCCCTCGTTGCCCTTGCGCTGGATCAGCTCGAAGAAGATCGGGCCGATCATGTTCTCGGTGAAGATCTGCAGCAGCAGGCCCTGGCCCTCGGTGGGGGCGCCATCGATCAGGATCTTGTTGCGATGCAGGCGCGCCACGTCCTCGCCGTGGCCGGGGACGCGCGCGTCGATGCCCTCGAAGTAGGTGTCGATGGTGTCCTGGAACTTCACGCCCCGCGCACGCATCGTCTCCACCGAGTGGAAGATGTCGTCGGTCCCCAGCGCCACGTGCTGGATACCCTCGCCCTGGTAGTCCTTGAGGAATTCCTCGATCTGCGAGTGCTCGTCCTGGCTCTCGTTCAGCGGGATGCGGATCTTGCCGCACGGGCTGGTCATCGCCTTCGAGACCAGGGCCGTCTGCTTGCCCTCGATGTCGAAGTAGCGGATCTCGCGGAAATTGAAGATGCGCTCGTAGAACTCGGCCCACTTCGCCATCTGGCCGCGGTGCACGTTGTGGGTCAGGTGGTCGAGATAGGTCAGGCCCACGCTGTTCCGGGCCATGGCCTCGTCCGCGCCGGGGATCGCCACGAAGTCGACGTCGTAGATCTCCTGCGCCCCGTAGCGGTCCACCAGATAGAGGTTGGAGCCGCCGATCCCCTCGATGGCGGGGATGTTCAGCTCCATCGGGCCGACCGGCCCTTTTACCGGCTTCGCCCCGCGCTCCAGCGCCATCTCGAACGCCTTGGCGGCGTCGCGGACCCGGAACGCCATGGCGTTGGCCGACGGGCCGTGGGCGGCGCGGAATTCGGCGGCCTGGCCGGCCGGCTCCATGTTGAGGATGAAGTTGATGTCGCCCTGCCGGAACCGCAGCACGTTCTTGGAGCGGTGCTTCGCCACGGCGGTGAAGCCCATCATCTCGAACAGCGCTTTCAGCCGCTCGGGCTCGGGCGATGTGAACTCGACGAACTCGAAGCCGTCGGTGCCCAGCGGATTGTCGAACAGGTCGCGGGCGGCGGCCGGGGTCTGGATGTTCATCGTCGGTCTCCGTTGACGCGCTCAACTAGTATCACTTGCAACCAGTTTGCAAGGGCTGACCGATGAGGAAACGCGCCGGGACGACATTCGGCACCGGCCCTGCTAGGCAGGGACGCAAATCGCCGATCTGGACGCTTCATGTTCCGCAAGATGTACGAATGGGTGATGCGGCTCGCCGGCTCGCGTCACGCCCCGGCGTCGCTCGCCGTGATCTCGTTCGCCGAGAGTTCTTTCTTCCCGATCCCGCCGGACGTGATGCTGGGGCCGATGGTCCTGGCGAGGCGCGACAAGGCCTTCGTCTACGCCGCCATCTGCACGGTGGCCTCGGTGCTGGGCGGGATGCTGGGCTACGCCATCGGCGTCTGGCTCGAGCCCGTGGGCCACACGATCCTGCGCCTGTTCGGCCACCCCGAGGGGCAGGCCGAGTTCGAGAGGTGGTTCGACCAGTGGGGCCTGGCCGTCATCCTGATCAAGGGCCTGACGCCGATCCCCTACAAGCTGGTGACGATCACGGCGGGCCTTGCCCACTTCGACCTCTTCACCTTCGTCTGGGCCTCGATCGTGACGCGCGGCGCACGCTTCTTCATCGTCGCGGCGATCCTGAAATACTTCGGCGAGGCCATGCTCAAGGAGTTCGAGCGCCGCCTGAATCTCTACAGCGTGCTGCTGCTGATCCTGATCGTGGGCGGCGTCGTCGCGCTGAAGGTCTTTTTATAACCGGGCGTTTGGGCTCATATCCGCGGCCATGCTGAAACCCTTCCTCGATCGCTGGCGTCTGGTGGCCCTGCTGGTGGCCGCCGCCATGCTCGCGACCGCCCACGCCTTCGAGACCTTCGGCGGCTACGCCCCCTGCACGCTCTGCCTGCGCCAGCGCGAGGTCTACTGGACGATCCTGGGACTTAGCGCCGCCTTCATGGTGCTGGTGCGGATGCCGGGCGGACCCCGCTGGCGCGCCGCCACCTGCTGGGTCCTGGGCCTCGCCTTCCTGGTCGGCGCGGGGATCGCCGTCTACCACGCCGGCGCCGAGTG
Organism: Pseudomonadota bacterium; assembly: GCA_046725615.1. Taxonomy (GTDB): domain Bacteria; phylum Pseudomonadota; class Alphaproteobacteria; order Caulobacterales; family Caulobacteraceae; genus Phenylobacterium. The sequence goes on from JBKOYY010000055.1 coordinate 34,916, forward strand.
GAAGTTCTGGCCCGGTCCGCAGGCCTGCGCCTCGGCCGGGGGCGGCTCGGTCAGCGCCGCCGACATGGCCGCATTCCTGGCGGGTGACAAGGTGAAGCCGCCGGCGTGCGACGAGGCGCCCTGGGTGTTCGCGGGCCTGTCCATGGCCGGCTGGAACGCCGTGATCTCGCTGGGCCTCGCCGCGCTCAGCGCGGTCGCCGCCGTCCGGGAGCATCGCAAACTATGAACGCCAAGCCGATCCCGCCCCGGCCCGGCCGCGGGGCCTCCGCCACCCGCCTCGCCGAGATCCTGCGCGTGGACCACGCAGGCGAGCTCGGGGCCGTGCACATCTACCGAGGCCAGCGCGCCGTGCTGGGCGCTGCGCGCGGCAAGGGCCGCATCGCCGGCCAACTGGCGCACATGGAGGCGCAGGAGGCCGAGCACCTGGCCCGCTTCGACAGCCTGCTGACCCAGCACCGCGTCCGGCCGACCGCCCTGACCCCGCTGTGGCGCCTCGCCGGCTTTGCGCTCGGCGCCGGCACCGCCCTGCTGGGCGAGAAGGCCGCGCACGCCTGCACGGAGGCCGTCGAGAATGTGATCGAGGGCCACTACGCCGAGCAGATCGCCGAGTTGGCCGAACAGGACCCCGCGCTCGCCGCCGAGCTTTCGAAGTTCCGCGACGAGGAGCTGGAGCACCGTGACCTCGCCGTCGACGAAGGGGCCCGCGAGGCGCCGGGCTATGGCCTGCTGTCCGCGGTGATCGGCGCCGGCTGCCGGGCCGCGATCAGGATCAGCGAGAAGATCTAGGGCCGCCGCGACGCGCCTGTGGACGACCCGCCCGGGCGGGTTGAGCCGACTCAATAAAACAGCCGGAATGCAGTAGTCACACGGCTGGAGTTCTGCTTTTGTTCACATCAAGGAGTCGCACGATGGCGGACGGAAGCAGGCATCTGGTTCGGGATTGGGCCTATGGCGAGGCGCGGCTGGGCTGGGCCACGGCGGCGCGGTCCAGCCTGTGGGCGCGGTGCGGCTGCGGCCGCGAGGCGGCCATCGACCCCAAGCCCTGGCTGGGCCAGGGCCTGAGCCGTCAGACCCTCCACGACCTGGAGCACCGCCTGCGCTGCGTCTGCGGCGCGCGCCGGGCCAGCCTGGAGATCCGCGGCCTCGCCGAGGCGCCGGGCGGCGGCGCCGGCGGCATCCACGTCTTCCGCTAGATCCGCACGCGAACCGGCGCGAGCGCGGTCTGCTGGCGGGCCCGGCGCAGGGCCGCGCCCGCGAAACCGAATCCGGCGATCAGCATCGCCCAGGTCGCCGGCTCGGGAACCGCCCCCGCCGAGAACGCGAAGCTCTGGTGCGCCCGGCTCGTGCCGTACTTCCCCGTCTCGCTGATGAAGGTGATCTCGCTGCGGATCGGGCCATAGCCGGTCAGGTTCGACTGGTAGTTCGCGCCCGAATAGGCCGCGATATAGCCGTTCACCGCCGCCGTGCCGCTGGTCACGCTGTAGCCGGGGTTGATGACCTGCCAGATGGCCCCCTGCAGGCCGGCCAGGCGGTTGGTCCGGTCGGTGGTGCTGGGCGCCTGGTTGAACAACGCCGTGCCGTAATTGACCAGCCGACCCACCTGCAGCACCTGGGCCTGGCTCAGCGCCGTGCCGCCGGCGAACGGCGTGGTCGTCAGGTACTTGGAGTTGGTCGTCAGGTCGTAGGTGTCGTCGTACTTCAGGTTCAGCGTGCCGAGGCCGATGTTGTGGAAGATGTCCACGCAGAAGCCGAGGAAGTCCGCCGACTCGCCCGAGGCGTTGACGCCCTCGAACGCCGTGAACTGGATCGGCCCCAGGTAGACGTACTCGTGGAAGCCGCCCGGGCCGTTGATGTTGGCCGTGCGCGACGTGTTCATGGTCGCCGACTGCAGGAAGTACTGCGTGGCCTGGCCCGGCGTGGCCAGCGCGACGCCGCACGCAAAGGCGGCGATCGCGGCGGCGCCCTTCACGGCGCGGGTGGCGTCGAGGAATGCGCTGAATCGGGACACGGGGTGGCTCCTGCCGAGGTTTGGCCCTGACGGGAGCAAGCGGCGCGCCAACAGGCGCCCGGGAAAGGTGCGGCTCCCCCGGCTTGGGGAGGTCAGGGGAGCCGCGTTCCGAGGACCGCCCGGGGGGAGTGGCGGTCGGAAATGTCGGGAACGCGGCCTGTGGGGGAAGGAGGACGGCCGCGTCGTCGACGATCCCAAGATGGCGGGTCCTTGCGGCGGTCGTTGGGCGCAAGCGTGACCTTTTCGCCTCGCTTCCAACCCGCCCGCAACAGAAGGGACGCAAAGTCGCCTTGGCCTCTGCGGCCCTCAAGAACTCGCCGGCGCGCCGCCCGCCTTTTCGCCAATGTTTCAGCCGCGTCGCGTCGGGCGCCATCGCCCGGCCGCCCCCGCGTGAGACGCTGGGCGCACGATAGGAGGAGACTTCCCACCATGACCCGTCGCCCGTTCCTGGCGCTGGCCCCGTTCGCCCTGGCGGTCGCCACCGCCGCCCTCGCTCAGCCCGTCGGCGCGCCGCCGATGCACGGCGGACCCCACGCCGAGATGGCCAATTCCGGAATGAGGGCCGGGCCCGAGATGAAGGCCCGCCACGAGGCCATGCGCCGCCAGCACCTCGAGGACCTGAAGACCGTCCTGCGCCTGCGTCCCGACCAGGAGCCCGCCCTCGCCGCCTTCGTCGTCGCGCACGAGCCGAGGATCGTGAAACGCGACCTGCCCGATCCGGCCGCCGCCCAGACCACGCCGCAGCGACTGGAGGCCATGGCCCGCCACGAGGCCGAGATGCGCGCGCGGCACGAGGAGATGCGCCAGGCGCTGGCGAAGTTCTATGCCGCGCTCTCGCCCGAGCAGCAGAAGGTGTTCGATGCGCTCCAGCGCCTGAAGGGGCCGCCCGGCCACGGCGGCCCGATGATGGGCGGCCCCGGCCCGCACGTGGTCGTCCGGCGCAGCCTGGAAGACGGACCCGAGCCACCGCGCTGACCAGCCGCCGCCGGCGATTGTGGCGAAGTCGCGATGACGGCGCCACACTTCGCCGCGAGAGGACCTGCGATGACGCCGCCCCCTGCCGTCCTGCCCGCCGTGCTGCCCGCCCGCCACATCCTGGTGGTCGACGACGACACCGAGCTGCGCGAACAGATCGCCAGCTACCTCGCCGAGCACGGCTTCCAGGTCCGCACGGCGGCCGACGCCAAGGCCATGGACCGGGCGCTCACCGACGCGCCGATCGATCTCGTGGTGCTGGACGTGATGCTGCCCGGCGAGGACGGCCTGTCGATCTGCCGCCGCCTCTCGGCCGAGGGCGGTCCGGCGATCGTCATGGTCAGCGCCATGGGCGAGGAGATCGACCGTGTGCTGGGGCTCGAGCTCGGCGCCGACGACTACCTGCCCAAACCCTGCAGCCCGCGGGAGCTGCTGGCCCGCGTACGGGCGGTCTTCCGCCGGCTGGAAGAGGTGCGCGGCGGCGCGCCCAAGCGCGGCAAGGCCTACGCCTTCCAGGGCTTCGTGGTGGACCAGCTGCGCCGCCAGCTCCGGGCGCCCAACGGCACGACCATCCTGCTGACCTCCGGGGAATACTCGCTGCTGTCGGCCTTCCTCGACCACCCCCAGCGGATCCTGTCGCGCGATCAGCTCCTCGACATCGCCAGGGGCGAGGAGGCCGACGTTTTCGACCGCGCCGTCGACGTCCAGATCAGCCGTCTGCGCCGCAAGCTGCATGCCTGCAGCGACGGCGAGATCATCAAGACCGTACGCGGGGCCGGCTACATGTTCGACGTCCCTGTGACCCGCCCATGAACTCCAGGGCGCGCACCGGCGCGCCGATCGGGGTGCAGCTCGTCCTGCTGATCGTGGCCTGCCTGCTGGCCACGCACCTGATCGTCTTCGCCGCCGTCATCGTCGCGCCGCCACCCCGGCCGCCGATCTATCGCCTGCCCGAGATCGCCGCTGCGCTGAAGGGAGGCCCGCTCACCGCCCGCTACGGCCGCCCCATGGTCCGCACGACCGCCGCCGAACTGCCTCGCGAGTTGCAGGGCCCGGGCGATCATCGACACGGCCCCCCGCGCGAGGCGCTGGCCGCCGCCCTCGGACGTCCCGCGGCGGACGTGCGGCTGGGTCCGCGGCCGCGCTCGGCGTGGGAGCGGATCTTCGGCGGGCCGCGCGGGCCACGCCTGTTCGTCGAGCACCACCGCCCCCCTCCAGGCGGCCCCGGCTTCCCGCCCTCCCCGCCGCGCTCCGGCGAGCCCACGGGCATCGTGAGGCGGGTGCTGCTGGAAGCCCCTGTGGTCGGCGACTTCGTGGCCGCCGCCCGCCGATCCGACGGACGCTGGACGGTGGTTCAGTCCAGTCCCGAACCCTTCCCAAGCGCCTGGCAGCGCCGCGCGCTGCTCCTGCTGGCCGCCGGATTCCTGGTCGTCGCGCCTGCAGGCCTGCTCTTCGCCCGCCGGATTACGGCGCCGCTGAAGCGCTTCTCCGAGGCGGCCGAGCGGCTGGGCCGCGATCCCCACGCCGCACCCGCGGCCCTGTCAGGGCCGGCCGAGATCGGCGCGGCGGCCCGGGCCTTCAATGACATGCAGGCCCGGCTGAAGCGGTACGTCGACGACCGGACGGCCATGGTTGGCGCCATCAGCCACGACCTTCGCACCCCGCTCGCACGCATCCGCTTCAAGCTGGAAGGCGCCCCACCCGCCGTCCGCGACAGCGTGCTGTCCGACGTCGGCCAGATGGAGCAGATGATCCAGGGCGTGCTGGCCTTCATCCGCGACGAGGGCGCCCCGCGGACCCGCGAGAAGCTGGACCTGCTGTCCCTGGCCGAGGTGGTGGCCGACGACGCGGCCATGCTCGGCGCCGACGTGGAAATGGTCACGTCGGATCCCGTGACCGTCGAGGGCGATCCCGTCGCGCTCCAGCGGATGCTGACCAACCTGGTCGACAATGCGGTGCGCTATGGCGGCCACGCCCGCGTCCGGGTGGGACGCGAGGGCGGCCTGGCGGTGATCGAGGTCTCCGACGGCGGGCCGGGACTGCCGCCTGCTGACCTCGAGCGGGTGTTCCAGCCCTTCTATCGCGCCGACCCCTCGCGGAACCTCGACTCCGGCGGCATCGGACTCGGCCTGCCGATCGCCCGCTCCACCGCCCGCGCCCACGGCGGCGACGTCGAACTCGCCCCCGGCGAGGCGGGACTGGTGGCTCGGGTCACCCTGCCCGCCGCCTGATCGCGCCGACGGCGATCGCCAGCTCGGAAAACTATCGACACTCTTACTGCCATTATCTAGATTGCTTCCGGGCCCCACCGGAACCCGTCGGCCGGACCGACGCGGCGGCGGGGCGGGAGACGCACATGAAGCGGTGGACCTGGCTGGGCGTGGCGGTCCTGGCGCTGGCGGTGATCGCCGGCGGGGCCTTCCTGAACCGAGGCGCGATCCTGTCGATGATCGCGCGTTCGAAGATGCCGCACGTGGAGCCGAACCGCGAGGTCGCCTGGGCCCAGGGGCCGGCGGCCCCGCCGGCCGGCGAGCGCCCGCCGAACGTGCTGTTCATCCTGGTGGACGACCTCGGCTACAACGACATCAGCTTCAATGGCGGCGGCGTGGCGAACGGCCTCGTCCAGACGCCGAACATCGATTCCATCGGCCGCCAGGGCGTCAGTTTCGCCAACGGCTACGCGGGCAACGCCACCTGCGCCCCCTCGCGCGCGGCGATCATGACCGGCCGCTACGCCACCCGCTTCGGCTTCGAATTCACGCCGGCGCCCGTGGCCTTCGAGCGCATGGTCGGCACCGAGGCCGAGCCCGGCGCGATCGTGAAGCCGAAGTTCTTCAAGGACCGGCTGGCCGACATGCCCCCCGGCAGCACGGCGCCGAACCCGGAGGCGGTCAACGTCCTCAGCATGCCCACGGGAGAGGTCACCATCGCCGAGGTGCTGCAGGCGCGCGGCTACCACACCCTGCACTTCGGCAAGTGGCACCTCGGCGGCGCCAAGGGCTCCCGTCCCGAGCAGCAGGGCTTCGACGAGAGCCTGGGCTTCATCGCCGGCGGCTCGATGTACCTGCCCGAGAAGCACCCCGAGGCGGTCAATTCGAAGCAGCCCTGGGACGCCATCGACCGCTTCCTGTGGCCGAACCTGCCCTACATGGTCCAGTACAACGGCTCGGCCTTCTTCGAGCCGCGCGGCTACATGACCGACTACCTCACCGACGAGGCGATCAAGTCCATCAAGGCCAACCGCAACCGGCCCTTCTTCATGTATTTCGCGCCCAACGCGCCGCACACGCCGCTGCAGGCGAAGAAGGCTGACTACGACGCCCTGCCCCAGATCCAGGACCACCGCACCCGCGTCTACGGCGCCATGATCCGCAACCTCGACGCCAACATCGGCCGGCTGCTGCAGACGCTGAAGGACGAGGGCCTCGACCAGAACACCCTGGTGATCTTCACCACCGACAACGGCGGCGCCGGCTACATCGGCCTGCCCGACGTCAACAAGCCCTACCGCGGCTTCAAGTCGACCTTCTTCGAGGGCGGCATCCACGCCCCGTTCTTCATGCGCTGGCCGGGCGTGATCGCACCGAACTCGCGCTATCCCTACCCCGTCGGCCACGTGGACATCTTCGCCACCGCCGCCGGCGCGGCGCGCGCCCAGATCCCCACCGACCGCAAGATCGACGGCGTCGACCTCCTGCCCTTCCTGCAGGGCCAGGCCCAGGGCCGCCCGCACCAGGCGCTGTTCTGGCGCTCGGGCCAGTACAAGGCCGTCCTCGACGGCGACTGGAAGCTCCAGTCCAACGAGGCTCGGGGCAAGGTCTGGCTCTACAACCTGGCGGCCGACCCGACCGAGAAGAACGACCTGTCCAAGGCCGAACCCGCCCGCACCAAGGCCATGCTGGCGATGCTCAGGGCCCAGGACGCCGAGAGTGCCAAGCCGATCTGGCCATCGCTCCTGCAGGGGCCGGTGTTCGTCGACAAGCCCGGCGGCGTGAAGCAGCAGGCGGGCGACGAATACATCCTCTGGGAC
>JBKOYY010000068.1:0-6913 GCA_046725615.1 Pseudomonadota bacterium
CATCACAGTCAAGGGCGAGCCGCCTGCCGACCGTGAAGCTTTCGAGCGGGAAACCGGCAAGTTCGAGAAGTACTTCTCCGAGAAGCCTGGCCGCGGCTCCTGACGCGTCCCTTGGGCCGCCGCGCCGCGCCGGGCCCAACCCTTTCTTTCCGCTGGTTTTTGTGTTAATGTCATAGCTGACACGACACAGAGGCGCTTGCCCGTGCCGGTCGAAAGCAGAAGAGCCGTCCGGTTTCCCCCAGCCGGAGCGGGCGAAGGGTGTCTTAAGAGGTCAGCTTCCGATCCACAGCGATTTCGCAACCGCGCCTTTCTCGCGGAAGGGGTGGTTTTGTCGCTTCCGGAAGCGCCTGACAGCAGTGCCGCGGCGACGCGGACGCATATGAGAGGTATCTCGATGAGCAAGAGCGGTCACGAATTCTCGGTTGGCGATCACGTCGTCTACCCGGCCCACGGCGTGGGTCAGGTGCAAGGGATCGAAACCCAGGAAGTCGCCGGTCTGAAGCTTGAAGTGTACGTCATCACCTTCGACCACGAGAAGATGACGCTGCGTGTTCCCACCGCCAAGGCCAAGACGGCCGGGCTGCGCTCGCTCGCCGAGACCGGCGTGGTGTCCAAGGCGCTGACCACCCTGAAGGGCCGCGCCCGCGTGAAGCGCACCATGTGGTCGCGCCGCGCCCAGGAGTACGAAGCCAAGATCAACTCGGGCGACCTGATCTCGATCGCCGAGGTCGTGCGCGACCTGCACCGCGCCGAGAACCAGCCCGAGCAGTCCTACTCCGAACGCCAGCTCTATGAGTCGGCGCTCGACCGCATGGCCCGCGAAGTCGCCGCGATCGAGCGGATCGACCGCGAGGCGGCCATCGCGATGCTCAACAAGTCGCTGGTGAAGACCGCCGCCGCCGCGGCCTGATCGAGACCACGACATCAGGATGAAACGCCCGGCCCCCGCGCCGGGCGTTTTCGTTTGGGCGGACTCGTGGCCCCATGACCGCGGGAGGAGACGGGCATGGCCGGTGACCGGCGAGGCGTTCTGGGGGTGGTGACCAGCCGCCCGCGGCTGAGCGCGGCGGCCCTGATCGGCATCGCGGTGCTCGGGTCCGTGCGCCTCCTTTGGCCGCAGGCTCCCGCCTCCACCGCCTTCATCGCCGGCTGGAACGCCTTCTGCCTGGTCTTCCTGGCCGCCATGACACCGGCCGTCTGGCGGCGCGCGCCGGACGAGATCCGCGCCCGCGCCGCCCGCGAGGACGAGGGCCGCGGCCTGATCCTGGGGTTGGTCCTGGTCGCCAGCGCCGCCAGCCTCGTGGCCATGGCCGCCGAGCTCAGCCTCGCCGGCCGGACCCACGGCTGGCGCCAGGCGATCCACGTGGGCGCCGCCTTCTGGACCGTGGCCGCCTCGTGGCTCACCGTCCAGGCGATCTTCGCCCTGCACTACGCCCACGAATACTACACCGCGGCCGGCGGCGGCGCCGACGCGGGCGGCCTCGGCTTCCCCGGCGGCGAGGAGCCGGACTACTGGGACTTCCTGCATTTCTCGGTCATCATCGGCGTCGCGTGCCAGACGGCCGACGTGGCGATCACCCGCAAGGGCCTGCGCCGCCTGGGCACGCTGCACAGCCTGGTGGCCTTCGCCTTCAACACCGTGGTGGTGGCCCTGGCGATCAACCTGATGGCCGGCCTCTTCTGACCCCCCGGCCCCTTGTCCGAAGCCCGGCGCCGTGCCATCCCCTGCCCCGCGCGGCCCGGTAGCTCAGCCGGATAGAGCAGGGCTTTCCTAAAGCCAAGGTCAGGGGTTCGAATCCCTTCCGGGCCGCCAGCACGCCGTAGGCACAGGTTAGAACTGCCTCTCTTCCAGGCTAAGATTGCCACTCCGGGACAGAGCTGGGGGTCGTGAACTCGCTGGCGCATATCCGGACCTCTTCCCCGTGGGGCAGGCAGCCCGACGTATTCGCCGCGGACAAGGCGCATGCCATCATCCTGCGTCGGGCGTGACGTCTAGGTTTCGGCGTCGCCGGCGACATCGCCCGCGCGGGAACCCTCCTCCTGTACGCGGAGGATCTCCGCGGTCTCGCGGGCCAGGCCGAGAATCCCCTGCACGACAGGTGAACTCTGCGCCGCGCGCGTCGTGACCGCGACAAGCCTCAGGGTCAGCCGCCAGTCCAGAGGCAGAGGGACCAGGCGCCCGGCCTCGATCTCCGGCCGCGCGAGGTGCCGGCTGGCGAATGCGGTGGCCAGGCCCGCCTTCGCCAGCGCCAGCACGGTCTGATCGTCGCTGCACTGGATGAGCGGCTCGTCGGGCCTGGTCGGACGTTCGCCCAGGACCGCGCCCGGAGCGGTCAACATCGAGGTGGCGCTGGCTGCGGCGTGAGGGTGGGCCAGAAACGCATCGGGGCTGATGCGCGATAGGGTCGCGAGGGGATGGTCCGGGGCCGCGACCGCGACGATGGATTCGCGCATCAGGTCCGAAATCACGTTCTCGGGTTCCTCCAGCTCGGCCGCGTGGGCGAGCAGGATCACGTCGTAACGCCCGGCTCGATAGTCGAGGATCAGGCGCTCGCGGCGTTCGACGTCGATCATCAGCTTCAGCCGTGGCCACCGTCGGACGATCGCCTCGGTGAAGCGGGGCAGGAAGCGCGGACGAAAGGCAGGTCCCAGGCCGATCCGGATCTCGCCGAGGTCGCCGGCCGCCGCCAGCTCCACATCGCGCCGCAGGCGCTCGGCCTCCTCGACGATGCGCTCCGCCCCGGCGATCACCACCGCCCCCATGGGGGTCACGACGGCCCCCGCGCCCGAGCGCTCGAAGAGACGCAGGCCCAGCTGGTCCTCAAGGCGGGCGATGCTCTTCGACAGGGTGGACTGCGCCAGGCCGAGCTGCTCTGCGGCCCTGGCGAAACTCCCCATCCGGTGGATCGCCATCATGTGGCGCAGCTGCCGGATGTCCATCGGTCTGACCTATCGCTTTTGGCGATAGATGTGTGCCGCTTCTTTCGCTTCTGGGCAATCCGAAACGCCGTTACGAGGGGCCAAAACCGATAAGAACGATTGGGGAGGACTCCATGCACTACTCACGCCATCTGATGGTGGCGGCGTCCATCGCCGCCCTGGCGCCCGCCGCGAACGCGCTCGCCGCCGAACCGCAGCCGCCGAACGCCGTCGAGGAAGTCGTGGTCACCGCCCAGAAGCGGGCCGAGAACATCCAGGACGTGCCCCTCTCCATCATGGCCGTCTCCGCCAAGGCGATGGAATCGAAGAACGTCACCGACGTGAAGGGGCTGGAGAAGCTTGTCCCTAACCTGCGCTTCGACACCATCGCCCAGGCGGCCGGGGTCTCGATCAAGGTGCGCGGCTTCGGCGCCAGCTCGAACGCGGCCATCGACCCCAGCGTCGCCCCCTATATCGATGGAGTGTTCATCCCGCGTCCCGGCGCGATGCTGACCACCTTCCTCGACGTGGAGAGCGCCGAGGTCCTGCGCGGACCGCAGGGCACCCTGTTCGGCCGCAACGCCACGGTCGGCGCCGTCTCGCTCCGGACGACGGCGCCGCAGGACAGCTTCTCGGCGCGGACCGTGCTGGAGGCGTCGCGCTTCGGCGGCCACAAGGTCGAGGGTATCGTGAACCTGCCGGTCAACGACCGACTGGCATTGCGGGCGGCCCTGACCGCCAACGACACTGACGGCTGGGCCAAGAACCAGTTCGACGGCAAGACCTACGGCGAAAGCGACACCGTGGCTGGCCGCCTCTCGGCCCGGGCGAAGCTCACCGACGACATCACCTGGATCGGGCGGGTGGATTACGCCCGCACGAACGGCGACGGGTTCCCGCTGAACCAGGTGGACACTTCCACCCTGTCCGCGACCCAGCTGACGAACTTCGCCGCCCGGTCCGGCACGCCGCTCACCTCGCTGAGCTACCCGCCCAGCCGGGTGTTCGACTATCGCGTGAACCATCGCGACCTGAAGGACCGCCAGTACGGCCTGACCAGCGACCTCTCGATCTCGTTGCCCGGCGACTACACGGTGCGGATGATCAACGCCTACCGCGACTGGCGGAACCTCCAGCGCGACGGCGACGTGGTCTCCACACGCCTCGACCTGCTGACCCGCGATGCGACCTTCGACAGCGAGGCGATGAGCCACGAGCTGCAGCTGCTGTCGCCCAAGGGCGCGCTGCTGAACGGCAAGCTCGATTTCGTCGCCGGCCTCTACTACTTCGAGGAAGACTACGAGATCGGCGAGAACTTCAACCTCGGCGGCCAGTACTGCAGCTTCGCCATCGCGGCGGCGGCGCCGGCCCTGCTCAACGCCTGCAACGCCGGCCCGAAGATCGGCGTCACCCCCGGCCTGTTCGTCCAGAACGCCAAGAGCTATGCGGTCTACGCCCAGGCGACCTACGCCGTCACCGAGACGGTGGAGGTGATCCTCGGCGCACGGGAGACCAAGGACAAGAAGTCGGGCTCCTTCACCCAGACGGTGCTGAACCCCGCCGCGGGCATCCTTCGCGGCGCCGAATCCACCCGGCTCAAGTTCGACGACAGCCAGCCGTCCTGGCGGGCGAACGTCAGCTGGCACATCACCCCCGACGTGATGGGCTTCGTCACCTATTCGACCGGCTACAAGTCCGGCGGGCTCAACTCGGCCGGCGGCGCGGCGGTCCTGGGTCAGAAGCGCCTCTTCGATTCCGAGAAGTCCAAGGACTGGGAGGTCGGGCTGAAGTCGGTGCTGTTCGACCGGCGGCTGCTGCTGAACGTCACCGCGTACCGGACCGACCTGGACGACTTCCAGGAGCGCTCGTTCGACGGGGTGAGCTTCGTGATCCGCAACGCCGGTTCGATCCGCGCCAAGGGCGTCGAACTCGAGGGCCAGGCCCGGCCCATCGACGGCGTATCGATCGACTTCGGACTCGCCTATCTGGACTCGGTGTTCCTCGAGAACCGCACGGCTCCCGGCCTGCCCGCCTGCAACAACTCGGCGACCTCCTGCCGGACCATCCAGGACCTCACCGGTCGACGGCCGACCTTCGCGCCGAAGTGGCAGGGCAACCTGGGGGTCGAATACACGACCCCGCCGTTCGCCGGCGGCTTCACCGTCACCGCCCGCGGGGACATGGCCTACACCGGACGCATGTACTCGACCAACGACCTGAACCCGCAGGGCATTCAGGACAGCTACACGCTGTACGGCGGCCGCATTGCGCTCATCAGCCCCGACAAGACCTGGAACGTCGCGCTGTTCGGCGACAATCTGACGAACGAGAGGTACTTCCGGGGGGCCAAGTTCGTGCAGGTGCTGGACTCGATCTTCGGCGTGCGCGTGCCGTCGACCGGCGCGACGCTCTATCGCGGCTTCGTCGGCGCGCCCCGCACCTGGGGCGTGCGGGCCACCAAGTCTTTCTGAAGATGGCCGCCATGGGACGCCTGATCGTCTGGGGCACGCCGCATTCCCTGTTCACGGGAAAGCTCCGCGCCTACCTGATCAAGAAGGAGCTGCCGTTCCAGGAACGGCGGCCCTTCGACTCTCGCTACCGGGAGGTCGTGACCGCGAAGGTCAGGCTGGGGGTCGTGCCGGTCGTCGAGACGCCGGCCGGTGAGTTCCTGCAGGACACCACCGCGATCATCGACCGGCTGGAAGCCGACCACCCCGAGCCCTCGCTCACACCCGCCCACCCGGCTCTCCGCTTCGTCGCGGAAGTCTTCGACGCCTACGGCTCGGCGTTCCTGCTGCCGGCCGCCATGCATTATCGCTGGACCTACCGCGACCGGCAGGAGGCGTTCCTCGAGGCCGAGTTCGGCCGCGGGATGTACGCCGGCGCCGACCGCGACGCCCAGCGCGCCGCCGGACGCAAGGCGATGGGCTACTTCGCCAACTTCCTGCCGCGCCTCGGCGTCACGGACGAGGCCATCCCGGCCATCGAGGCGTCGTATCTCGGCTTCCTCGAGCTGCTGGACCTGCATTTCCAGCAGTTCCCGTACGTCCTGGGCGGCCGTCCCAGCCTCGCCGATTTCGGCCTGATGGGGCCGTTGTTCGCCCATCTGGGGCGCGATCCCGTGCCGGCGACGATCATGAAGACCTGCGCGCCCAACGTGTTCCGCTGGGTGGAGCGCATGAACGCCCCGGGCTTCGCCGACGCCGAGTTCCCCGGGCAGGATGACGCCTATATCGATCCGGCCGCCCCACCCGCGAGCCTGGAAGCGCTTCTGCGCTACGTCTTCGCCGACATCGCGCCGGAACTGGCGGCCCAGACCGATGCGTTCGAGGCCTGGCTGACCGCCATGGGGGATCCGCCTGCCGGAACCCCGGTCAGCGCCGGCGGGAAGCGCCAGGTGCACCCGCAACTGGGTCCGATCCGCTTCGCCTGGCGGGGCCGGACCGTCGACAAGGCCTCCGCCGCCCAGACCCTTTGGCATGTCCAGCGCGCCGCCGAGGTCGCCCGGTCGGCCGAGGGGCCTGCGCGCGCGACCCTTGACCGCCTTGTGGAGCGGACCGGCGGACAGCAGGTGCGTGACCACGCGCCGAGCCGCCGGATGGTGCGGGCCGACTACATCCTGGTGCTGGATGGGAGGGGATGAAGATGACGTCGATGTGGAAGTCCGCCATTCCGGCCATCGTCACGGGCGTCCTGGTCGGCGGCGGCGCTGCGCTCAGCGCCGCGGACGGCCCCACGCCCCGCGGCGGCGCGTCCGAGGCTCCGCGTCCGGCGCCCCCGCAACCCGCCGCAGCGGCGCGCCTCCCCGGATGGAACGCCGACCGCAACGCCTACTTCGGCGACCTCCACGTCCACACCTACATCTCGAACGACGCCTATATCTTCAACGTCCGGCGCACCCCTGACGACGCCTATCGGTTCGCCCGGGGCGAGGCGATCGGCCACGCTGGAGGCTACACCGTGCGGCTGGCGGGCGGGCCGCTGGACTTCGTGG
>JBKOYY010000123.1:0-36459 GCA_046725615.1 Pseudomonadota bacterium
GGCCCGGTGGGGGCGTCCGCGATGGCGTCGGGCGCCGGCGCGGACCAGGGCGCGGGCTTCCACACGTTGCCGGACGGGTTCTCGGTGCGCCGGAGAAGCTGGCAGGTGGCGCGGCCGGCGCTCTGCCCGCCCGAGATGAACTCGGCGTCGATCACCTTGATCCGGTAGCCGTCCTTGATCACCCGGGTGACCACCTCGACCGGCGAAAGGTCGGGCAGCTTGTACATGTCGACCGTCAGGCGGGCCGGCATGTAGTCGGGCGAGCCGAAGCGACGCTCGATCTCGGCGCCCAGCAGGCCGATGATGACGCGGCCGTGCAGGCTGTCGGCGACCCAGGGGCCGACGCCGGCGCGGGTGGGGACGAAGCGATCTCCGTCTTTTCGAAAGAAGGGTTCGTTTGACATGGCGCGGGACCATGCCCGACGCGGTCACGCTTGGGTAGACGGCTCTTCGCGCTCGCCGCGCGAAACGATCGCGGTCACGGCCATGTCACCCGCCACGTTGCCGAGGGTGCGGAAGATGTCGGGCACGACCTCCACCGCCAGCAGGATCGGCAGCAGTTCGATCGGCAGCCCGAGGGCGATGCAGATCGGCGCGACGCTGATGATGAACGACACCTGCCCGGGCAGGCCCACCGAACCGATCGCCACTGCCAGGGCGACCATGACCGCGCCGGAGTACTGCAGGAAGCTGGGCTCCAGGCCGTAGACCTTGGCCACGAAGATGCAGACGGCGAGGTTCACCGCCGGGCTGGTGAAGCGGAAGATCGCCACCGCCAGCGGCAGCACGAGGCCCGCGACCCGCGCGGGCACGCCCAGGTCGTCACGGGAACGCTCGATCATCGCCGGGAGACAGGCGAGCGAGGACTGGGTGGCGAAGGCCGTCGCCAGCACCGGTGAGGTGGCCTGGGCCCAGGTCGCCAGCGGCACGCGGCCCGCCGTCACGCCCAGGACGTAGCCGATGACGGCGATGGCGAGGCCCGCGGCGGAGGCGGTGACGATATACTGCCCCAGCACGCCCGCCGCGCCGACGCCGGCGCGCAGGCCGACCCCGAGCCCGAGGGCGAACACGCCCAGCGGCGCCACGGTCAGCACCCAGCGCACGATGACGATCATGGCGTCGCCCAGGGCCTGGAAGAGATCGACCAGGGGCCGGCCGCGACCGTCGGGCAGGCGGGTCAGGGCGAAACCGACGAACACCGCGAACACCACAACGGGCAGGACCCCGTCCTCCGCGGCGGCCTTGATCGGGTTTGACGGCGCCAGGCTGCGGATCCAGGCGGCGAAGTCGGGGGCCGTCGGCTGCCCGGTGGCGGGCGCCTGGGCGCCGGCCCGCAGGGCGGCGGACGCCCCTTCGCTCACTGGCCAAGCCCCGAGAATGCCGTTGACGAGGACGATCGAAACCACCGCCGACAGCAGCATCAGCCCGATGAACCAGGCCACCGCGCGCAGGGCGAGACGTCCGGTGGCTGCCGCGTCGGAGACCTGGGCGATGCCGGTCACCAGCACCGCGAAGATCAGCGGGATGACGGTCATCCGCAGGGCGTTCAGCCAGAGGCCGCCGAGCGCCTCCAGGCCCTCGATCACCTGTCGCCCAACGTCGCCGCCATAGGACGCAACCGCCGCGCCGACGACGAGGCCCAGCGCGAGGGCGATCATCACCAGCACGCTCAGGGATCGGAGGAATTTCAAGGGCCAGCTCCGGGACGGTGGACTGGCGATCTGGCCTGCGCCGCACCGCGGCGGCAAGCGATTAGGTCAGGCGTTGCGTCCCTGGTAGCGCACGGCCAGGGATACGGGCGTGGCGCCGTCGGCGCCTCGCAGCCGGTCGGCCACGTCGCTGAGGGCCGTGTCCTGATCGTCGAACCGCGCGAGCTCAAGGCCCTCGCTGCGGACGATCCAGGCGTCCTCTTCCTGAACAACCTCGAAACGCATGGCGCGGCACTAAGGCCGGCCGCCTGTCTCGCCAATTGCGCGCATCGTCGCAGCGGGATTCACCGCAGGCGCGACAGCGGCTCCACGTCGCAGATGCTGAAGGCGGCGCCGCGAGCGCGCTTGAGCGCCACCACGCGTCGATGGAAGGCGGGGCCCCGTTCATCCTCGATCTCGACCCGCGGCCGCTGGTCTTCGGGCAGGTCGGCCGCGACGCGCACCTTCAGCATCAGGTCGGGGACCTTCGGTGGCTCGCCGGCCGCCACGGCCTGGATCGCCGCCCCGCCCGACACCACGCGGCCGACGACCGTGTATTCGTGGTCAAGCCGCCGGGCGGCGGCGCGCATGAAGAAGATCTCGCTGTTCGCGCTGCCCGGGTCGGCCTGCCGCCCCATGCCGACCACACCGGGGCAATAGGCGCCCCAGCCCCGCAGCCGCGGGTCGCGCCGCTGGGCCTGTTCAGCCGCGGAAACCGCCTGGAAGGGCGTCGCGCCGACGAAGCCCTCGCGCGCGTCGCTCCGCTCCACGACGATCGCGGCCGTTTCCGGCGGAATGCGGAAGCTGAACTCGGGGGGCAGGTCCGGGTGACTGGACGTCCCGCCGTCGCGGTTGTTCGGATTGCCCGTCTGAGCCACGAAGCCGTCGATCACCCGGTGGAACTGCAGGCCGTCATAGACACCTTCACGCGCCAGCAGGCGGATACGCTCCACGCCCTTCGGCGCGAATTCTGGGCGGAGTTCGACCAGCACCCGCCCCTTGGTGGTGTCGATCACCAGCAGGTTCCCGGGGTCAGGCGTGCGCCATCCGGCCGGGGCAGCGCCCATCAGCCCGACCGCCGCCGTCGCGATCGCCAGAACGCTCAACATCGCCGCCTCCTGCCCACTCGCCAGAGGGACAGGAGGCGCGGCGCCCGGTCAATACCTGCGGCAGAGCAGGTCGCGCAGGACCGAAGAGCGGCCGACGATCTGGCCATCCGGGCCGATCGCCTCGCGGGCGCGTTCGCTGGAGTCGTACCAGACCGCAGAGCCGAGGCCCTGGTTGCGGCAGTAGACGTCGGCCCCGCGGTCGCCCGCCGCCACGTCGTAGCCGTCGACCGTGGGGCGCGGGAAGAAGACGGTCCGCGTCCCCTCGACGCCGCGCGATCCGCCGGGACGACCCGGGCCGACCGGATCGGGACGCGGCCGGCCCGCCGGCTCCATCGACGAGACCTGGGCCATCAGGCCGTAGACGTGCAGGTTCGGCACGTCGCCCCGCACCTCCTGGCAGCGGCCGCGGAAGTCGTCATGCTCGCAGATCAGCCAGCGGCCTTCGAAGCGCGCGCTCTGGGCCCGGTCGTTGAAGCGCCACTTGCCGAGGTCGGGCGCGGACTGGGTGATGGTCACCGCATTGCCCTGGAAATTGGGCTGGTCGTAGAGCGTCGCCGTCCCGCCCCGGAAGGGCTGGGCCTGGGCGGCTCCCGCCAGGGCGGCGGCGAGCGCGACGGTGAACAGGGCGCGGGTCATGTCTGGCCTCCTCGGCATAGGGCCGCAGCTAAGCGTCACCGTGATGAACCGTGGCTGAAGCGGCCCGCGCACCACGGTTCAGCTTTTCGAGCTTCATTCTGATCTGGAAGCAATCTTCTGCGATCGAGCCAGTTTATCGCCCGCGCGGGGCGATTATCTTCCTCTTCGAAGCGCGGCCCCTGAGGGCCGCCGGGAGACTAACCATGATCGAACTCAGACCCTTCGCGCGCCTGGGCGGCGCGGACCACGGCTGGCTGAAGGCCCGCCACCACTTCTCGTTCGCCAACTACTACGACCCGCAGAACATGGGCTGGGGCCCGATCCGGGTGTGGAACGACGACGAGATCGCGCCCAACTCCGGCTTTCCGCCGCATCCGCACGCGGACATGGAGATCGTCACCTATGTCCGCACCGGTGCGATCACGCACCAGGACAGCCTGGGCAACCAGGGCCGAACCGCGGCCGGAGACGTGCAGGTGATGAGCGCCGGGTCGGGCATCCGCCACGCGGAGTACAATCTGGAGTCCGAGACCACGACCCTGTTCCAGATCTGGATCGAGCCCCGGGAGCGCGGCGGCAAGCCGGGCTGGGGCGCGCGTCCGTTCCCGAAGGGCGACCGGGCCGGCAAGTTCGTCACCCTCGCCAGCGGCCTGCCGGGTGACAACGACGCCTTGCCGATCCGCACCGACGCGCGGGTGGCCGGGGCGACTCTGAAGGCTGGCGAGACAACCGAATACGCCCTCGGGCGGGACCGGCACGCCTATCTGGTGCCGGCGGTCGGCGCGGTCGAAGTCAACGGGGTCCGTCTGGACGCCCGCGACGGTGCGGCGGTGACGGATGAGGAGATCCTACGGGTCACGGCCCTGGAGGACTCCGAGATCGTTCTGGTGGACGCGGCCTGACGCCGGCGTCCGGGTGCGATCGGGCCCGCGGCTGGGGCGGCCGCGGGCCCTTTTCGCACGTCCGCTTATCGAAGGGAGAGCTAGCGGGCGGCGAAGGTCTGGGAGGCCTGGACCATCTGGGCCGCGCGGGCGACCGCGACCTTCTCGTCCAGTTCGGCCTTCACGGCGGCGCGGCAGGTCGAGCGTTCGATCAGGCCGTAGACATTGCCGCAGTAGTCGCGCGCGGCGTTGTCCGCGCGCTTGGCGAAGATGGCCTGGCCCTCGGGGGAGGCGAGGTTCAGGTCGGCCACCTTCACGGTGGTGGCGGCGAGCGCCTGAGCGGGCAGAGCGGCGATGGGGAGGGCCGCGAGCGCCAGCATGGCGACACCGGAGATGCGAGCAGCGAAGTTGGTCATGGTCGTTTCCCTCGAAGCGGTTGCGCTTCCGACGGTGATGTCCGCCGGCAAGGAAACGAATACTTCAGTGCGATCATTACTTCCCGTGAATAGGGAGTAATGACATCGATTTTAGATAATTACAGCGACTTAATACTTTAACGGCCGGTAATGCAGCCTCAGTGAAGGCGGGTGGGCTCCACGACTGTCTGCCGCCACTCCCCATCCTCGTCGCAGATCAGCACCGGCCACGGCTGTTCGATCAGCCGCATCCAGTCCCCGGCCGCCGCCAGGGCCTCGTCGCGCGTCTCGTAAGCCCCCAGGTCGCCAGCCTCGGCGTCCTGCAGAACCCAGTGCCCGCTGCGGGCGCGGACGGTGAAGTCGAACATGGCTCAGCCCTCAACCAGGAGACCATATTCGCCGATCAAGGTTTCCCATTCGCGAAGACCGGCCGTCGCACCCGGTGCGGCGCGTGCGCGCACGGAACCAAAGCAGAGCTTCGGTCGTTGAGGGCCGGAGGGAAGTATGGGGGGAACTCCTGTTCATGCATTCGACGAAACTGTGGGCGGCCAAATCCACCCCGCGACAACCGCCAACCCATCCACTACACAGGAGTCGATCGGGTTCGACGTCCCCCAGCGGCGGACCCAGGGCGTGGGAGTTCCGGCCATGAGCACAGCTACTCTGGAAGGCCTTCGCGTCCTCGTGGTCGAGGACGAGATGATGGTCTCCATGCTGATCGAGGACATGCTGAGCGACCTCGGCTGCACCGTGGTCGGCCCGGCGTCGCGACTCGACGAGGCGATGGAGCTGGCCCGCGAGGCCGAACTCGACTGCGCCGTGCTCGACGTGAACCTCGGCGGCCAGCCGATCTTCCCGCTGGCCGACCTGCTCCGGGAGAAGGGCGCGCCGTTCGCCTTCGCCACGGGCTATGGCGATGCGGGGCTTCGCGATGTGGATAGGGGCTCGCCGGTGCTTCAGAAGCCCTTCCGCGAAGGGGATCTGGCGCGCGTACTGGGCGAGCTGCGCGCGCGCAACTAACGGCTAGAGGTAGGGGAAGGCCTGACCGGCCCAGTCGCTGAGCAACAGGCCCAGCGAACCCGTCAGCGCCGCCAGGGACAGCAGCAGTTTCACAGTCTTCGTCTCCACGTCCACCGGCCCGTTCGCCGGCGGACGTGGAGATAAGGCTTCGCTTGCCCGTCGAGTAGTTACGTTTTGTGCAGAATTGTTCTGCGCATCCGTCAACGATCCCCGACCGTTCCTGCCTGACCGCTACCAGCCCTTGGCGATCAGCCCCGGCAGCAGCCTGTCCGGCGTGATCGGATAGTCCCGCAGCCTCACCCCGCAGGCGTTGTAGATGGCGTTGGCCACCGCGGCCCCCGCGCCGGAGTTGCCGAGTTCGCCGACCCCTTTGATTCCCATCGGGTTCGCCTTGTCGTCGACCTCGTCCAGCATGATCGCGTCCAGTTCGCCGATGTCCGCCTGGACAGTGACCAGGTAGTTCCCGAGGTCCTGCCCCAGAAGCGAGCCGTAGCGCGGGTCGGGCGCATTGCCCTCGTGCAGAGCGGATGCGACGCCCCAGATCATCCCGCCCGTCAGCTGGCTCCTGGCCGTCTTGGCGTTCAGGATCCGGCCGGCGGCGAACACGCCCAGCATCCGCCGCACGCGCACCTCACCGGTCACCGGATCGACGCCGACCTCGCAGAAGTGGGCGCCGTAGGTCTGCTGGCTCCACTTCTGGGCGTCCTGCGCCGGACGGATTTCGCCCTCGACGGTCAGCCCCGCCGGCGCGGCCCGACGGACCAGCTCGGCCAGGGTCTCCGACCGGTTCTCCAGCGCGACCACGCCGTCCTGGAAGGTGACCGACTTCGGGTCGCCGCCGTGCAGCGGAGAGCCCGGATCGCCCACCGCCAGCTCGGCGATGGCCTGGCGCAGGTTCATGCCGGCGGCCAGCGCCGCCGAGCCGGCCGTGGCCGCCCCGAACTGGCCGCCCGAGCCGGGGGCCGGCGGCAGCTCGGAATCGCCGATCTCGACGACCACCTTGCCCAGCGGCACGCCGAGGGTCTCGGCCGCGATCTGGGCCAGCACGGTGTAGGTGCCGGTGCCGATGTCGGTCATGCCCTGGCGGACGGTGATCACGCCGTCGGCGTCGACCGTGAAGCTGCACTTGGCCGGCAGCAGGAAGTTACCGCGGATCGCCGCCGCCATCCCCAGGCCCACCAGCCAGCGGCCATCGCGGACCTGGCCGGGCGTCGGCAGGCGCCGGTCCCAGCCGAAGAGCTGGGCGCCCTCCCTCATGCAGCGCACGAGCTGGCGCATCGAGAACGGGCGACCGTTCTCGGGGTCGACCTCTGGTTCGTTGCGGATGCGCAGCTCGACCGGGTCCATCCCCAGCTTCTCGGCCAGCTCGTCCATGGCGCATTCCAGGCTCATGGTGCCGGAGGCCTCGCCCGGCGCGCGCATGGGGCCGGCGTGCGGCAGATCCAGCTTCACCAGCCGATGGCCCGTCAGCCGGTTCGGCGCGGCGTAGAGGCTGCGGGCGAAGTTCGAGGCGTGCTCGGTGAAGGACCCGTCGCGCTGGCAGTGGGTCCAGGTCATCAGCGACATGGCGTTCAGCCGCCCGTCGGCCGACGCGCCCAGCCTCACCCGCTGGACAGTCGCCGGCCGGTGGATGGTGCCGTGCATCATCTGCTGGCGAGTAAAGGCCACCTTCACCGGCCGACCCAGCGCCCGGGCGGCGAGGGCCGCCAGCGTCAGGTCGTCGTAGGTCTGCCCCTTCCCGCCGAAGCCGCCCCCGATGTAGCGGGTCATCAGGTGAACGTCGTCGCGGCCGATGCCGAGGGTCTCGGCCAGGCCGTGCTGCGCGGGTTTCACCATCTGGATCGAGGTGTGGGCGACGCACTTGCCGCCCTCCCACCAGACGATGGAGGCGCAGGGCTCCATCTGGCAGTGGTTCTGGATCGGCGTGGTCCAGGTCTCGTCCAGCTTGACCTCGGACGCGGCGAACCCGGCTTCGAAGTCGCCGATCTCGGTGTCCTGCTCGCCCGGCGGCATCCCTGCGTCCGCCAGACGCGCCGCGAAGTCGACGACCGGGTCGTCGGCGGCATAGGTCAGGCGCACCAGCTTCGCCGCCGCGGTGGCGTTTTCCAGCGTATCGGCCACGACAAACGCCACCGGCTGGCCGAAATAGGTGACACGGTCGCTTTCCAGCGCGGGCTTCGAGCCCTGGGTGCTACGCGGGTGCGCCTTCGTCCCGCGCGGCGGCTGGGCCGGGACATTGCGGTGGGTCCAGACCGCCAGGACGCCGGGCGCCGCCTCGGCAGCCGCGATGTCGACGTCGCTGATCCGGCCGGTGGCGATCTCGGCGCCGACCATGACCCCATACGCCGGCGGCGATGGGGGTTGGACCTCGTAGGCGTAGGCGGCGGTCCCGCTGACCTTCAGCGGTCCCTCGTAGCGGTCGACGCCCTTGCCGATCAGGCCCGAGCGGTTGTCCTTTACCGGGTTGGGGGCTTCCCAGTCCTGCACCGAACTCATTGCGCGGCCTCCCGAAGCGTGGCGGCCACCAGCCGGGTGGCGAGCGGGACCTTGAAGGCGTTCTCGTCGCGGAGCGTGGCGTCCTTCAGCTCCACGCCCATGGCTTCTTCCGGCGTCGCGCCCGAGGCCAGCGCCGCCTCGGCGTCGGCGGCCCGCCAGGGCTTGTGGGCGAGACCGCCCAGGGCGATCCGGCCGCCGACCACCGCGACGCTGGCGTGCGCCGTGGCGTAGGAGGCGCGGTCGCGGGCCTTGCGGTACTGCTGCCCGCCTTCGGGGGGCGGGGGCAGCACCACGGCGGTGATGAGTTCGCCGGGGATCAGGTGCGTCTCCAGGTGCGGCGTCTCGCCCGGCAGCCGATGCAGTTCCATCAGCGGGAAGCTGCGGGTCTCGCCCGAGGGCGTCAGCGTCTCCACCGAGGCGTCCAGGGCGACGAGCGCCACGGCCATGTCCGAGGGATGGACGGCGATGCAGGCGTGGCTGGCGCCGAGGATCGCGCTCTCGCGGATGTGACCCTCGAGCGCTGCGCAACCTGCGCCGGGAAGGCGCTTATTGCAGGGCTTGCTGGTGTCGTAGAAGTACGGGCAGCGGGTCCGCTGCAGCAGGTTGCCGCCCGTGCTGGCCTTGTTGCGGAGCTGCCCCGAGGCGCCCGAGACGATCGCCTGTGACAGCACCCGGTAGCGGTTCCGCACCCGCGCGTCGGCGGCGACCTTGGTGTTGCTGGCCATGGCGCCGATCCGCAGGCCGCCGTCGGCCGTGTCCTCGATCGCGGCCATCGGGAGGCGGCCCACGTCGATCAGGTGCTGCGGCTGCTCGATCTCCAGCTTCATCAGGTCGAGCAGATTGGTCCCGCCGGCGATGAATCGCGCGCCGGGGGTCTCGGCCGCGGCCTGGACGGCCGCGCGGGCGTCGCTGGCCCGCTCGTAGGTGAACGGCTTCACGGCAGGTCTCCCGCGGCGTCGAGGATGGCGTCCACGATCTGCGGATAGGCCGAGCAGCGACAGATGTTGCCGCTCATGCGCTCGCGCACCTCCTCGGCCGAGAGCTTCGCCCGCTGGGTGACGTCGCCCGCGTGGCTCGGCACGTCCGCCTCGATCTCCGCGAGCACCCCAAGCGCCGAGCAGATCTGCCCGGGCGTGCAATAGCCGCACTGGAAGGCGTCGTGGGTCAGGAAGGCCTGCTGCATCGGATGCAGCGCGCCCGGCGTTCCCACGCCCTCGATCGTGGTGACCTCGTCGCCGTCGTGCATGACGGCCAGCGACAGGCAGGCGTTGATCCGCACGCCGTTGACCAGCACCGTGCAGGCGCCGCACTGGCCGTGGTCGCACCCCTTCTTCGTCCCGGTCAGCTTCAGCTGCTCGCGCAGCGCGTCGAGCAGCGTCGTGCGCGGGTCGAGGTCGAGCGACCGCGCCTCGCCGTTGACGGTGATGGTTGTCCTCAACCCGTCCCTCCCAATTCGTCGTCGGCCGCACGGAAGGCGGCTCTGCTTCTAGTTCAGCGTCAGGCTTCGCCGGGCGCCAGCGCCTTGACCGAGAGCGCATGCACCGGTCCGGCGAGTTCCTCGGCCAGCGCCTGGTAGACCATCCGCTGCCTGGCGACTCGCGGAGCGCCCGCGAAGGCCGGCGCCTCGATCGTCACGTTGAAATGGCTTTCCCCACCCTCGCGCGCGCCGGCGTGGCCGGCGTGGCGGGAGGAGTCGTCGACGATCTCGAGCCGTGTGGGCTCGAAGGCCGCCGTCAGCTTGTCTCGGATGGCTTCGAATATGGCGCCCATCGGTCGCATCTTCAATTCTTGCAGGGAAGTTTCTCCCCCCCATACTTGGCCCATGCCCGGCGCGTTTCAATACAAGCCAAAATTCGTCGACATCCGCGTGCGCCCGCCCTCCGAGGAGGACGCTACGAAGGAGGACGTGCACGCCCTGAAGCCGGGGGAGCGGCAGTGCGACCACCCGGGCTGCCGGCTGGCCGCGACGGCCCGCGCGCCCAAGGGCCGCGACATGCTGCACGAGCACTACTGGTTCTGTCAGCCGCACGCGGCGGAATACAATCGCAACTGGAACTTCTTCGCCGGCATGTCCGAGGGCGAAGTCCGCCGCCGCCAGCAGGAAGAGCTGATGACCGGCGGCCGGCCGACCTGGGAGATGAAGGCCGGCCGGTTCAGCCGGGAGTCCGCCGCGTTCGCCAGCAAGTTCGGCTCGGGTCAGGGCTACCGCGACCCGTTCAACATGTTCGGCGGCGCGGGCGGGGCGCGGAAGCCCGAGCCCGAAGCGCGCCGGCTGGGCAAGATCGAGCGTAACGCCCTCGCCGACCTCGACCTGGACGAGGACGCCGACGGCCCGAAGATCCGCGCCCGCTACACCGAGCTGGTCCGCCGCCTGCACCCCGATTCCAACCAGGGCGACCGGTCGGGCGAGCATCGCCTGCAGCGGGTGATCAAGGCCTACCAGGCGCTCCGCAAGGCGGGGATGGTCTGACGGTCAGGCCGCCCTGATCGCCACATAGGCGGCCACGACGATGACCATCAGGGCGAAGACCCGCCGGGCGAGGTCGGCGCGCCCTTCCAGACGCTTCGAGATCGGGCCGCCGGCCAGGACGCCCAGGCCGCCGCCCGCGACGAGCGCGACGAACAGCCCCCAGTCGATCAGGCCCGAAGCGGCGTAGCTCGCGCTGGTGGCCGCGCCGAACAGCGCCACCGAGACCAACGACGACGCGGCTGCGTGCGCCAGGGTCATCCCCGTCGCCGCCATCAGGCCCGGCACGATCAGGAAGCCGCCGCCGATGCCGAAGAAGCCGGCCGCGAGGCCCGTGGCCAGGCCCAGCGGCGCCAGCCGGAAAGTCAGGCCCGTGTTCAGGCGGACCGCGGGATCGCCGGCGTCCTTCCTGGGCAGCAGCATGGAGGCGCCGATCAGCGCCATGGCGCCCGCGAACCAGAGCAGCAGGGTCTGGCCGTCGAGCTGCTTGGCCAGATGGGCGCCCGTCAGCGACCCCGCGAGACCGGCTGCGCCGAAGACCGTGGCGCACGGCCACTTCACCCGCCCCGCCCGCGCCTGAACGGCAAGGCCGGTAAGCGCATTGACCGCCACGGCCGCCGCCGAGGTGCCGATGGCCACGTGCGGGTCGCGGACGCCCACGGCGTAGATCAGGAGCGGCGTGGCGAGCACCGAGCCGCCGCCTCCAAAGACCCCCAGCAGGAGCCCGACGAGCGCGCCACTGGCCACGGCCGCGGTGTAGGTGAAGACCCAGTCCATGATCACGCGCCCCGGCGGTTCCAGGACGCGACGAGCGCGGCCTTGGAGGCCTGCGACCGCTTAACGGCCGTCTCGGCCCTAATGGGAATCAGAGCCATGGGAGGGCCTCATGTCGGCAGGACAGAAGATCTCGGCGAGCGTCGCCACCACCCGCACGGCGGCGGGGTCGGCGATCCTGTAGCGCACCGTCTGGGCCTCGCGCCGGGTGGCGACGACACCGTCCTCCCGCAGCACGGCGAGGTGCTGGGAGAGCGCGGACTGGGACAGGCCGACGTGGGACAGCAGTTCCCCCACCGACCGCTCGCCATCCACGAGCTGGCACAGGATCATCAGCCGCCGCTCGTTGGCGAGCGCCCGCAGGAGCCTTGCGGCTTCGGCGGCGCTGGCCTCGAAGCGGGTGATGTCGAAGTTCGCGAGACCGAACATGACGCCGATATATAAGCCCTTGCTAATTTAGCAAGTGCTAATATTTATGGCGCATGTCCAGAGAGGCTCCGACCATGCAACCCCGCGTTCAGGCGTTTTTCGATCAGGCCACCTCCACCGCCAGCTACCTGGTGTCCGATGCGGCGACAGGCGAGGCCGCCATCATCGACCCCGTGCTGGACTTCGAACCGAAGGGCGCGAGGCTCTCGACCGGCTCGGCCGACGCGATGCTGGCGGCCGTGGCTGAACAGGGCCTGCGCCTGCGCTACGTGCTGGAGACCCACGCTCACGCCGACCATCTGTCGGCGGCCGACTACATCCGCCGCAGGACAGGAGCGGAGGTGGTGATCGGCGCACACATCACCGAGGTCCAGAAGCAGTTCATTCCGACCTTCGAAGCCGACGACGTCGCCGACGACGGCCGCGCCTTCGACCGGTTGATTCAGGAAGGCGAGACCCTGCAGCTCGGCGGGCTGGAAGTCGGCGTCATTCATACGCCCGGGCACACGCCCGCCTGCGTGACCTACCTGATCGGAGACGCCGCCTTCGTCGGCGACACCCTGTTCATGCCCGACTACGGCACGGCGCGGGCGGACTTCCCCGGCGGCGACGCCGCGACCCTCTACCGCTCGACCCGCAGGATCCTCGACCTGCCGCCGCAGACGCGGATCTTCGTCGGCCACGACTACCTGCCGGAGGGCCGTCACGAGTTCCGCTGGGAGACGACGGTGGCCGAGGAGCGGGCCCGCAACGTCCATGTGCACGAGGGCGTCAGCGAGGCCGAGTTCGTGGCCATGCGCCAGGCGCGCGACGCGACCCTCGCCCCGCCGACGCTGATTCTGCCGTCGCTGCAGGTTAACATCCGCGCCGGCGCCCTGCCGCCGCCGACGCCGGGCGGACACGTCTTCCTGCGCCTGCCGGTGACGCCGGTCTGAGTCCGAACCCAGCCTGCGCGCGGCGGATCAGGCCGCGCGCGACCTCGCCGCACCCGGCCGGGCGCTGGCGGCCGCGCCGACGGTGAAGCCGGCCATCAACCGCGACAGGTCGATGCTCTGGGCGTTGAGGGTGTGGGTGGCCGCGGTGGTTTCCTCCACCATGGCGGCGTTCTGCTGGGTGAGTTGGTCCAGCTGGCTCACCGCGTTGTTCACCTCGCTCAGCGCGCGGGTCTGCTCCTGGGCTGACGCGGCGATCTCGCGCACCAGGCCGTCGATGGCGTTGACGCGCTCGGCGATGGCCGCGAGGGCCTGACCGGTTTCGCCGACGAGGCCGACCCCCGCCTTCACCTGGGCGCCCGACTGGGTGATGAGCGCCTTGATCTCCTTGGCGGCTTCGGCCGAGCGCTGGGCCAGGGCCCGCACTTCCGAGGCGACGACCGCGAAGCCCTTGCCGGCGTCGCCGGCCCGGGCGGCCTCCACCCCGGCGTTCAGCGCCAGCAGGTTGGTCTGGAACGCGATCTCGTCGATCACGCCGATGATCTGGCTGATCTGGCTCGACGAGCCGTCGATCTCGTCCATGGCGCCGATCGCCTGCTCCACGACCGCGCCCGACCGGTCGGCCTCCGCGCGGGCTTCCAGCACCGCACGGCTGGCGACCAACGCGCCCTCGGCGCTCTTGCGGACGGTGGTGGTGATTTCCTCCAGCGCCGCGGCGGTCTCCTCCAGGTTCGCGGCCTGCTGCTCGGTGCGGCGCGACAGGTTGCTGGCCGCCGTCCCGATCTGGTCGACGCCCTCGCCCACCACCTGGGCGGCGTCCGACGCCGAGCCGATCGCCCGCTCCAGCGCATCCATCGCGCCGTTGAAGTTGGCCTTCAGCGTGGCGAACTCGGGCGCCAAGTCGATGTCCATCCGGGCGCGCAGATCGCCGCGGGACACCCGGGCCAGGGCGTCGGTGATCGCCTGCATGGCCGCGTTCTGGTGCGCTTCGGCCTCGCGCCGCTCGACCTCCAGGCGCTGGCGCTCCCGCTCGAGCGCGTCGAGGTAGACCGAGATCGCAAAGTCCATGTCCAGCATCATGGCCTTCACCAGCGCGGTGATCGCGTTGGCCGTCTCTTCCTCGCCCTTGGCCCGGCCGCCGAAGCCCTTGGGCCACCGGCTTTCCACCAGCCGGCGCAGCAGGTTTTCGGTGATGAGCGCGTAGCCGGCGATATACCACCGCGGCTCCAGTCCGATGCGGGCGTGGGTCTCGCCGATGCGCCTCACGCCGCTGACGTAGGCCTCGTCGAACTGGCCGTCGGCGATGACCGACCAGTGACGGGCCTGGCCGTTCTGCGCGCTCCGGATATGGCCGTCATCGCTGAAGAAGCGATGCACCTGCTCCGTCTTGCGAACCTTCGCGTAGAAGACCTCGAGCGCCGGCTCGATCTCGGCCTTGATGAAGGGACGAAGACCGCGAAGCGCGTCCCGGGCCGCCCGGTCCAGCCCGATGAAGTCCAGTCGTTCGTTCACGGCGTAGATGTCGGCCACGGTGTCCCTCTCTTTCATATAGCGAGAGACACCGCGGCGATTAACGCGACTTTGATCTGCCGCAACCTAAGGCTGCGACATCTTGGCGTCCGCCGGCGCGGACGTGGATCAGGCCGCGCTACGGGGCCGGACCGCCGCGGCGACCGGGCCGCTGCTCACCGTGAAGCTCGACATGACGCGCGAGAGGCCGACCGTGCGCCCGTTCAGGGCGTCGGTGGCGGCCGTGGTCTGCTCGACCATGGCGGCGTTCTGCTGGGTGAGCTGGTCCAGCTGGTTCACGGCGATGTTCACCTCGCTGAGCGCCCGGGTCTGCTCCCGGGCCGACAGCGCGATCTCGGCGACCAGGGTGTCGATGGCGGTGACCCGCTCGGCGATGGTCATGAGCGCTTCGCCCGTCTGCCCCACCAGGCCGACACCCGCCTTCACCTCGTCTTCCGACTGGGCGATCAGGGCCTTGATCTCCTTGGCGGCCTCGGCCGAGCGCTGGGCCAGGGCCCGCACCTCGGAGGCGACGACCGCGAAGCCCTTGCCAGCCTCGCCGGCCCGGGCGGCTTCGACGCCGGCGTTCAGGGCCAGCAGGTTGGTCTGGAACGCGATCTCGTCGATCACCCCGATGATCTGGCCGATCTGGCTGGAGGAGTGGTCGATCTTGTCCATGGCGCCGATGGCCTGCTCGACGACGGGCGCCGAACGCTCGGCCGCGGCGCGGGCCTCGGCCACGACCTGGCTGGCGGTCTGCGCGCCCTCGGCGCTGCGGCGCACGGTGGCGGTGATCTCCTCGAGGGCGGCGGCCGTTTCCTCGAGGTTGGCCGCCTGCTGCTCGGTCCGGCGCGACAGGTCGTTGGCCGCGACGCCGATCTGTCCCACGCCCTCGCCCACCACCTTCGCCGCTTCGGCCGCCGACCCGATGGCGCGTTCCAGCGCCGAGATCGCATCGTTGAAATCGCCTTTCAGGCCCTCGAACTCGGGGGCAACGTCGACACTGACCCGGGCATTGAGCTCGCCCTGCGCCAGCCTGGAAAGGGCGGCGCCCAGCGCACGGACGGCCGCCGCCTGGTCCCGTTCGGCCTCGTCACGCGCCGCCTGGAGCCGCTGGCGATCGGCGTCGAGCGCGTCCAGGTAGGTCGAGATCGAGAAGTCCATGTCGAGGATCATCGCCTTCAGGAAGGCGACGATGGAATCGGCAGTCTCCTGCGCGCCCTTGGCGCGACCGCCGAGCCCCTTGGGCCAGCGGGCGTCGATCATCTTGCGGACCAGCGCCTCGGTGATGACCGCGTAGCCGGCCATGTACCAGCGCGGCTCGAGACCGATCCGGGCGTGCGTGGCGCCGATCGTCCGGACACCCTTGACGTAAGCCTCGTCGAAGCGGCCGTCGACGATCGTCGACCAGTGGCTCAGCTGGCCCCTCTGCGCGCCCTTGATGTGGTTCTCGTCGCGGAAGAACGAGCGCGTATGCGGGTTGGCGCGAACCCGACCGTAGAAGACGTCCAGCGCCGGGCCGAGCTCGGCCTCCAGGAACGGACGCAGCTTTCGCAGGGCCTCGCGCCCAGCTTGGTCGAGGCCGATGAAATCCAGCCGTCCCGCGACGTCGTAGGTGTCCGTCATACGCATGCTCCCGCTTACGCGCGCAACACGCATGACGAATGTTAAGTAAGACTTTCGACTGCGACAGTGTCGCAGCCTGGAGGCGGACATTTGATGTATTGAGGAAGCTCAATGCAGTCGCGGGCGCTTCGCCGATCGCCTCTAAGAGCAATTCTCAAATTGCGTTGGCGTAACGGCGCAATCAACGCGTCGATCTATGCCTCAAACGACACACGCGTCGGCTGCATCGCCTCCGTGAGTTGCAGCCCGCCCCTCACGTCGCGGCAGGCTGGCGGTCCCGCCCGGCCGGGTTAAGGTCACTGCAGGCGCCGCCACGAGCGTCAGGGATGGAAACATGGGCGACTTGATCAGCGGCGGGCGGCGTCTCGCCCTGGCCGACGTGCAGGCGCGGGCCGCGCGCGCGGCGAGCGGGCTGGCCAGCCTCGGTATCGGACGAGGCGACCTGATCGCCCTCTACCTGCGGAACGACTTCCCGTTCTTCGAGGCCAGCTTCGCCGCGGGACTGCTCGGGGCGTACCCGACCCCGGTGAACTGGCACTACACCGCCGACGAGGCCGCCTATCTTTTCGAGAACTCGGGCGCGAAGGCGATCGTCATTCACGCCGACCTGATCGAGCCGATCCGCAAGTCCCTGCCGCCGGGCGTGCCGGTGCTGGTCGTGCCCACGCCGCCCGAGATCGCCGAAGCCTACGGGATCGACCCGGCGCCCGTTCCGGAAGGCTTCCGGGACTGGTCGTCCTGGCTGGAGGGCTTCCCACCGATCGAGGCGACCGACGCCGAGGCGCCGGGCACCGTGATCTACACGTCGGGCACGACCGGACATCCCAAGGGCGTCCGGCGCCGTCCGCCGACCGCCGAGCAGTCGGCGATCACCGCGTCGGTCATCGCCCGGGCGTTCGGCTTTGCCGGCTTCGGGCCGCCGGAAGAGATCGTCACCGTGGTGACCGGACCGATGTACCACTCCGCGCCCAACGCCTACGGCCTGGCCTCCGCCCGGCTGGGCGCCACCGTGATCCTGCAGCCCCGCTTCGACCCGGAAGAGCTGCTGGCTATGATCGCGCGCCACCGGGTGACGCACCTGCACATGGTGCCGATCATGTTCCACCGGCTGCTGAAGCTGCCCGACGAGGTGAAGGCCCGCTACGACCTGTCCTCGCTGCGGTTCGTCGTCCACGCGGCCGCACCCTGCCCACCGCCGATCAAGCGCGCGATGATCGAATGGTGGGGGCCGCTCATCAACGAATACTACGGCTCGACCGAGACCAGCGCCGTGGTCTTCTGCACCTCCGAGGACTGGCTCAGCCACCCCGGCACCGTCGGCAAACCCTGGCCCGAGGCCGACGTCCGGGTCATCGACGCCGAGGGGCGCAGCCTGCCCGCCGGCGAGGTCGGGGAAGTGGTCGCCAGGATCCGCGGGGTCGCCGACTTCACCTATCACGGCGACGACCAGAAGCGTCGCGACAGCGAGAAGGCCGGCCTGATCGCCCCCGGCGACATCGGCTACTTCGACAAGGACGGGTTCCTGTACCTGTGCGACCGCGCCAAGGACATGATCATCTCGGGCGGCGTGAACATCTACCCGGCCGAGATCGAGGCCGAGCTGCTCAAGATGCCGGGCGTCGCCGACTGCGCCGTCTTCGGCATCCCGGACGAGGAGTTCGGCGAGGCGGTCTACGCCGTGGTCCAGCCCAGCGACGGGGCCGACCTCTCGGAGGCCGGGGTGAAGGCGTACCTGCGTGAACACGTGGCCGGCTACAAGGTCCCCAAGCGGGTCGACCTGGCCGCCGACCTGCCCCGGGAGGATTCCGGGAAGATCTTCAAACGCAAGCTTCGCGAGCCCTTCTGGGCCGGACTGGAACGGCGGATCTGAGAAGGGGATGGCCAGATGAGAGATCTCGCGGGCAAGACCGCATTCGTGACCGGCGGCGCCTCGGGCATCGGCCTGGGGATCGCCACCGCCCTGGCCCAGGCCGGCGTCAAGGTGATGCTGTGCGATATCGAGCAGTCGGCCCTGGACAAGGCGCTGGCGGGCCTGCGCGCCACCAACGCCGACGTCTCGGGCGTGGTCGCCGACGTGTCGCTGAAGGACGAGCTGCGCAAGGCCGCCCAGGCGACCCTGGACGCCTACGGCGAGGTCCACATCCTGGTGAACAACGCCGGCGTCGGGGGCGGCGGCAGCTACGGCGCCTGGACCGACTCCAGCTGGGACTGGACCATCGGCGTGAACCTGATGGGCGTGATCTGGGGCGTCGAGATCTTCGGACCGCTCATCGAGCGCCACGGCCAGGGTGGGCACATCGTCAACACCGCCTCGATCGCCGGCCTGATCTCGGGCTCGGGCAACGCCTACAACGTCACCAAGTACGGCGTCGTTTCGCTGTCCGAGGGCCTGCGCGTCGAGCTGGCGCCGCGGGGCATCGGGGTCTCGGTGCTGTGCCCCGGCTTCATCCGCACGCGGATCGTAGACTCCGCGCGGAACCGGCCCGAGCGCTTCCCGGACCAGCAGGAGACGCGCGCGAGCGCCGAGGCGGAATGGCTCGAGACCGTCCGCACACGCGTCTCCACCGGGATCGACCCGGCCTACGTCGGCGAACTTGTCCGTGAGGCGATCGAGGGCGACTGGCCCTACATCTTCACGGACAACGAGTTCGAGCCGGTGATCGACGCCCGCTTCGCCATGATCAAGGCGGGGTTCGACCGCATTCGAGATCGCACCCCGCCCACCGGCTGAGGGCTACTCCCCCGGCATCCTTTCGGTGTCGACCGAGGCCTGGAGCTGGGGCGAATAGCGCGAGCCCGTCACCGTCTCGCCGTTCACTGTCGCGTCCACCCGGGCGATGATCTCGGGCGACAGCACGACCTCGGCCGCCGCCGCGTCCTCGCGCATGTGATCCGGGTTGGTCGTGCCCGGGATCGGGATGATGTCGTCGCCCTTGGCCAGCAGCCAGGCGAGGCAGAGCTGCGCCGGCGTGCAGCCGGCGTCCCGCGCGATGGCCTCGAAGCGTGACAGGAGCTGAAGGTTGCGGGCGAAGGCCTCGCCCTGGAACCGCGGCATCCCGCGCCGGAAGTCGCCCTCCTCCAGCCCCGTCGCGTCACGCACCCCGCCGGCCAGGAACCCGCGGCCCACGGGCGAGAAGGCGACGAAGGCCACGCCCAGCTCCCGGCAGGCGTCCAGCACCGCGATCTCGGGATTGCGGGTCCAGGGCGAATATTCCGTCTGCAGGGCCGTGATCGGGTGCGTCGCATGGGCCCGCCGCAGGGTGTCGGCAGAGACTTCCGACAAGCCGATGGAGCGGATCTTGCCCGCCTGCACCAGGTCGGCCAGGGCGCCCACGCTCTCCTCGATCGGCACCCGCTGATCCCAACGGTGCAGGTAGTAGAGGTCGATGACGTCGGTGTTCAGCCGGCGCAGGCTGACGTCGCACAGCGCCTTCAGCGTTTCCGGCCGACCGTCGATGCCGCGCTGCGTGCCGGTGGCGTCGGTGATGCCGCACTTCGACGCGAGCACGAACCTGTCGCGGTGCGGCCCGAGCACCTCGCCGACCAGGGTTTCGTTGTGGCCGAGGCCGTAGACCGCCGCGGTGTCGAAGAAGGTGTAGCCGGCGTCCAGCGCGCCCAGCAGCACCTGCTCGGCCCGCTCCCGCGGCGGCGGGGCGCCATAGGCGTGGCTGAGGCTCATGCACCCCAGACCGATGGCCGACACTTCGAACTGACCTAGCTTGCGCGTCTGCATCGCCCCACTCCGTACCTGATCCTCGAAGGCGCCGAGAGACGACGCCGACGCAGGGGCCGTCAAGCGGCGAGCTTGCGCGCGAGCTCGCCCATGTCCGCCACGAACCAGACGTGCCGCCCGCGATTGGACTCGCGCACGAAGTCGCGCAGGGCGTCGCTGCCCGCGACCGCTTCGGAGATGTCGCCTACGAACGCGACCTTGAGGCCGTAGTTCACGAACTTCTGGATCACCTCTCCGGCCAGACGGGTTCTGAGATCCAGGAACGCCGGCGGCAGGCGCTCCACCGCGATCGCGACGGCTCGCGCACCACCGCCCAACGCATCGCCGACCAGGTCGCTGGCGGCGCGATCTCCGTCCAGCAGCGCGCCCTCACCCATGGCGAGGAGCACCGCGACGCCGCCCAGCTCTGCGATCGTGGCGGACGGAGGCGCGCTCATGCTAGGCCGCCTTCGCCGCTCGGGCCTGGAACCAGGGGACCATCAGGCGGATCGCCTGCTCGATCTCGGGCGTCGAGACGGCAAAGCTCATGCGGATGAACCGGCGCCCCTCCACGGGGTCGAAGTCGATGCCCGGCGCCGTCGCGACCCCGGTGTCCTGCAGAAGCTGCTTGCAGAACGCCAGGCTGTCGTCGGTGTACCGGCCGACATCGGCCCAGATGTAGAAGGCGCCGTCGGGCGGCGCGATCTTCTCCAGTCCCAGCGCCGGCAAGGCCTCCAGCAGCAGCTCGCGATTGCGGCGATAGGTGGCGAGGTGGCCTTCCAGCTCGTCGCGGCTGTCCATGGCGACCAGGGCCGCGTGCTGGGCCAGCGACGGCGCGGTCAGGAACAGGGCGCCCATGTAGGCCACCGCCCGCGAGGCCTCGGCCTTGGGGACCAGCAGCCAGCCAAGACGCCAGCCGGCCATGCTGAAGTATTTGGAGAAGCTGTTCACGACGATGGCGTTCGGCTCGAACTCCAGCATCGAGTGGGTCGGCTCGGCATAGCTGAGGCCGTGATAGATCTCGTCCGAGATGATCCGGATGCCGCGCTCGCGGCAGACGCGGGCGATGGCTTCCAGCTCCGACCCCGGGATCACGGTGCCGGTCGGGTTGGCGGGGCTGGCGAGGATCACGCCGGCCGGCGCGGGCTCCACCTTCGCCAGCATGTCGGCGGTGAGCTGGTAGCGGCTCTCGGCGCCGCACTCGACCTCCAGCGGGACCATGTGCAGCGCCTTCACGCTGTTGCGGTAGGCCACATAGCCCGGCCGGGCCATGGCGATCACGTCCCCGGGGTTGAACGTCGCCGACAGGGCCAGCACCAGCGCCGGCGAGGCGCCGCAGGTCAGGGTGATCTGCTGCGGCTCCACCGTCACGCCATAGGTTTCCGCGTAATGGCGGCAGATGCGGGCCTTCAGCGGCGCGCTTTCCCAGTAGCCCATGGCCTCGGCGTCCAGCACCTCGTGGGCGCGGGCGATGGCGGCCTTCGGCGCGCCCGTCGACGGCTGGCCGAACTCCATGTGGATCACCTGGCGTCCCTCGGCCTTGAGCCGCTGCGCCAGGCCGCTGATCGAGATGGCGTAGAAGGGATCTATGTCGGCGGTCATGGCCTCGCCCTAGCGGCAATCGCGGCGAAACGCCATGCGACTTGACCGTCGCGGCCCGCGGCTCCAAGCCGGAGTCAACGAGGGGACAAGATCGTGGCTTCAGTTCAGACCGGCGCCGGCGGCGCCTCCACCCGCCGCGTGCTGGCGGCCAGCCTCGTCGGGACGGCGGTCGAGTTCTACGACTTCTACATCTACGCCACGGCCGCTTCGCTGGTGTTCCCGAAGCTGTTCTTCCCAGCGGCGTCCGACTCCGCCCAGCTGATGCAGAGCTATGCGACTTTCGCCGTCGCCTTCTTCGCCCGTCCGGTGGGCGCAGCGTTCTTCGGCCACTTCGGGGACCGGATCGGGCGCAAGTCGACCCTGGTGGCGTCGCTGCTGACCATGGGCCTGTCGACGCTGCTGATCGCATTTCTGCCCACCTACGCCATGGCCGGGTGGGTGGCGCCCGCCCTGCTCTGCCTGCTGCGGTTCGGCCAGGGCTTCGGCCTGGGCGGAGAATGGGGTGGCGCGGCCCTGCTGGCGGTCGAGAATGCGCCGCCCGGCTGGCGCGCGCGGTTCGGCATGTTCCCCCAGCTCGGCGCGCCGGTGGGCTTCATCGCCGCCAACGGCCTCTTCCTTTTGCTGGGCCTCGGCCTGTCCGCCGAGGACTTCCAGGCCTGGGGCTGGCGTCTGCCGTTCCTGGCCAGCGCGATCCTGGTGGGCCTCGGCCTCTGGGTGCGGCTGAAGATCGGCGAGACGCCTGCCTTCCAGAAGGCGCTGGAGGAGGCCGAGCCCAGCCATGTGCCGATGGCCGAGGTGGTCAGCCGCCACGCCGGCGCCCTGCTGGGCGGCACCTTCGCGGTCGTGGCCTGTTTCGCGATCTTCTACCTCTCGACCGCCTTCGCCCTCGGCTACGGCACGACGAAGCTGGGCTACAGTCGCGAGACCTTCCTCGCCGTCCAGCTCGGCGCGATCCTGTTCCTCGCCGCGGGCATCCTGGTCGCCGGCTGGTGGTCGGACGTGGCCAACCCGCGCCGGGTGCTGATGGCGGGCTGCGTCGGGACCCTGGCGGTCGGCGCGGCCATGGGCGCGATGATGGGCGCGGGCTCCCTGCCGCTGATCTGGCTCTGGCTGTCGCTGGCCCTGCTGATGATGGGCTTCGTCTATGGGCCGCTGGGCGCGTTCCTGCCGAGCCTCTTCCCGCCGCGGGTGCGCTACACGGGCGCGTCGATCGCCTTCAACGTCGGCGGGATCATCGGCGGCGGCCTCGCCCCCATCGCCGCGCAGATGCTCGCCGACCGTGGCGGTCTCGCGCCGGTCGGCCTCTACCTGGCGGCCGCCGGACTGCTGAGCTTCGTCGGCCTCGTGGCGCTCAGGCCTCGCTATGCGGAGTAGCCCTGGCGCCGCATGATCCCCGGCATGATCATCGAGACGCCCGAACAGCTCGCCGCGATCTACGACGTCGCGCCGGTTCCCGCCTCCACCGTCAAGGAGACGGACCACATCACCCCGCACTACCGGGCGCTGATCGAAGCTTCGCCCTTCGTGGCCCTGGCGACCGTCGGGCCGGAGGGCCTGGACTGCAGCCCGCGCGGCGACGCCGGGGCCGCGGTGCGCATCGACGGCCCGCGGACCCTCGTCATGCCCGACCGGCGCGGCAACAACCGCATCGACAGCCTGTCGAACATCGTCCGCGACCCGCGGGTGGCGCTGCTGTTCCTGATCCCCGGCTCGGGCACGACCTTCCGGGTGAACGGGCGGGCGGTGATCTCCGCCGATCCGGACCTGCTGACCTCGCTGGCGGTCGACGGCCAGGCGCCGCGCACGGCCATCGTCATCACGGTGGAGCGCGCCTACTTCCAGTGCGCGCGGGCGGTCGTGCGCTCCAGGCTCTGGGATCCGGCGACCCACGTCGACCCCGCCACCTTGCCCACGGCGGGAGAGATCCTGGCCGCGCTCAGCGCGGGCGAGGTCGGCGGCAAGGCCTATGACGAGGAATGGCCGGCCCGCGCCGCCAAGAGTCTCTGGTAGCCGCTCAGGCCGGGATTTCGCCCGCCACGGTCGTGCGGTGCATCACCCGCAGGTGGCCGTCGTAGCCGCCCTCGGCGAAGTGCATGGTGCAGCGGTTGTCCCACATCAGCAGCATCCCCGGCTTCCAGGTGTGGCGCAGCCGGTACTTCTCCTGCAGCAGGTGCTTGTAGAGGAAGCCCAGGACCGCGTCGGCCTCCATGTCGGTCAGCCCCTCGACGCCGACGGTGTAGACCGGGCTCACGAACAGCGCCTTGCGCCCCGTCACCGGATGGGTCCGGACCAGCGGATGCGGATGGGTCTTGTCGGCCTCGGGCGAGGAGATGATCTCCATCGTCCGCTTCTCGGTCTCGCGGGCGAAGATCCCCTGCGCCCCATAGGGCCGACCCGCCGAATGGATCGCCCGGAGCGGCGCCAGCATGGCCTTCATGGTGTGGGACAGGTCGTCGTAGGCCCGCGCCGCGTCGATGAACAGGGTGTCCCCGCCCACCGGCGGCGTCACCTCCGAGCGCAGGATCGTCGCCGACGGCGGCGCCGGCTGGAAGCTCCAGTCCGAGTGCCAGCCCCCGCCGAAGTTCGCGGCCTTCTCGTCCGGCTCGCGCCGCAGCTCCAGCACGTTGGGCCGGCCCGGCATCGGCTTGATGAATGGATCCTCGCCGAACGGGCCGATCTGCAGCGTGAAGGCCTCCAGCTCGTCCAGGCTCAGCGGCTGGTCCGGAAACGACAGCACCGCGTGCCGAGCGAAAGCCTCCTGGATCGCGGCCAGCGTGGCCGGGGGCAACGGCTTCGAGAGGTCCACGCCGGTGACTTCGGCGCCGAAGCCGCTCTCCCGCGGCCGCACCTGGATCGAACCGCCCGTCGCACCATCCGCCATGACGATCCCTCCCCTCTCGATCAGGCGCCGAGCGCCCGGGTGTAGGTGGCGAGGTCGAAGTAGTCGCGCCACACCTTGATCTTGCCGCCCGACATCTCGAACACGCCGCAGCATGGCAGGTCGACCGGCTTGTCGCCCACGCGGGTGCGGTCCAGGCGCTCGGCGATCACCACGTCGCCCGCCTCGACGAGGTTGAGCACGTCCCACTCCGTGGCGGTCCAGTCCTTGATGAAGCCCGAGATGAACGCCTGCACGGCCGCGCGCCCCGCCACCGGTCGGGCCGGCATGTTGTGGTAGACCCCGTCCTCGGTGAAGAACGCCGCCAGCTCGGCCGCGTCCAGTCGCGACCAGGCGGCGATGAAGTCCCTGACGATGCGTGCGTTCTCGCCCATCCGCATTTCCCCTTGTCCGCACCAGTTCTGCGCCGGTGGCCGTTTCCGACAAAACACCTGTTTGCGTCCGCCACGGCAAGCCTGTAATCGAACCGCGTCATGGCCGCTTTCGACACTCAAGAAGACAAGCTCATCACGCTGACGCCCGACCGCCAGGTCGACGTGCGAGAGACCTTCGGCGTGGATTTCGACATGAAGGTCCCGGCGTTCTCCGAGCGTGACCCGCACGTTCCGGACATCGACCCGGCCTACAAGTTCGATCCGGAAACCACCCGGGCGATCTGCGCGGGCTTCGCGCACGACCGCCGCGTGATGGTCCAGGGCTATCACGGCACCGGCAAGTCGACCCACATCGAGCAGGTGGCCGCACGCCTCAACTGGCCGCTGATCCGGGTGAACCTCGACAGCCACATCAGCCGCATCGACCTCGTCGGCAAGGACGCCATCGTCCTGAAGGACGGCAAGCAGGTCACCGAGTTCCGCGAAGGCATGCTGCCCTGGGCGCTGCAGCGTCCGATCGCTCTCGTCTTCGACGAGTACGACGCCGGCCGCCCGGATGTGATGTTCGTGATCCAGCGCGTGCTGGAAGCCTCGGGCAAGCTGACCCTGCTGGACCAGAACCGGGTCATCCGCGCCAACCCGTATTTCCGCCTGTTCGCCACGACCAACACCATCGGCCTGGGCGACACCACCGGCCTCTACCACGGCACCCAGCAGATCAATCAGGCGCAGATGGACCGCTGGTCCATCGTGACCACCCTGAACTACCTCAGCCACGACGTTGAGGCCGAGATCGTGCTGGCCAAGGCGCCCGGCTACCAGACCGCCGAGGGCAAGCGCACGATCAACGCCATGGTCCGCGTGGCCGACATGACCCGCAACGCCTTCATGAACGGGGACATCTCCACGGTCATGAGCCCGCGTACGGTCATCACCTGGGCCCAGAACGCCGAGATTTTCGGCGGCGACATCGGCCTCGCCTTCCGCATGACCTTCCTGAACAAGTGCGATGAGCTGGAGCGGGGCACGGTCGCCGAGTTCTACCAGCGCGCGTTCGGCCAGGACCTGCCGGAAAGCACGGCGCGGGTGCGGGTGGCGTAGAGGCCTTCCCGCTCATGATGATCCATCGTGAGTGGCGAACAGGCCTCTGAACACGAAGAAGCGAGCACGTTCATCCCGGCCAGTTTGATTCAAGCCGGCCCGGACGTGTTCTAGGCGGGCGCCTGCCGCCCGCCATCCCCCCCGCCGTCGTCCCGGTGTCGCCAACAGCGAAGTCCGGGACCCGACCCTCTGCGCGGGCCTACTTCAGCGCGTACGCAATCACGTAGTCGCCCTTCGGCGCCAGCGGCGAGCCCATCGCCCCGCCGGCCACCGTCACCACGTACTGCCTGCCGGTCTTCGGCGAGACATAGGTCATCGGCGTGCCCGAGGCAGCCACCGGCAGCCTGCCCCTCCACAGAACCTTGCCCGTCGCATTGTCGTAGGCCCACAGGTACGGATCGGTGGTGGCGGCGCGGAAGGTGACGCCGCCGGCCGTGGTCATCGGCCCGCCGATGCCCAGGGTGCCGATCGGCAGCGGCAGCCCCGACTGCAGGCCCAGCGGCGCCTGCGCCTCGGCCGTGCCGGCGGGCACCTGCCAGACGATCTGGCGCGACTTCACGTCGATCGCCGTCAGCATCCCGTGCGGCGGCTGCAGGCACGGCGCGAACACCGGGCTCAGCATCCATTTGTTGTCGGCCTCGTAGGCGACGGCCTTCAGGCTCGGCTTCGGCCGGTCCTTGGTCAGCGCCGGGTCCAGCAGCGCCTTGGCCGAACGCTTCAGCGCCACGAGCTGGGGCATCCGAACGTCGCTGACGATCAGCAGCCCGCGGCGCGGGTCATAGGCGCCCGAACCCCAGTTCATGCCGCCGGCGTTGCCGGGGAACTGGATCGAGGGCGTATGCCCGCCGGGCGGAGTGAAGTCCCCCTCGTAGCGCGCGCTCTGGAAGATGATCCGGCAGGCGAGCTGGTCCAGTGGGGTCGCGCCCCACATCTTCGCCTCGGTCAGCCGCTCGACACCGACGGTGGGCATCTCCACCGAATAGGGCTGGGTGCGCGAGGTCCACTCTCCGGGCTGGGTGCCGGAGGGCACGGTCACCTCGACCACGCGGGTCAGGGGCGTTCCCGTCCGCCGGTCGAGTACGAAGATCTGCCCGCGCTTGGTGAGCTGCACCAGGGCCGGGGCGGTCCCGTCCTTGACCGGGAAGTCGATCAGCATCGGCTGGGACGGCACGTCGTAGTCCCAGAGGTCGTGGTGGACGGTCTGGAACGACCAGCGCTCACGGCCGGTGGCGACGTCCACGGCGACGATCGACGAGGAATAGGCCTCCGACAGGGTCGAGCGGTGCGAGCCCCAGTAGTCGGGCGTGGCGTTGCCGGTGGGCAGATAGATCAGGCCCAGGTCCGGATCGAAGGCCGGCGTCGACCAGACGTTCGGTGTGCCGCGGGTGTAGGACTGCCCTTCGGGCGGCAGCTTGGTGATCTCGGGATTGCCGAGGTCCCAGGCCCAGACCAGCTCGCCGGTGCGGACGTCGAAGGCGCGGACTACGCCCGACGGTTCGACCAGCTCCTGGTTGTCCATCACCCAGCCGCCGATGACGATCCGATCGCCTATGACGGTCGGGACGGAGGTCTGGAAATAGAAGCCGCGCTTGATCGGCCCCATTCCGGCGGTCAGGTCGACCACGCCATCCTTGCCGAAACCCGGGCAACGGCGGCCGGTCTCGGCGTCGAGCGCGTAGAGCTGGGCGTTGATCGTGGATGAGATGATGCGGCGGCGGCAGAGCGGTCCGGCGGGCTCCGCCGTTGCGGCGGCGGCGACCTGCGAAGGCGCGGCCGAAGCCGGCTGCGGGGACGCGGGCTTCGGGGGGACGGCCTTGACCTCGGCCTTCGCCGGAACCTTGCCCGCCGGCGGCGGTGCGGACGCGGCCGTCCCGGCCACGGCGACCGTCGGCTGACTACCGTCCCAGTAGCCGACCCCGCGGCAGCGGTTCCAGAAGAACGGCTTCACCTTGGGGTCGTGGCGCCACTTCTCCTTGCCGGTGTCGGCGTCGAGGGCGATGACCACGTTGGTCGGGGTGCAG
The DNA here is from genome assembly GCA_046725615.1 of Pseudomonadota bacterium. GTDB lineage: Bacteria > Pseudomonadota > Alphaproteobacteria > Caulobacterales > Caulobacteraceae > Phenylobacterium. Next base: position 27,693 of record JBKOYY010000123.1, read on the forward strand.
ACATAGAGCGTGTCGCCCACCTGCAGCGGGGTGTTCTGGTCCTGGCTGCCCTTGTTGGGCTTCTCGCCGGTGCGGAAGGTCCAGGCGACCTTCAGGGTCTCGACGTTCTCGCGGTTGATCTGGTCGACGGGCGCATAGCGCGCGCCGCCAGGGTCGCGGCCGTAGTAGCGCCAGTCCGAGGTCGCCACCGCCGGCGGGGCGGCGGCGCGGAGGCCCGCGGGAACGGGCGCCTGGCCCCAGGTGTAGAGGGCCGGGATGGCCGCGCCCAGGGTGCCCAGCGTCAGGATCGACAGCGCGGCCACCGCCAGGCCGGCCTGGGTGCGGAAGCGGCCCTTCGGCGCAGTCGGAATCACCAGCAGGACGAACAGGCCCAGCACGGCCGGCGCCAGCAGGCGCGGCAGCAGCGGCCAGAACTCGAAGCCCGCCTCCCACAGGCCCCAGATCAGGGTCGCCAGCAACGTCCCGGCATAGACGAAGCCCGCCGCCCAGTGACGGCGGATCAGCAGCACCCCGGTGGCGAACACGGCAGCGCCCGCGAACAGATAGTAGGGAGAGCCGTCCTTCCAGATCAGAAGGCCGCCGCCCAGCAGCAGGGGCAGGCCGACCAGGGCGACCAGCCCGCCGCCGATCCAGGCCCAGATCCGGGCCGGCCAGCCTGCCGTCTTCTCCGCCGCCGCCATTCGCGCTTCCCCCGCAACTCTGGGGCGCGACCTTAGGGCAGAATCGGCGCGTGCATGAAGGCCGCTGGACCCGCCGCCCGGCGCGGGGCATCATCATACGCAAGTTTCGAAAAATCGAACGTCGAATCCCAGGGGGAAACCGGATGACTGCTCGACTTCTCGCTCTGGCGCTGGGCGCCGCGCTCGCCGCCGGGACCGCCCAGGCCCAGGCTGCCTATCCGAAGAACGACTACGGCAAGCCCGAGGCCTGGCTGTGCTGGCCGGGCAAGGCCGGCGACGCCTGCGCCATCGACCTGACCACCACCGTGATCGCCGCCGACGGCTCGTCGAAGGTCGAGACCTTCAAGGCCGACCCGAAGGCGAAAATCGACTGCTTCTACGTCTATCCCACCGTCTCCAACGACCCCGGCGTGGTCTCGGACATGACCGCCAACGCCGAAGAGCTGAACGTCGTGAAGCAGCAGCTCGCGCGCTTCGGCTCCAAATGCCGGATCTTCGCTCCGATCTATCGGCAGTTCACCCTGACGGCGCTCCGCTCCATGACCGCCGGGACTCCGATGGCCGGCGCCACCGACCCATCCGCGCGCCAGGTGGGCTACGGGGACGTGGTGGACGCCTGGAAGCACTACCTCGCGACCGAGAACAAGGGCCGCGGCGTCGTGCTGATCGGCCACTCCCAGGGCTCGGGCGTTCTCCAGCGGCTCATCCCGGCCGAGGTCGAGGGCAAGCCGGTCCAGAAGCAGCTCATCTCGGCCCTGATCCTGGGCTCGAACCTGGCCGTGGAGGCGGGCAAGGATACGGGGGCCTTCAAGACCATCCCGCTCTGCAGGTCGGCGACGCAGACGGGCTGCGCGATCAGCTACGTCACCTTCCGCGACACCATCCCGCCGCCCGCCAACAGCCGCTTCGGCCGCGTCATGACGCCGGGAATGCAGGCCGCCTGCACGAACCCCGCAGCGCTCGGCGGCGGTTCGGCTTCGCTCAAGGCCTACCTCTCCAACGGCATGAACATCGCCAGTTCGGCCGCGCCGACGCCGGAATGGGTGAAGGGCAAGCCGAACCCGACGACGCCGTTCGTGGCCGTCCCGGGCCTGATCACCGGTCAATGCGTCTCGAAGGATGGCTTCAGCTATCTGGAAGCCAGGATCAACGCCGACCCCAACGACCCGCGAACGGACGTCATCAGCGGCGACGTCACCGGCCCCGGCGGCGTCATCGCCAAGGATTGGGGCCTGCACCTCATCGACGCAAACATCGCCATGGGCGACCTCGTCGATGTCGTCGGCCAGCAGGCCAAGGCCTATCTGGCGAAGAAGTAGCGGTGTCGGGCGGGGCGCGAGCCCCGCCCGATCCAGTCTAGCGTCCGGTCAGCTTGCGGCCGGCGAAGACGCCGAGCGCCAGGAACAGCAGGAAGCCGACCACGGCGACGAAGAACAGCAGCTTGGCGATACCCGCCGCAGCGCCGGCGATGCCGCCGAAACCCAGGGCGGCGGCCACGATGGCGACGATCGCGAAGATCAGGGCCCATTTCAGCATGACGTCTCTCCTCCGGTCATGAACCTGAGCCGTCGAAACGCGGCCTCTCGCGATGCCGTTCCCGAAGACACGATTCCTTGTTTCCCGCCGCGTCACGCCTGATCTATGACCGACTGACATGGCGAAGAACCCGGAAAGCCCCCTGGAGCCCTTCAAGCGCGCGCTGGCGCATGCCGCGCGATCGCTTGCCGAGACGCCCGACCTGGAGATCGTCTACTCGGGCGAAGGACCCCAGCTGTCCGGCAACCGCGCCGTCCTGCCCCACCCCCCGCGCGACCTGACACCCGAAGACGCCGCCCGCATCCGCGGCCTTGCGGACCAGATGGCTTTGCGGATCGCCCACCACGACCCGGTCGCGCACGTGAAGACGCGGCCGCACTCCGGTCCCGGCCAGCCGATCTACGACGCCCTGGAGCAGGCTCGCATCGAGGCCATCGGCGCCAACGCCATGGGCGGCGTGCGCGAGAACCTTAAGGCGGTGATGAACCACGCCTGGCAGCGCAAGGCGTTCAACGAGGTCGAGGCCCTGGCCAACCCGCCGCTGGCAGACGTCGTCAGCCTGATGGTCCGCGAGCGGCTGACCGGCGAGCCGCCGCCGCCGATGGCCCGGGCGCTGGTCGACCTGTTCCGCGCCGACGTCGAGGCCAAGGCCGGCGAGGACCTCGACCGGCTGGCCGCAGCGGTCGACGACCAGAAGGCCTACGCCCGGATCGCGCGCACGATCATCCGTGACCTCTCCATGGGCGACGACCTGTCGGACGCGCCCGAGCAGCCGGAAGACAACGACGAGAGCAGCGAAGAGGGCGAGCCCGAGGACTCCAACCAGGACGACGACAGCGACGGCGAGGCCCAGTCGCCCCAGCAGTCGACCATGGACGAGGACGAGACCACGGCCCGGGAGGCCGAGGACGCCGACAGCCAGATGATGGAGTCGGAGCAGGACCCCGACGCCGAGGACACCGACGAGCCGCCCGACATGGGCGAAGGCGAACAGCCAGCCCGTCCGGACCCGTCGGGCGACAATCGCGCCGTCACCTACAAGGTCTTCACGACGGCCCACGACGAGATCGTCGCCGCCGAGGAGCTTTGCGATCCCGAGGAGCTGACCCGCCTGCGGGCCTACCTGGACCAGCAGCTCGCATCGGTGTCGAACGTCGTCTCGCGCCTGGCCAACCGCCTGCAGCGCAAACTCCAGGCCCAGCAGAACCGCAGCTGGTCGTTCGACCTCGAGGAAGGGATTCTCGACGTTGCGCGCCTGACACGGGTGATCATCGACCCGACCGCGCCGCTCTCGTTCAAGGAGGAGGACGACACGGAGTTTCGCGACACCGTCGTCACCATCCTGATCGACAACTCGGGCTCCATGCGGGGCCGGCCGATCATGGTCGCCGCGGTCTGCGCCGACATCCTGGCGCGCACGCTGGAGCGCTGCAGCGTGAAGACCGAGATCCTGGGCTTCACCACCCGAGCCTGGAAGGGCGGATCGTCGCGAGAGGACTGGCTGAAGGCCGGCAAGCCCGCCCAGCCGGGCCGCCTGAACGATCTGCGCCACATCATCTACAAGGCCGCTGACGCACCGTGGCGGCGGGCCCGCCGCAACCTCGGCCTGATGATGCGCGAGGGCCTGCTGAAGGAGAACATCGACGGCGAGGCGCTGATCTGGGCGCACCAGCGCCTGATCGGTCGTCCCGAGCAGCGCCGCATCCTGCTGGTGATCTCCGACGGCGCGCCGGTGGACGACAGCACCCTGTCGGTCAACTCGGGGCACTACCTCGAACGCCATCTGCGCGAAGTGATCACCGAGATCGAGGACAAGAGCCCGGTCCAGCTCATCGCCATCGGCATCGGCCACGACGTGACCCGCTACTACAAGAACGCCGTCACCATCGTGGACGTCGAACAGCTCGCCGGCGCCATGGTCGAGCAGCTCGCCGACCTGTTCGACGAGGAGATCCGGCGCGTCACCCGCAAGACGGCCAGCCTGCTGGCGCCGCCGCCGAACACCCAGGGCCCGCAGGGTCCGGCCCGCGGCTCGACGTTCAAGGAAGTCCGGAAGGTCTCGGCGTGAGGCGCTGGGCGGGGCTCGCCGCAGTCCTCGCCCTGGCGGCCTGCCAGCCGCAGACCCCGCCCCTGCCCGCTGCGCCGATCCCGGTCGGCCCGGCGGTGCGCGTCGACGCCGTGCCCGTGCCCCTGCGGCCGGCCGATCCCGCGGACGAGCGGGTCGGCGCCTTCGCCTATGCGGGCGGCCTCGTCCTGACCTCGCGCGACACCAGCCGGCTGCACGGCTTCTCCGACCTGAAGGTGTTCGCCGACGGCCGCTTCATGGCCGTCGGCGATCAGGCCGACTTCCTGGAAGGTCGCCTCGTACTGGATGCCGCGGGGCGCCTTGCCGGGGTCGCCGACGCCACGCTGGTGGCCCTGAAGGGCGAGGACGGCGCGGACCTCTACGCCGGGGGCCAGCGCGAATTCGATTCGGAAGGGGTCGCCCGGCTGCCGAACGGCGCCCTCGTGGTCAGCATGGAGCAGAACGACCGGGTCCTGGTCTATTCCAGCCCCGGCGCGACGCCGCGCCGCGCCCCTGCGCCGGAGATCAGGTTGACCTTCAACAAGGGCATGGAGGCCCTCGCTGCGGCGCCTGAGGTGGCGCCCGACGCCTACCGGGTCGGCCTGGAGGATCGCGGCTGGGTGTTCCTATGCCGCATCTCGACGTCGTGCGTGCGGGAGCGCGACCTGGATCTGGAAGGCTCGGAGCTTGTGGCCTTCGAGCCGCTGCCTGGCGGGCGGCTGGCCTATCTGCTGCGCAGCTATTCGCCGCTGACCGGCAACGTCGTGCGTCTGCGGATCATCGACCGGGCCGGCCGCAAGCTGGACGGGATGGAGATCGCGCGGCCGATGACGGTGGACAACCTGGAGGGCCTCGCCGCCGCCGTGGGCCACAAGGGGCGGATCCGGTTCTACCTGATCTCGGACGACAACTTCGGGACCTACAGCGGCCTGCCGACAGACCAGCGTACGCTGCTGCTGGCCTTCGACTGGACGCCGCCGCGATAGGACTTCAGCAAATGAAAAGGCCGCCCTTGCGGGCGGCCCTCTCGGAACGACACTCTGGAGAGTGGCTTAAGCGGCCTGTTCGGCGAGCTTGGCCTTCACCTGGCGCTTGATCTTCAGCGCGCGGGGCGAGAGCACCTCGTCACGGGCCTTCAGCAGGACGACGTCGAGGCCGCCCTTGAAGTCCAGGGTGCGCAGCGCGGCGTTGGTGATCCGCAGGCTGAACGACTGGCCCAGCGCCTCCGACTGAACGGTCGTGGACACCAGGTTCGGCATGAACCGGCGCTTGGTCTTGATATTCGAGTGGCTCACGTTGTGACCGACCATCGGCCCGACACCCGTGATTTCGCAGCGACGCGACATGGCGAGATAACCTTCGCAAGAATTCTGGGCGCGCTGGGCGTGGACCCGCGCGAAGAGCGGGCCATGTAGAGGAACGCCCCCGGCCCGTCAAGGCGAGCCGGCGCGCCGCGCGATCCGTCGCGCCCCAAAAAGACGCTTCGTTGTGCCTCGAAGCAAATCAGCTACAATATCTCGTAGGGAACAGAAGCTGAATCGCTGCGAGTCAGTGATTCGGTCATGATTCGTTTTGCGCTCGTTCCCATTCCCAAGCTTTCCTCATTAAGCTCTGCCGTCGGAGGCCCGCCATGCCGACTCCCGCCGAGTCTCGCGCGCGATTCCGCGCCCTTCACGAAACGAGTTGTTTCGTGATCCCCAACCCCTGGGACGCCGGCAGCGCCCGGATGCTGCAGGCCCTGGGCTTCCCCGCCTTGGCGAGCACCAGCTCGGGCATGGCCTGGTCCAGCGGGCGGCTCGACAACGAGATCCCCCTGTCTGATGCGCTGGCGCATCTGGCGACGCTGACGGGCGCCGTCGACCTGCCGGTCAGCGCCGACTTCGAGAACGGCTACGCCGACGCGCCCGAGGACGTGGCCGCGAACGTGCGCATGGCGCTGGAGACCGGAATCGCCGGTCTGTCGATCGAGGACATGAGCCACGACCCCGGCAAGCCGCTGTACGAGACCGCCCTCGCAGTGGAGCGCGTGCGGGCCGCGGCCGAAGTCACCCGGGCCGACGGCGCCGTCCTGGTCGCCCGGGCCGAGGGCCTGCTGATCGGACAGATGAACCTCGCCCGGACCTTGGACCGGCTGGTCGCCCTGGCGGACGCCGGGGCCGACTGCCTCTACGCGCCGGGCCTGCGCACCGCCGGGGATATCGCCGCCGCGGTGCGGGCGGTGTCGCCGAAGCCGCTGAACGTCCTCATGTGGGCGCCGGGCCTGTCGGTGGCCGAGCTGGCGGACCTGGGCGTGCGCCGCATCAGCCTGGGCGGGGCGCTGGCCCGCGCGGCCTGGGGCGGATTCCTCCGCGCCGCGCGCGAGATCGCCGCCGAGGGCCGGTTCGACCGTCTGTCCGAGGCGGCCACCGGCGCCGAGCTGGCGTCTCTGCTGAAGCCCTAGTCCGCCGCCACTTCCGTGGGCTGGTACTGGGCCGAGATGATCTTGGCCGCGTCGATGCGGACGCCGCGCCGATCGATGATCTCGAGATGGACGTGGTCCGTCATGCCGCCCGGATACATCCGCTGCAGCGACTTCGCCGTGCCGATCGGACGGCCCATGGCCACCGGCTGGCCGACCTCGACCTTGGGATTGACGTAGAACACGCGCGCGGCGATGCGCAGCGCCGGGTTGGTGATCTCGATGAACCGCAGGTTCGGCGCATCGGCGTAGGCGTAGCCGATCTTGGTCACATAGCCCGAGATCGGCGCCCGGACGGCTTGGCCGGCGCGAGCCATGTAGTCGACGCCCTCGTGGCGGCGGCTGCCGCCGTCGCGACGGGCGCCGAACTCGCCCTCGCCATAGGCGTCCTCGCCGCGCGGCTGGCGTCCCGTGGGGTTGGTGAAGTCGCCGCGGCCGTCGCCGTCGAGATCCTTCCCGACCCAGACGAGCTCGTAGGTAGGTTCCTGCACCGTCTCAGGCGCCGCCTCGACGGCGCGCTGTACGGCCGTGCCGATCATGGCGCGGCTCACCGGCTGGCTGAACGGCGCCGCGGCTGCCGCGGTGGCCGCCACAAGGCCGGCTACGGTGAGGATGGCCAGCGGTCGCTGCTCGATCAGCTGCCGGAAACGCGCACGAAAGTCCGTCATCAGGACCCTTACTCAAAGATGCGCCTTCGCCGGACGGATCGCCGGCTTCGAGGCGGATGGGTTGAAGCGCCGCGGCAGGGGGGATGCGCGGCGGGGGCTGCGGTCCTTTCGCTGCGGACCGGGGCAGGAAATAGGCGCCGAGGGTTAATCCCCCATGTGGCGGTTTGACGCCCGGGCGAAAAATATCGGCGTTGCGCGACTTTGCCGCACAGGCTAATAACCGACTGGTCAGTTATTTAATGGAGGGTCCGCATGGACAGCGGCGAGCCCAAATTCCGCCGGCGCAAGGACGAACGGCCCGCAGAGATCGTGGCGGCGGCGCTCGAAGTCTTTGCCGAAAAGGGCTTCGCCGCGGCCCGGCTGGACGAGATCGCCCGGCGGGCCGGCGTCTCCAAGGGCGCGGTCTATCTCTATTTCGAGACCAAGGAAGACATCTTCCGGGCCGTCGTGGTCCAGGCGATCGCCCCCAACGTCGGCGCCGTGCGCGCGATGATCGCCGCCCATCCCGGCCCCCTGCCCGACCTGCTGCGGAGCGTGGCCGCGCGGATGGGGCAGGTGATCGAAACGACCCCGATCGGCGGGGTGCTGAAGATGGTCGTGGGCGAGGCGCGCAACTTCCCGGAGATCGCCCGGGTGTGGCACGACGAGCTGGTCTCGCAGGCCCTGGGCGCCCTCGCCGGGGCGATCGCCGCCGCCCAGGACCGCGGCGAGGTCAGGCCGGGCGACCCCCGCGCCTACGCCCTCCAGCTCATCTCGCCGATCCTGGTGGCCGTGCTCTGGCGCGAGACCTTCGTGCCCGTCGGCGCCGAGCCGTTCGACCTCCGCGCCCTCATGGTCCAGCACGTCGACACCATCCTGGGCGGCATGGCGATGCCAGGAGCCGCCGCATGAGACGCCAGCGCATACTGGTCGGCGGCCTCATCGCCGTCGCCGCCGCCATCGTCGCCCTGCTGGTCGCCCTGCCGCGCCTGGGCCAGCCGCACGTCCTGTCGGGCTATGTGGAGGGCGAGGCGCTGTATCTGGCCGCCCCCGTCGCCGGCACGGTCCGCGCCGTCCACGTGAGCCGCGGCCAGGAGGTCGCCGCCGGCCAGCCGCTGTTCGTCGTCGATCCGGCCCAGGTCCAGGCCCAGTACGATCAGGCGACCGCCGAGGCCCAGGCCGCCGCCGCCCAGGCCGCCGACGCACGCAAGGGCCAGCGGCCGGTCGAACTGGCCGTGTACGAGGCCAACATCGCCGCCGCCGAGGCGCACGCCCGCGACGCCCAGGCCAACCTGCGCCGCGTCCAGCCGCTGGTCCGCCAAGGGTGGTACGCGCCCGCCCGCCTCGACGACGCCCGCGCCGCAGCCGAGGCGGCCGACGC